>JBMNUR010000122.1:0-8190 GCA_050946395.1 Peptococcales bacterium
AATTTACTAATCCAAATTTTTTGTTCTTCAGCTAAATTTGCCAAAAAATCTTGTCCAACTAAAGTGCTACCAATTAATATTCCCAAGGCCAAAGCAATAAATATTGCTACAATAGAAGCTACATGATAGCGAAAATCAATAACCATTAGTAAAAGCCTCCTAAACCCTAATAAATAACCTGAGTTTAAGTAATAAAATACGCCAGAATTGATTCAGTAGTGGTGATATCGAGAACACAATAAAAATAGGAATTATTCCTGCAACTAGAACACGAGCAAGATCACCATAATGAATTTTTGATCGGTATAGCTTACTAACACCTTTAGCATCTATTAATTTAGCTCCAATTTTAATTCTAACTAATACTGTACTGGCCATACCCTTTCGACCTTTTTCTAAAAAGTCAATCATATTGGAATGGGTTCCTACAGCAACAATAAGTTCCGCCTCTTTTTCATGAGCTAATAAAAGAGCCGCATCTTCACTAGTTCCTGAAACAGGAAATATAGTGTAATCTAATCCTAAATCTTTTAATCTTTCTATCCCGGGAGCTTTGCCATCTAAATAGGCATGAACTATTAGTTCTGCTTTACTTTTTAGTGCCTTATCACTAATACTATCCATATCACCAATTATTAAATCGGGGGAAAAGCCTAATTCTAATAAAGCATCAGCTCCTCCATCAACGGCCACAATAACTGGTTTTACTTCATTTAGATAAGGTTTAATAGCTGCCAAATCTTCTTTATAACCTTGTCCTCTTACAACAACTACTACATGTTTTCCTTTAAAGTTTGTGTTAACTTTTGGGTATGTAATTTTATTTAAAATTAACTCTTTTTCTTTTAGAGCATAGTTTAAGGTATTGTTCACAAATTTATTAAGTTCATTGTTAATGTTTTTTTCGGTTGCAGTTAATAAATTTTCCAGTCTTTCCATAGTCATTATTTCTCCCGTAGCCACAAGTTTTTTGTTAATTATTATATTGGAACCTTTAATAACTATAGAGTCGTTATCAGCAAAATTCATAATTTGAAGACCAACATTATCAATAAGAGGTATGCCCGCTTTTACTAATACTTCAGGACCTAAATTTGGGTATTTACCTGTTATGGAAGGTTGGGCATTTATCACTGCTTTAACCTTAGCTTCAACTAAAGCTTGAGCTGCAACCTTATCTAAATCAGGATGGGAGATAACTGCTATTTGTCCTGGTTGAATTCGTTTAGTAAGATTTTTAGTTTTAGAATCTACACAAATTCTTCCTTTGATAATCAAGTGCTTCTCCATCCTTTACACACTTTTTCTTATTATTCGAAAAAAGATCTCTTCTCATACATTTACAAAAGAAACGATTTACTCTATATGCTTGGTACTATGTACTTTTTGGTATGTATATCTGAATTTGGTAATTTATCAAATGACTTACTCGATAAAAAAAACCTTAAGGATCACCTTAAAGTTTTTTTATGGCTCTATAATATTTGGTTACTTAATAAAGTTTTTGTTCTTGTCTCTCACCAACACCAGTTGACAAAGAGCCTTTTTTATTTGTCTCCTTCTTCGGGGACAATGCAAATAAATACAAATACTTCATCATCTGATGAGTTAATGTACTGGTGCTCGATATTATCGGGTACAAAGGAAACTGCGCCTTCTTCTACATTATATTCTTTACCATCCATAAAAAGAGTACCTTTTCCTTTAACTACATAATTAATATGGGGCCAAGGATGGGAATGTTTTGGGGTATTTCCTTTAATATCCAAAGTCATAAGGCGCATAACATAGCCTTCCCAACCTTCTTTCGGACCAATTAGAACTTGTTTGGTAGCACCAATTATACCTGGTCCTTTCATTTCCATTTTTGCAAGATTTTTGGTGTTTGATACAAACATTTTGTCAACTCCTAACTTACTTTATATGATAGTCTTAATTTATCTGCAACCATGGCAATAAACTCACTATTGGTAGGTTTGCCACGATCAAGATTAATAGTATAACCAAAAAATTTATTCATCATATCTACATTACCCCGATCCCAGGCTAATTCAATAGCATGTCTAATAGCCCGTTCTACACGACTGGGTGTTGTATTATACCTTTCCGCAATCATAGGATATAGTTCTTTAGTTACCGCTCCTAAAAGACTTACTTCATCAATAACTAGTAAAATGGCATCTCGCAGATATTGATAACCTTTGATATGAGCCGGTACACCCATTTGGTGAATAATATTAGTCACTTCAACTTCCAAGTTATTTACTTTATTTACCTGTTGAACATTAGGACCTGTCCGAGTTGCTGGTGCTGTAACAAAAACACTGCCTAATTGTCTTATCCTATTTGATAAAACATCTATATCAAAAGGCTTAAGTAAGTAATAATCTGCACCAAGTTCAACAGCTCTCTGGGTCATAGATTCCTGGCCAAAAGCTGTCAGCATTATTACTTTCGGACGAACTTCTACCTCACTTAATCTTTCTAAGACCCCTATTCCGTCTAGATGTGGCATAATTATATCTAAAACTACGACGTTTGGTTCTAACTGTTTTATTTTTTGTAATGCCTCTACACCATTATTGGCAACTCCTACTAACTCAATATCTTCCTGCTCGTTAAAATATTCACGCAAAATATCGCAGAATTCTTTATTATCATCTGCAATTAGTAATTTAGTACATGTTTCCATTAATACGCCCCCTATTTCGCTACTTATATAAATAAATTTAATTAGGATTTCGACAAAAATGAAAGAATATCCTCCCAAAAATTGTATTTATTTTCCGTCAAGTTTCTCTCTTTTTCTTCCATCTTAGAAATTTCTGTGCGATAAGAAGGGCCTATGTAGCTTAGCTCATGTCATATTGTCCATTTTTGATTTCTTTTTAGTGGGATTATTTTATTATATCTATTATAATACAAAACAAAAAATATATGGTATTGAAATAAATAGTATAAAAAAAGGAGCTTAAGCCCCAATTTTGTTTGAAATAGTAATCCCTGCTTCATTTAACATGTCTTCGATAAAAATACCGTATCCTCTGGTAGGATCATTGACAAATACATGAGTGACGGCACCAATAATTTTTCCATTTTGGATAATAGGAGAACCACTCATCCCTTGGATGATCCCACCAGTCTTTTTAATTAAAACAGGATCAGAAATCCGAATAATCATATTCTTTCCATCATTTCTATTTGTCATTATCTTTTCAATACTAATAGAGAATTTTTCAACTTTTTCATTTTCTAAAACAGTTAAAATTTCTGCATTTCCAATCTGAATTTGATTTCTAAATGCAATTGGTAATGGTTTGGGATAATGACTATTTACTAGCTTTTCCGAAGACATAGACCCAAAAATACCACAATAACTGTTAACTTGAATATCACCCAAAGCAGAGTTATCTACGAACATTCCTACCTTCTCACCCGGTTTTCCCCGTTTTCCCATCTCAATACCTTTAATGGCTGCCCTTACTAATTTTCCTTTTGTAATATTTATTTGCTGATTTGTTTCTGTATCGCAAATCATATGCCCCAATGCTCCATATTTATTGGTTAAGGGGTCCACAAAAGTTAATGTACCTACCCCACCAGCATTATCTCTTACATATAAACCGATACGATAAGTTTTTGTTTCTTGACAAAAAACGGGAGTTATTTCTTTAGTTAAAACTTGATTGTTTCTTTTAATCGAAATATTAACTATTTTGTTACTGGCACCTGCTTCATTGACAATTTTAGCTAATTGTTCATCAGTTTCGATTAAAATATTATTAATTTTTGTTATTGTGTCTCCTATTTCTATTCCTGCATCTTTAGCAGGAAAATGAGTAATCCCATTTTGATCTAAAATAGGGGATTGTCCAACAACTAAAATACCTTTAGTTCTTAAAATAACTCCTACAGCTTGTCCCCCAGGATATACTTCAATATTTTCAACTACGTCGATATTAATGTTTTTGAATGGAATAATCCCAAATAATTTAAGTTGTAAATTTACCTGTCCTGGCTCTATAGCAACTGGTGATGTCTTAGCAAAATTTAAGGTACTTTCCGGAAAATTTAAAATACTTTGTCCATCACTTATTTCAATACTGAATTTTTCTAAAAAGTTAGAAGGTAATTGAGTACCTATTGATAATTTATCACCTACTGATATTTTTTGTTGTGTTGGTAAAGCTAAATAACTCTGAATGGGTGTAAAAAAAGTTAAAAATAAAAGACATACTAAAACAGTAGCTAACGTTTTTCTGAAGCTTTTGGGCACTTAGTTCACTCCTTTGTGTGCTCCCTGTGCTTTCCCTCTAGCTTCAAAAAAAGTTTTTTTATCTATATAATTTAATTTAACCTTTTTATCATGTTTGTATGCTAAGAAGATTTATGCAATTATAGATAAAAATAAACACTTTCTTAAAATTTTGCTATTTAACACTAACTCTAGAGCATTTTACTTTTACTTATCATTTCTTTGGCATGGGTAATTGTAATTTCTTCATTTCCACCTAACATTCGGGCTAACTCATTTACTTTTTCTTCTTCTTCAAGTATTTCAATTTGGGTATAAGTCATACCATCTTTTACTATTTTAAAAATTTTAAAATGTTGATGAGCAAAACTAGCGATGTGGGGCGAGTGAGTAACACAAAGAACCTGGTAATATTGGGAAACTTGGGAAAGTTTTTCTGCTACTTTAATTACTACTTGACCACCAATACCTGTATCTATTTCATCAAAAATTAAAGTTGTTAAACTTTCAGAACTTGCAATAATTACTTTGAATGCAAGCATAATTCTAGACATTTCCCCGCCGGAAGCAATACGAGCTAACGGCTTTAAAGGTTCTCCCGGATTGGGTGAGATTAAAAACTCAACTTTATCAATTCCTCTACTGTTTTCCAAAGTAGGGTCAATCTGAACTTTAAAAATCGTATTAGGCATGGCTAATTCTGCCAATTGCTTTTTCATATTAGTTTCCAATTGAATAGCTATTTTTTTTCTTTCCTTTGATAGTTTTTGAGCCATTTTTTCAAAGCTTTGTTTATAATTTTGAACTTTATTTTGTAATTCTTCAATTAAATTATCACTTTGTATTAATTCATTTAATTCATTTTCAGCCTTATTTTTATAAGTTAGAATTTCACCAATAGTTTTACCGTATTTTTTCTTTAAGTTATCAATTGCAAATTTTCTTTCTTGTAAATATTCTTTCCTATTACTATCTAAATTAAAATTATCGCCATAACTTTTTAAAGCCCTGGCAGCATCTTCTACATAATAAACAGCAGTTTCTAAGTTACTGCAAGCCTCGGTAAAACTATTATCCCAGCGTACAATTTCACTAAGTTTGAGATGAGCCTTACTTAGTTTGTCATAAGCGGAATTTTGGGCATAAAGAAGCTCATAACCTTCATTAACAATGGTAGATATCTTTTCCCAGTTGTTAAGTACTGATAACTCACTCTCAATATCTGAATCTTCATTCTCCACTAAGTTAAGGCTTGTTATTTCATCAATTTGAAATTTTAAAAAATCAATTCTTTTGGCTTTTTCATTAGTTGTATTTAATAGGTCTTCAAGTTGTTTTTGAATGTTTTTCCAACTAAGGTATTTTTCTTCAACAGTTAAAAGTAATTTTTGAAAGTCATCTTTTCCTAAACTATCTAAAAGTAAAATATGATTTTCACTTTGGGATAAAGATTGAAAATCATGTTGACCATAGATGTTCACTAATTGTTTACCAATTTCTTTAAAAACGGTTAAGGTTACTAAACGGTTATTAACTCGACAAGTGTTTTTACCATTAAGAGAAATTTCTCTAGTTAAAATTAAGGTTTGTTCTTCTTCTAGGTTTAAACCATATAATTCTAATGTATTTTCCACTGGATGATTTGCGGGAAGTAAAAAAACTCCTTCTACCCGAGCTTTATCAGTTTTAGCCCGGATAATATCACTTTGAGCTCTAGCCCCCAGTAGCAATGAAACAGCATCAATGATTATAGATTTGCCTGCGCCAGTTTCGCCGGTTAAAACATTAAACCGATTATCAAATTCCATATTTAGCTTATCTATTAAAGCTAAACCATTAATACATAATTGCACAAGCATAACGACCTACTCCTTTACCTTACTAGTCTAAATAAGAATTAATTTTCTCAATGATTTTCTTTACGCTGTTTTGTGGTTTGATTACTAATAAAATAGTGTCATCCCCGGCAACTGTTCCAATTACCTCTTTCCAATGGGCGCTGTCTATTACTGAGGCAACTGCCTGGGCATTACCAGGAGGAGTTTTTAAAACAATAATATTACCGCTATGGTCATGTTTTAAAACAAATTCTTTAAGCATAAATTTTAACCTGGTTTCTGAAACAGTGACTTCTAGGGGTAAAGCATATTTATATTGATCATTTCCAATAGCTACTTTAATAAGTCCAAGTTCTTTAATATCTCGGGATACAGTAGCCTGGGTTACGTTAAAACCTTCATTCCTCAAAGCTTCCGCTACTTCTTCCTGTGTACTAATAATTTGATTCTGTATTAATTCTAGAATCTTCTTATGACGTTTTGTTTTCAATATCTAAACCTCCTCTCCGATAAATAATAATTAAATAAGGAGCGTTTTGATTTCTATTTACAAATGACCATTTTAAGACATCCCAGTGTTTTTTATCAAGTTCTTTTAAAAATGCATTCACTGCCTTTTCTTCATTTTTGCCACCCTCATGACCTGTATATACTGTAACAGTTATTATTCCCTTCGGAAGCAGCAAATCTAAAGCTTGACCTAGAGCACTTATAGTTGTTTGAGGTAAAGTAATAATTTCATGGTCGCCTTTAGGCAAATAACCTAAGTTAAACATAACTGCTTTAACAGAAGTAGTTACATATTTCTTCATGTTTTCATGTCCCGTGTGAATTAGATTAGTTTGCGCTAATAAACCCTGGCTATTAAGAAGTAAAGTAGTATTTTCTATGGCAATTTTTTGAATATCAAAACCGTATACTTTACCATTCACTCCTACTTTTTGTGCTAGAAATAAGGTATCATTACCATTACCTATTGTTGCATCAATTACATGGTCTCCAGATTTAACCACTGTTTCTACTAGATTATGGGTAAAAGAACTAATACTAGAAAAAATATTATTCATAACTGTTTCCACCATCAGATTTTAATTTTTCTCGCATAATCTGAAAAAACTTTCTACCTTTAACTCTAATCAAGCGGGTTACATAACTAGCTTTTTCAATCCATACTTCATCTTGACTTTTTAAATTAAAACCATGTTGTCCATCAACTGTCAACATAGCTTCAGCACTAACAGCACGAATTTGTACTTTAACAATTTTCTCGGGGGGAATAATAATTGGCCGTGCATATAATGAATGGGGACAAATAGGGGTTAAAATACAAATATTTAAAGTGGGATGGACTATTGGCCCTCCCGCCGATAATGAATAAGCTGTAGAACCTGTTGGGGTGGAAATAATAATACCATCTGCAGAATAGGAGGCCACAAATTCATCACCTAAGAAAGTATCTAAAGTAATAAGCCGTGCAAAGGAACCTTTATTTATTACAAAATCATTTAAAGCACAAAACTCACCAATCCATTCCTCGTTTCTTTTAACCCTTCCAGTAAGCATAATCCGTTCTTCAATGTGATAATCACCATTTAACATTTTTTCTAAATAAAAATAGAGCTCATTAACTTCTATTTCAGTTAAAAATCCTAAATAACCTAAATTAATCCCTAATATTGGTATTTCAAAACCAGCCAGAAATCTTGCTGCTCTTAAAAATGTACCATCACCACCTAAAACCACAACTACATCTACATTTTTGCAAAATTCTTCTCGGCTTATGCCCTCCGTAAAATTAAGATGTTCAGCATCTTCTTTAGGAGAAAAAACTTGAATATGATTTTGTTTCAACCATTTAATAATCTCTTTACCTAATTGTACTGGTTGTCGTTTATGATAATTTATAATTAGGCCAATTTTTGATATTTTTGTCATAAAATCCTCCTGCATCATTGAGAAAATCGCCATAATAAAAAACCTAGAATCAAACCACATATAATTACCAAAAATAATCTATTCCAAGAAAAGTTAAATTTCCCAAATTGAAATTCTACTTTTTTTAGTGTTCCATTTTCCATGTCTAATAATAATATACCG
>JBMNUR010000123.1:0-8148 GCA_050946395.1 Peptococcales bacterium
ATTTGATGTTTTTGAGACATTTTCAAAAACACTTGACATTTGTTTTATTTATCTTCGAATCTTGTAACACGACCATTCTCATATTTTCCTACTAATTTTCCTTCGGAACTAAATTCCTCCAAGTGTAGATTCTGAAATGTATTAATACCTTCTTTTTCTATGTAAGGAACTAATTCGTTTACTACTGATTCAACTTGACCGTACTTGCGAAATTTTGTTGGCGAAACTTGGTATCCCAAGCTTTCCAGTTGCTTTTTCATTTTATCATTCATCATCTGATATTGGCCTACTAATTGGCCTTCAACATAATTCTTCATCTATCCATCACCTCAGAATTAGCTTGTTACTCTAAAGTGAAAGATATACAATTTAGACGTAAAGGAATTCTTCCCCCCTGTCAATGCGAGCCAATAAGCGTGGCAATCCCGCTTTTACGCGGGTATGTCCATAACCGGAACGCCACGTCGCTTCGCTTCTCGCGATGACAGAATAGCGACATATAGGTTATTCTTCTACTAAATTCTTCATAGATTGAACTAACTCCTTACTTGTAGAGCTAATATTATTTAGATTTTCTGCTATTGAATTTACTGCTTTTTTCTCTTCTATAGCAGAAGCTGCAATATTATTAATATTATTTTTGTTTTCAATTAAATCATTGGTAATTATAGTCAGGGCTGGGCCAATCTCTTCTACGACATGGTGAATTTCCTCCATAAGTGTTCGTATAGTCTCCACAGAGTTACGACTTTCTTCAGCTAATTTTTTTACTTCTTGGGCAACAACAGCGAAACCTCGACCCTGTTCACCAGCTCGGGCAGCCTCAATTGCCGCATTGAGAGCCAAGAGATTAGTTTGACCGGAAATATGTTTTATGGTTTCCACAAAAGAACTAATTTTATCAGTAGCTTCTTTTAAATCTTTGGCTGCACTAATAGTGGCATTGACCCTTTGGGTATCCTCATTCATTTTATCACTGATATCAACAATAGTACCCGCAGAAACTTCAATAGATGCTGAAACCTCTTCGGTAATAGCCAATATGTTTTGTATTTCTTGATTTAAATCGTTACAAGTATTGGAAACCTGGCGGGAAATTTTCCGATAGTTATATAAAGTAATGTACCCCATAATTTCTTTGATAGAGTCAAAGGTGGGAATCCGATATGCTGGAATAAGTAAGACATCTGGTTGCAAATAATTGGCATATTTACTCAATTCGCCACCACTACCCACAATAGTACTGGCCCCAGCTATATATTTAGCGTTTTTTAAAGCATCAATAACCTTATCTTTTGGCCATTCAGCATAAGGTACAATTTTAAATTTTATATGATCTATGCCCTGTTCAAGACAATATTCTCTTATTTTATTACCTTGAGCAGTGTTATTATTGAATATAATGACTTCTTCGTTTGCCTTTATTTTAGCTATTTGCACATAAAATTTGGCGTTAGGAACTAATTCTAAACTTACTATCTTTTCTCGTGGAACTTTTTGAGCTGTCTGTTCCACTCTGGTAGGTAAGGCAAGATAGAGTTCTATTTCCTTATCAGGTATAAGTTTATCAACGGCAACCGCCTTGGCACGGATGTCTTTCGCAAAAACTTCCCCGGCAACTTCTAATAATTCATCAGCCACTACCTGTGAACTACCAACCGTTACGACTTTTAGTGCTTGTGACACTACCATTCCCCCTTATTTTTTTGTCCCTTTCCCTCTGTAAAGCTATCTACACTTTGATGTAATTACCTAGTCTCGATTTGGAAATTCATGTGAAAATATTAATTTTTTATTAGCATTATTCGCCATTTATTTTAAATACCCTGCAAAGATATCATTGCCGAAAAATTTCTGGAGGATAAATTATCTGTCTAGTTGTCTTCTGTAAGCGTTAAAAAAGACACCCCTCAGGTGCCTTTTGATTATAATATTTTGGCTAAAAACTCTCGGGTCCGCGGATGATTAGGATTTGTAAAAATATGAGATGGGGGACCTTCTTCCAGGATTTTACCTTCATCCATAAATAGAACCCGGTCGGCAACGTCTCTAGCAAACGTCATCTCATGAGTCACAACCACCATGGTCATGCCTTCTTTGGCTAAATCCTTCATTACAGCTAAAACCTCGCCTACCAACTCCGGGTCTAAAGCTGAAGTAGGTTCATCAAAGAGCATAATCTTTGGCTCCATAGCTAAAGCTCGTGCTATAGCCACCCGCTGCTGCTGTCCACCAGATAAATGAGAAGGATAGGCATTAGCTTTTTCTTCTAATCCCACCTTTTCTAAAAGCATCAAAGCCCGCTTAGTAGCTTCATCTTTATTAATCCTTTTCACCATAATAGGTGCTTCGATAATATTTTCCAAAACAGTCATGTGGGGAAAGAGGTTAAACCTTTGAAATACCATACCGATATTTTCTCGCATTTTATAGATTTCTTTAGCAGGTACTTTTTTTAACTTACCATTAACTTCTTTCATGCCGGTAAGTTTGCCATCAATATATATTTTCCCCGCATCTATTTTCTCTAAATAATTAAGGCATCTTAACAAGGTACTTTTGCCTGAACCACTAGGGCCAATAACAACCACAACTTCCCCGGAGGAGATATGCAGATTAATATCATTAAGCACTTTTAACGAGCCAAAACTTTTTGAGATATTTTCTACTTTAATCATCTTCTGCTCCCCCTTTACTCAGATTGGGCAAGTTTACTTTCTAATTTGCCAAAAACTACGGTAAAAAACGTCGTTAAGACCAAATAGATAACGCCTGCGGTAATAAACATTTCGAAAGGTTTAAAATGAGATGCAGAGTATATTTGGGCAATTCTGGTTAGTTCGACCATTGAGATAGATGAAACTAGTGCAGTATCTTTTAATAGTGTTATAAATTCGTTTCCCATAGGGGGAATTAGTCGACGATAAGTTTGGGGAATAATAATTCTACGCATTGCCTGAAAATAACTCATTCCTAAAGAAAAGGATGCCTCTAATTGACCCTTATCTACTGATTGGATACCCGCCCTAACAATTTCCGCAATATAAGCACCGCCACAGAGACTTATGCTAATTACCGCTGCCGGGAATGGGTCTAAAGTAACTCCAATTACCACCGGCAAAGCGTAATAAATTATAAATAACTGAACTAACAGAGGAATACCCCGAAAAACCCAAGTATAAATTGATCCTAGAAAATTTAACACGGGATTTTTAATAATCTTCATAAAAGCAATTATAAGTCCAACCACTGAGCCAAAAGTAATAGCACAAGCTGTCAAAGCTACTGTCATTCCAGCACCTTTAATCATAAGGGGTAGCATCTTAAAGACAAATGCCCAATCCCATATCATACTATTATCACCCCTATCTAAGATACCATTTAGAACATTAAAATCAAACATAAGGGGGGTCATCCCCCCCCTTAAAGTATTTACATTTATAGCTTAAACGTTTTAAGACAATTATTCAAGGCCTTCTGTAATATCATAGCCAATCCATTTCATAGAAAGTTCTGTTAAAGTACCATCTTCTTTCATAGAATCGAGAGCTTCATTAAGTTTATCCAGTAACTCTTTATCCTCTTTGCGAACAGCTATCCCAATAACAGCTTCTTTATCATCAGCACCGATAATATCGCCTACCCTTTTATATTTACCGGTTTTAATCCATTCTGGTGATGAGAAGCCATCAATAACTATGGCGTAAACTCGACCATTATCTAAATCAGTAAAAGCTTGAGGAAATTTGTCATAAAGTTTCATATCCTTTTCAGTAAAACCAACTGCCCGTAATTCCTTTTCCCCAGTACTACCCAGCTGAGTACCAACAACCTTACCTTTTAGGTCTTCTAAGGTTTTTATTTCATCATTGTTATCATTTTCGACTAAAATAACTTGGCCAGAAACACCATAAGGCCCGGCAAAATTAACCTGTTTCTTACGCTCTTCCCACATATTCATCCCGGAAATGATAACATCAAATCTTTTAGCAAGAATTGAAGGAACTATAGAATTCCACTCGGCGGGCATCCACTCCATTTCAATCCCAATACGTTTGCCAATTTCATTTCCCATATCAATATCAAAACCTATTAACTTCCCATTTTCATCCCGATAACCCATAGGGGGATAACCATCATCCAAACCTACTACTATTTTTCCTGCTTTTTGCACTCTTTCCCAAGAACCATCACCAGTTGATTGTTCTGCTTGATTAGGCTCTTGTTGAGGTTGTTCATTCTTAGGTTCTTCTTTTTTACTACACCCGGTAACTACCAAGGCTAAACCAAGTAACACTACTAAAATTAAAAGCAAACTTTTTCTCTTCATTTCCTTTACCCTCCAACTTTTCTCTTTTTGTTATCATGTTATCATTTTAGCTTGCTAAAGTGATAAAGTCAAGAGCTATTTTTAAATTTTTTAAAATTATTTTTATAATAAACATATTTACTTTTCTTGCCAGTATTAAAATTATATTTTTGTAAAACACTAAACCGAGGAGGTGCTTGTATGAAGTCGAAAACGACTTGGCGAAATAAAAGCAGTTTGCGGGAAAAATATTCATTAATGAATCTTCTCGGAAAAACTCCTATGGAAGTTGCCGATCCTATTTTTTATAGTTACAATTTCCCAGAGGCCTCCGAAAAGAGCCCTGAGCAAAAAAAATAGCTCAGGGCTCTTTACATCTTTATTGTCCATCATGTATAATTTAATCAATCATTTAGATATTTATCTAAATGCCTAAATGACTTTGTTAAAGGGGGGTGAAAACTTGTCCAATCAAAATAATATTTTTAAAGCACTCTCTGATCCCAGTAGGAGAAAAATTCTCCATTTATTAAAAGAGCGAGATATGACCGCAGGGGAAATTGCGGAATACTTTGATATTTCTAAACCTAGCATAAGCCATCATTTAAATCTTTTAAAACAAGCAAATTTGGTAATTGATGAACGCCAAGGGCAAAATATTTATTATTCACTTAATACTACTGTTTTCCAAGAATTACTTAGTTTATTTCTTAACTTTATGGATAAAAAGGAGGTTAAATAAACATGACAAAATTTCTAAAAAAAGAATGGCCCTTTCTATTATTGTTACTCCTTCCTCTAATTGCGGCAATAATAATTTATCCTTATATGCCAGAAATGGTCCCTACTCATTGGAATACCCGAGGTGAAGTTGATGGATATAGCTCAAAAGAATTTGGTACTTTCTTTTTACCTTTATTGAATATCGGCTTATATGTGCTTTTTATTGTACTACCATTATTAGACCCCAAAAAAGAAAATTATGAAAAATTCCTTGGTTCCTATCGCCTTATTAGGTATGTCACTCATATCTTTTTTGTATTTATGTTTATTATTACAACCCTAGCAGCACTAGGCTATACACTTGATATTGGATTGTGGATTGCCTGTGGTGCGGCTATGCTCTTCATACTGATGGGTAATATTATGGGAAGAGTAAGACATAACTATTTTGTAGGTTTTCGTTACCCTTGGACTTTAGCCAATGAAGAGGTCTGGCGTAAAACCCATCAAATGGGGTCAAAAGTTATGGTTTTAGGAGGAATTTTAGCATTAATTGGGGTTATTTTCACCCAAGATAATATAAGATTTATTGTGTTAATGGCCGGACTTTTCATACCTACTATTTTTACAACGATTTATTCTTATTTAACTTTTAAAAAAGTGACCAAAAAACAATAAAACTAAAATACAGGGAGACGGATGCCGCTTTTTTTGCGCCCATCCATCTCCCTGAGTATTTTAGTCATTTAATCTGATATAGTCTGCACTGGCCCAGCCTATTTGACCGTTTTTCAACTTAACATTATACCAACCTGGTATGGTGTTTAAAATAGTCACTTTTATACCCCTGGGTACCTTTGTCAAAACCGAATATTGTAATCCACCGCCACTTCTGATATTTAAAATACTGGCGGTAACAGTTGCTGTTTTTAGTGGGGACTGGGACGAACTTATTAAAACATCCGGCTGAGGACTAATGCTCGGCACCCATGGGTATGATTGGTTAAAGGCTACTATTTTTTCCATGCTACCTGCTTTATTTGCTAGTAGATTTCCCAACCCATAATAAAAGCTTCCGTTTACCAGGGAATACTTTTGATTAATTTTTAATTGGGTATCTATTTCCTTTGCCACTACATCCTTATAAATACCATGGCCAATATATAAGTCAACATTGGTATCCTTCACTTCATTCGACCACCAATTGACCAAAGTTTCATAGTCAGCTGCTTTATTCCCAGTTTCCCAGTAAATTTGGGGAACAATATAATCAATCCATTCATTTTTTATCCAAGTGCGAGTATCTGCATAAACAGTATAGTAAGATTCACTACCACTTGTATTTGATCCCGTTGAATCAGAAGTGCAATTTTTCCAGATACCCATAGGACTTATTCCAAACAAAACATTACGATCAATTGATTTGATAGCCTGACTTACCCCTTGAACCAAGTCATTAATATGTTGTCTTCTACTATTGGCTACTGGTCCTTCCTTTGTTTCACCTTCTGGGAGTGGATAATTTGATGGATAAAAATAATCATCAAAATGAATTGCATCAACTTCATAATTATTTATAAGTTCTTGGACAGTAGCTATAATATGGTTTTTTACCCCTTCTAATTCGGGATTATAATACAAAGAGTTTTTGTAGCTTATAAGCCATTCCGGGTATAATCTTGCCGGATGGTTAACACTAAGTTGGCTTAAATCAGTTCCTGATGTGGTTACCCTATAAGGATTTAGCCAGGCATGTAAAGCCATATCTCTTTTATGCGTTTCTTCTATCATAAAAGCCAAAGGGTCATAACCTGGATCTTTTCCCTGTATTCCTGTAAGAACATCAGACCAGGGGTTAATTTGTGATTTATATAAAGCATCTGCTTTTGGCCTTACCTGAACGATTACAGTATTAATGCCAATAGATTTTAACTGATCTATCTTTTCTATAAATTCATTTTTTTGTGCAGCAACGTCATTTTTGGTACTGGGAAAATCTATATTAAAAACTGTCGCCATCCACACAGCTTCCATCTTTTGTGAAGTCTCAGCTGCCCAAACATTCGAAGTAAAGATAACAGTTGCAAAAATCAATATAATTGTAATATACAATACTTTTTTCACTCAATTTCCCTCCTGCTTTATCACTTTCTGTCGACTATTGCTGTATTCTATCATAATATTTCCTTGGTATCAATTGGTTAAAAAATAAACCCCGCCAAACGGCAGGGTTCATTTTTGGTGCAACGTAATTAAACCTCAAATTTTGCTTATTAATTTTACATTTTAGAAGGGTTTTTGTTAGGCATGTATCGAAGAATTATTATATAAAGCTATTTTAGGGAGGTAAAAAATGGGGTTTTGGCAGGACATCTTAAATCTATTTGAACAATTTGTATTTAGTGAAAGCATGTGGAGGTCAATAGGTGCTATAGGGGTTATTATCTTGGCCCTATTATTAAGACAGATATTTGTTAAAGTTATCGTTAGCTTTTTTAAAAGATTTACTAGTAAGACCAAAAGTAATATCGATGATCATCTTCTTGAGGTAGTGGAAAAGCCCGCTCGTTTAGCCTTTATTATATTAGGGGTTTACTTAGCGGGGCAGATTATGGATTTTTCCCCAAATGTTCAGTTATTTATCGGTAGATTTACCCGATCACTGATTCTATTTACCCTGTTTTGGGCATCTTATAGAGCCGCAAACTTTTTTAGTATCTACTTTAAAAACTTCACTGAGAAAACCGAGACAAAATTTGATGATATGCTGGCCTCTTTTTTAGCCAATGCTCTTAAGGCCACGATAATGATTATTGGAAGTATTACAATTATTCAAGTGTGGTTTGACGAAATAGCAGGTATTCTGACTGGACTTGGCCTAGGCGGCCTTGCATTTGCCTTAGCAGCACAGGAAACTGCGGCAAATCTCTTTGGAAGTATTACAATAATGATTGACCGCCCCTTTGAAATAGGGGATTGGATTCAGACGCCCCAGGTAGAAGGAACTGTTGAGGAAATGGGCTTTAGAAGCACTAAGGTACGCACCTTTGCCCAGGCACTAGTTACAGTTCCAAACTCTGTTATCAGCAAGAACCCCATTACAAACTGGTCCAAAA
>JBMNUR010000124.1:0-8036 GCA_050946395.1 Peptococcales bacterium
TATACTATGATGGTGCAAATATGAATGCCATCATGGGTTATGCCCGTCCTGGGGATATGGGGTTTGATGTAATTCATTATAACTTGCATAAAACATTTTCCACTCCTCATGGGGGTGGTGGACCCGGTTCAGGACCTGTAGGTGTCAGAGATTTTTTAGTTCCTTATCTACCTAAGCCGGTAGTGGAATATAATTGTGAACAGGAACAATATTATTTTGATTATGATCGGCCCCATTCTATCGGCAAGGTAAAGGCTTTTTATGGTAATTTCGGTGTAGTAGTAAAAGCTTTTACTTACATCTTGGCTTTAGGTGCGGATGGACTTAAAGAGGCCAGCGAATTAGCAGTTTTAAATGCTAATTATGTAAAGGCCCTCCTTAAAGATTATTATCAAATACCACTTGATCAAGTATGTAAACATGAATTTATTATTAGTCCCACTAAAGAGATGAAGGCAAAAGGTGTTCATACTTTGGATATTGCTAAGAGGCTAATAGACTACGGTTTTCATCCACCCACAATTTACTTCCCCCTTATTGTGGAAGAAGCAATGATGATTGAACCAACGGAAACAGAAAGCAAGGAAACTCTAGATGATTTTTGCAAGGCTTTAATTAAAATTGCCAAAGAGGCTTTGGAAAATCCTGAGCTTTTACATGAAGCACCCCATACTACTCATGTATCACGTTTTGATGAAGCAACAGCAGCCCGCAAGCCTATTCTTCGATGGAGTAAGAAAGGCTAGGTTCGTAAATATGTCTACTCGTGGGCGAGTGGGCGCGAAAAAGCTGGTTCTCACACACAGAACCGGCTTTTTTGTGCTCATTTAAACATGCTTACATTTGAACCACCAAGGTCCCTTCATTCTGTAACTACTGTAGTTTAGGAAAATTCCTGAAAAGGGATTTTCCTAAATAAAATGCAGGAATTTATCGGATATTGTTGAATATACTATGTTTAATGCAAAATACAAAACAAAGGAGGAAGCTTTTGATGCAAAAAAAGGAGAACTCGCGCATAGTTGTTACTGTAGTAGGTAAGGACAAAGTAGGTATCATAGCACAGGTAGCTAATGTTTTAGCAGAATATAATGCTAACATTTTGGATATAAGCCAAACTATTCTACAGGAATTCTTTACTATGATTATGATTGTAGATATTGTTGAGTCTACAGTTGATTTTAATTCTTTAAAAGAGAAATTAATTAATAAAGGGCAAGAAATCGGGGTTAAAATTTCAGCTCAGCATGAAGACGTATTTCAGTTTATGCATCGCATTTAAAGGAGGGAAAATTTATGCCCATTTCCATAACAACAGAAGAAATACTGGAAACGATTAGGATGGTGGAGGCTGAAAAACTCGATATTCGTACTATTACTATGGGAATATCATTAAGAGATTGCTCAACCTCCGACTTAAAAAGAACCTGTCAAAAGATATATGATAAAATAACTCACAAAGCGGAAAATTTAGTTAAAGTTGGCGAAGAAATTCAAAGTGAATATGGCATTCCCATTATTAATAAAAGAATTTCTGTTACACCTATTGCTTTAGTTGCAGAATCTTGTGAAGCTGATAACTATACAGATATTGCTATGAGTTTAGATAACGCGGCAAAGGAAGTAGGAGTAAACTTTATCGGCGGTTTTTCGGCCTTAGTCCATAAAGGTATGACTAAAGGTGATGAAAAATTAATTTATTCCTTACCTGAAAGTTTATCTCAAACGGAAAGAGTATGTGCATCCGTCAATGTAGCAACTACAAAGGCCGGCATTAATATGGATGCAGTTAAATTAATGGGACAAATAATTAAGGAAACAGCTGAGCTTACTAAAGAAAAAGAGGGTTTAGGTTGTGCTAAGTTAGTCGTTTTTTGCAATGTTCCCGAAGATAATCCATTTATGGCAGGAGCTTTTCATGGTGTTGGGGAACCGGAAGCAGTCATTAATGTAGGTGTTAGCGGGCCCGGAGTTGTGTTAAATGTGGTCAAACAAAATCCTGATATTTCTTTCGGAGTATTAGCCACTAGGATAAAGGAAACTGCTTTTAAGATTACCCGAATGGGGGAACTGGTAGGTAAGGAAGCAGCCAGAAGGTTAGGCTTGCCATTTGGTATAGTTGATTTATCTTTAGCACCTACACCTGCTATCGGTGACAGTGTTGCCGGTATTCTAGAAGCAATGGGTCTGGAAAGATGTGGTACACATGGTACTACAGCAGCCCTAGCCATGCTTAATGATGCTGTTAAAAAAGGTGGTGCAATGGCTTCTTCTTATGTTGGTGGTCTAAGCGGTGCTTTTATACCTGTTAGTGAAGATGCGGGAATGATTGAAGCTGTAGAAGCGGGAGCATTGGATATTAATAAATTGGAGGCTATGACCTGTGTTTGTTCTGTTGGTTTAGATATGATTGCCGTACCAGGTGATACTACTGCTGCTACTTTGTCAGCAATAATTGCCGATGAAGCAGCAATTGGCATGATCAACAAAAAAACAACTGCAGTTCGGATTATTCCTGTACCTGGTAAAAAAATAGGAGAAGTGGTAGTCTTCGGAGGATTGTTAGGACATGCTCCTATTATGCCAGTTAATAAATTTAGTTCCGAAAACTTTATTAAACGAGGTGGGCGCATACCAGCACCTATCCATGCATTGAATAATTAGTAAAAGGTTTCACTCCACTGTGTTCTGCTAGGTTAATAACAAAAAACTACAGTCATAGACGATAGACCATAGACTATAGTCTACCGACCATCGATACATAATATTGATTTTTAATTAATTACCGTCCAAATTTGGGCGGTTTTTTTATTAACCGACGAATAGACGAGTCGGCGAAAAAAAGAATCGACGTATATACGAACGTTGATTAGGGGAAAATGACAACGATGAGGAGTGATTTTTGATGCTAAACACTACTAAAAGGTTAGAAGGATTATTAAAAAAACTATCCCTAGATCTGGAAAAAATGAAATTAGCTGAATATGTTGAGTTGTTGAATAACCCTAAAAAACTTCTTTGGATAAACTTTATTTCGGGGATAGCCAGAGGATTGGGAACGGCTATAGGGTTTTCGATTCTTTTTGCAATGTTTTTGTACCTCCTGCAAAAACTAATATTACTTAAATTACCCCTCATCAGTGATTTTATTGCAGACATAGTTAGGATGGTACAGCAAAATGCACAAGTTCCTAAATACTAAGGAGGAAACTATGACCAAAGATAGGAAAGTTTATAAAGAAAAATTGGAAAATCTCAAAAAAGAATATACCGAGTTTATTAATTCATTGGACAAAGGTTTAAATGACCCCATGGGGTTTTCAATACCCGAATTATCCATGTATGATAATCATCCTGGTGATGTAGGTAGTGAAACTTTTGAGAGAGGTAAAGATCTAGGCTCGAAAATTTATGCTTTACAACAGATAGAAAAGGTGGAAGATGCCTTAGAAAGGTTAGAAAAAGGTCTTTATGGCATTTGTGATAAATGTGGCAAACCTATACCTAAGGAAAGACTGGAAGCTATACCCTTAACTACTATGTGTGTAAAATGTAGGGAAGAAAATTGGGAAGAAGGCTCTCATTATAATTTAAAAGCCAGAAGACCAATTGAAGAACAGGTAATTATGCCTCCCTTTGGAGGGGAAAGTAATAATACTTTTGATAATAAATTAGGGCAAGGAATTGATCTAAATGAATTCGATGGCGAGGATTCTTGGCAAGCTGTTGCCAAATTTGGAACATCTGAATCACCTAGTGATATTGGCAGTGGATTAAATTATAATAATATTTATTATGATTATGATGAGGATGTAGGTATAGTTGAAAGATATGAACAAATACCTGTTTATAAAGATGAGGACGGTCATTTTTATCAAGATTTTGAAGGACTAGATGATGAGAGTGTACCTCCCGATGTTCATGATAAAGAATAGTTAAAATGTACTTATATTCCGATCGCTTACTCATGCAAATATTAGCTTTTTCCTTAGGACCTTTATTAGGGCTTGTTGGCGTAGCATTTATTAGTCTTTATTCCGGTTTAATTATCGGAACACTTACTTTTTTGTTTGTTTTTTTAAAACCTTATTTCTCTGATATTTGTCTAAAAAATACTGCTGAAGATCTCGGAATAAACCATATTCTTTTAGCTGAAGGGAAAGTTAAATATCATACCGGAAGTGAAGAAGTTGTTGGCAAACTTTTTCTAACAAAAGAAAAAATAGTATTTGTTTATAACAATCTAATTGATTTTCAGTTTCCCCTGACAAAGATTATTAGAGTTAAAAGTGAAGAAAAAATAATAGATTTCAACAATAGCCGACTCACTTCAATTTTACAGGAAAAATCATCAAATTTGGCTCAGGTATCAGCAATGTATATCGACCTAGCTCATTTATCTTCCGGTAAGTTCTATATTACTGTACAACAGAGTATATTTATTAATGATTTTTCTTTTACGGTTTCTAATCCGTCTTTATGGGTGAAAGTAATTGAAACACGCTTTGAAAAGCCAAGCTGATTAAGCTTGGCTTCAGCCTGCTGACAAAGATATTCATAACAAAATCCATATAATTTTATCATAAGTGAAGCATTTGGCGAGTTTAGATAAAAAGAACGCAGACGGCTGAAGACCAGAATTAGCAACTGTTTGAACCGAAGGTGAGTTTTGCTAATTCCTGAAGCCGTTGAGTTCATTCACAATAAAATTGTCTGAGCTAGCGTAACGTTGATAAATATGGAGTTTGTCTACACTCTCAAGCCAAGCCGATTAAGCTTGGCTTTTTAAAGACTTTCTTTTATGTTAAAATTATTATGCAGAGAAAATTTTTGTAATTGAGGGAGTGACTGGCTATTGTTTTTTTGGTTTACAGCAATATTAGTTCTATTGATTGACCAAGGTACTAAATTTTTGGTTAAAAGTTCAATGACTATTTATGAGAGCATACCTTTAATCCCTAATATTTTTCATCTAACTTATATTGAAAATCCTGGTGCAGCTTTTGGCTTACTAGCTAATCAAAGAGTGTTTTTTATTGTTGCGACAACAATTATTTTAATTGCTGTTATTTATTTTTATCATCAAATAAAAGAGGAACACCTATTATTGCGAATTGCCCTAGGAATGGTTGTAGGTGGGGCTATTGGAAATCTCATAGACCGTTTACGAGTGGGAACAGTTACAGATTTTTTTGATTTTCGGATTTGGCCGGTTTTTAATGTGGCTGATTCGGCTATTGTTGTGGGTATGATTTATATAGCCTACCAACTTCTCTTTCACGGGGAGGAACTCTAATGGAACAACTTAAGTTTATCATTTCCGAGGAAGAACAAGAACAACGCATCGATCTTTTCATTTCAGAAAACATACCAGATATTTCTCGTTCTTATATCCAAAAATTGATTTCCGAGGAAATGGTTAAAGTAAATAGTCGAAAAATAAAAGCTAATTACCGCCTTAAAGAAAATGATCTAATCGAGGTTATCCTACCAGACCCTGAACCCCTTGTGATTATGCCGGAAGATATTCCGATAGAAATAATTTACGAGGATAATGATTTATTAGTAGTCAATAAACCTGTTGATATGGTAGTTCATCCTGCTGTTGGAAACTATTCAGGTACTTTAGTAAATGCTTTATTATTTCATTGTCAGGATTTATCTGGGATTAATGGTAAGCTTAGACCAGGGATAGTACATCGAATTGATAAAGACACTTCCGGGTTATTAGTGGTAGCTAAAAATGATATTAGTCACCAAAACCTGGCCCTGCAATTTAAGGAGCATAGTGTTGAGCGGGCTTATTTAGCTTTAGTTCACGGAGTAGTTACCGAACCAGGAGGAATTATTGATGCCCCTATCGGGAGACATCCAACTGATCGTAAAAAAATGGCGGTAACATTAAAAAATTCCAAGAGTGCCATCACTAAATATCTTGTAAAAGAACGATTTTCACAACATTCCTTTTTAGAATGTAGACTAGATACGGGCAGAACCCATCAAATTAGAGTGCATATGGCATATATTAATCATCCATTAGTAGGTGATCCTTTATATGGATTTACTAAAAGAGATACTTTAGGATTTATAGGGCAAGCTTTACATGCATTTTTAATTGGGTTTGAACATCCCCGTACGAAAGAAAAATTATCTTTTCAGGCGGATTTGCCAGAACACTTCCATAATATACTAACTAATTGTCGTAAGGAGGATTATAGTGGAGAAAAATATTAAAGAAAAGACACTTCTTATGGATAAAGAAGCATTGAATCGGTCCTTGACTCGAATTGCTCATGAGGTTATTGAAAAAAACAAAGGAACTAGTGATTTAGCTTTAGTAGGAATTAGAAGAAGAGGAGTACCTCTAGCGGAAAGATTAGCAGAGAAGATAAAAATAATTGAGGGCACTGAAGTACCTGTTGGTAAACTTGATATAACCCTTTACCGTGATGATCTAACTACTTCTAGTGACCAACCCATTGTTCACGGAACAGAGATACCTTTTAGTATTGCCGGAAAAAAGGTAGTTTTAGTAGATGATGTTCTTTATACAGGTCGGACAGTGAGAGCTGCTTTAGATGCAATGATTGATTTGGGAAGACCATTAGCTATCCAACTGGCTGTTTTAATTGATCGTGGTCATAGAGAGTTACCGATTAGAGCTGACTTTGTAGGGAAAAATATTCCTACATCCCGAAAAGAAATAATTCTTGTAAAACTTAAGGAATATGATTTTTGTGAGGAAGTTGTTTTAGGAGAATTTATTTAAAATTATACCATTCACTCCCCCCAGGAAGGAAAATCGATAACGGATGGAGAATGATTATCATAAGAAAATTTTATCGCGAGACTAACAGCCATAAGACCTCCAATTCTATTTAGGAAAGGGGACACCTTTTGAGGTTTCATTTTAGGTAGAGATGTCCCCAGAGCGGAGATAACGGCTGCTACGTCTCTGGACATGGAAGTTAGCTTGTTATGCAAGCTTTGTGTCCACTGTATGGACAAGGTGAATTGCCTTTAGGGCAAGAGAAGGTGCTCTGGGGCGTAAGTTCTTCCAAGCTTCAGTGTGGGGTATGTATTTTTCTTAGGTAAACTCCATCTAAAGCCAAGAATCACTTGATAAAATGGGGGGCTTGAAAATGCTTAATGATAACATTAAGATTTTTCTAGCAGTAGCTGAAAAAAGGAATTTTTCCAAAGCCGCAAAATCCCTTTTCTTAACCCAACCGGCAGTTAGCTTTCAAATACAAATGTTAGAACAATATTATGGCACTGTTTTGTTTGACAGAGTAAATAGAAATATAACTCTAACTGCAGCAGGTGAACTTCTCTTAAAATATGCCAATGAATTAAGTGTACTTCAAGCTCAGCTAGAAAGAGAAATGCAAGAGCTTACAGGTAATATAAAAGGTAAACTTTTAATTGGCGCTAGTACCACTATTGGCGAATATATTTTACCTTATGTAGTAGGGTGTTTTAAAAAAAAATATCCAGAAGTAGATGTAAGCCTTATTATTGGTAATACAGGAGATATTGAATCAAGAATTCAAGATACAACGCTGGATGTGGGACTGGTGGAAGGTCCAGTAAACGGAAAGGACTTAATTAAAGAGAAGTTTCTGGATGATGAGTTAATTTTAATAGCACCTATAGGTCATCCTTTGACAATAAATAAAAAGATATCGATTTTTGAGTTAAGTAAATATCCTTTTATTTCAAGAGAAAAAGGATCCGGAACAAGACATATCATGGAAAGTGCTTTTAAAAAGGTTGGCTTTGACCCCCAAAAATTAAATATTATAATTGAAATAGGAAGTACTACTGCAATAAAGGCAGCTGTAAATAATGGTTTGGGTGTAGCAATTGTCTCAAAATGGACGGTACAAGAGATGCTTAAACAAAATAAATTGGCAACAGTGCAAATAGATGAAATTAAATTTGAACGTCAATTTATGGTAATTTATCACGAAAAGAAATTCAGAACCCAAGCAGTTTATGAATTTTTAAAGTTTTTACGTTGTAATGAGGTCCAA
>JBMNUR010000125.1:0-8020 GCA_050946395.1 Peptococcales bacterium
GTGAAGCATTTGCATTATGGCAGCATTTAACTCAACGATATGATATTTTTGAGTTGACAGAAATCTTTCAAAACTTTGCTAATGATATAGAATTTAAAGCTATTCTAGCACTTGGAATGAAAACATTAAGTGATGAGATAACCCAAATAGAAAAGGAATTAAATAAATATGGAATACCTTTACCCCCTAGGCCCCCTAAATCAATCAATACTCCTTCAAATACTGAGATACTCCGAGATGAACTTATGTTTCGAATAATTTATATGGGTATTCAAAATTTCGTTTCCAAACAAACTCAATCCATGTTGCAAATGCAACATCCTGATTTAGTTGCAATGTTAGATAAGTTTTTAAAAACTGAAATAAGTATTACTAAAAAACTTTCTGGTTATGGGAAATTAAAGGGCTGGTTGTTTATACCGCCCTCATATAACCCAAATTCATAGACTTGTAGAATTTAGCTTACTGACCAACACTAAAGTTTTTCGTTAATATTAATAGCTAAGGCAGAGGCATTCCCAAACTGTGCAGTATCAGTTAACGAATAATAAGCAGCAGCTTCCGCGTGTAACGAAGTAGTGTCAAATATAGGAATTAGACTATCCTCCTCTTTTATAAGCAGGGGGATTTCTGTACAACCTAGGATTACTCCTTCTGCCCCCTTTTGGGCAAGATTATTAATAATTGTTTTAAACTTTTCCCGGGATGACTGTTCAATTCGACCTAGTACCAATTCTTTAAAAATAGTCTCATGAATAATTTCTCTTTCTTTATTGGAAGGTATTATCACATTAATTCCGAATTTTTTTCCCAAGCGAGCTTTATAAAAATCTTCTTCCATGGTAAACTTTGTTCCTAATAAACCTACAGTGTTAAGCCTTTGCATTTTTATACTTTTACCTGTGGTATCGGCAATATGTAGTAAGGGAATATTAAGTGCGTTTTCCACATCTTCGGCAACTTTATGAATAGTATTTGTACAAATAACTAAAAATTCAGCACCTGCATCTTCAAGTTTTTGTGCCGCTGTGATGACTATTTCCCCAATTTTCTCCCACTGACCTTCCTCTTGGAGCTTGGCAATTCTCGCAAAATCCACAGTATACATCAAACTCCGGGCGTTATGATAGCCGCCTAAAATTTCTTGTACTTTTTCATTAATTAATCGATAATATACCGCCGATGATTCCCAACTCATGCCACCAATTAGACCGATTGTTTTCACTATCCTCACCTTTCAATAGCATATTTCACTAAATTACTTTTCAATAAGACACATTTTCATTATAATAGATGCAATTAGATATAAAAAGGAAGTAAAATACATGGAAAAAATTAAAGCAAGTCTTTTTTTTGCCTTTGGAAGTATCTACTTATCCGAGAAACTACTTAGCAATCCAGAACCAAAAGTACTACATATTTCTGACACTCCCACAGTTTTTTATTCTTCTTTAGCCAAAATCATAAAAAAACTAGAACCTCAATATATTATTCATACAGGGGATCTTGTTGACAATATTAAGCTTGACATTCGCCCTAATAAACTTAAAGAATACCAAGATGGGGTTTATTCTTTATTGAATATTTTAGAAGGTTCTACCGCCCAAAAAATATATATCACTCCTGGCAATCATGATGATCTGGAAATCATAGAAATGGCAAGTAGACGAAGTATTATTTTAACCCAAAACCAAGTAATTAACATTAATAATATAGAAATAAAAGCCAGCCATTACCACGAAGACTTAGTAAATTCCCAAGTAAAATACAACCTTTTTGGACACGATGTTGTTCCCAAAAGTTCATTAAATAAAGGTATGCTTTTTCTGAATGGTATTGAAAGTATCAATATTATTACACTTTATTCTGGTCATGTCTTTGCTCTACCTTATCCCTTAGGAACTAATGATGCCAGATTAGGAAAATTTAAGTTTGGGATTTAAATTAAAGGAGGAAGGACTCAGATGCTACCGTTAATAAGAAGAGGACCTAAAATATTAATCATTGAAAGTGGCGAACCTAAACAATTAATAGGTTGTTTTAATGACTTGTTTCAAACTTTACCATGCACATTTGAGGAAGCTTTTGAAAATTCCACAGAAGATCATACAATAATTTTTATTGTAGAAAAGCTAACAGATATAGTACACCACGATGAGGTTAAATATTTTTATTTAATCCATGAAGATTGCGATGTGGTTTTATGTACAATTCTTAACAAAAAAATATGTTCATGTGTAAACCGTGCCCGAATTGCACCTCGAACTTTAATTATGAGAGCCTTCGGTGATTTAGGAAAGGTTATCCAGGAACTTAAAAAAAATTATGGTTCCTCCACAACAGGCTCATTTTTGGAAATGTGGGACCAACATAATAGTGGTACCATTCTCGCCCTAACTCACAGTCCCCTTAATCAAAAACTCAGCCTTTGCGAATTATATCCAGTTACGCTTTTTATTGAGAGAAAGTATTCAGAACTACGCCGCGACCTAGGAATCCATGGTCTTAAATACCTAAATCAAGGTCTTAATAATAGTCATTGGCAAGAGTTAGAAATTAAAATTTATGATCAATATGAAGAATATATACTGCATTATGAACGACTTATAAAAATAATTGAATTTTTAGAGTTGGGAATTATTCTCGGGGAATCTTGGGGACAAGATACTGCTTTAATTTTTAACGTTATTGAGGTTTATCGTATCCACTTTTTTACCTTCCATGATCCCCAATATATAAAAAAGATCCTTCTAGGATTAGAATATCTTGAGGATGAAACCCGGATAGTTGATTTTGATTTATTTTATAGAAGGAAAAAAATATCTTGGACTGATATTAAACAAGAAATCACCAAAAACAAGCGTGTTTTAAGTAAAAAATATCGAAAGGAAATATTTGATAAACTAAATCCTGAGCAAAAAGCTCAAATAATTGAACTGGAGAAAAAAATTATTGCAACAAGGTATTAAGGCGAGAAGGTCAAAAAGGCCTTCTTTTTTTAAACCTTTCCGTGCCTATTGAAGTACAGTTTAACAGGAAAAGTTAAAATTACAAGCAAATCATGGCTGAAAATCTAACAAGTTTGGAAACTCTTTGGGATACTTATTCATACATTAATAGTAGTATCTCAAATCAAGGAGCGAGGATAATGAAAGGCGACGTAATCTATGTTGTACGACTTCTTAAAAAACAGGAGAAAAAATTAGCTTTCGAACATTATAAAGACTTCCCAAAACGCATTTTTTGGCAGCAGTTTGAGGATGGGTTTCCCAGTTATAGACATTACGGAATAGATGTTGGTGATGGGACAGCAATTCACTTTCGCGGAGACCAGTTTTTGATACAAAAAACTGCTTGGATTCAAAGAACATCCATGAACAAATTCCTGGGGGGAGGTGAATTGATTATCGCGGAAGATGTTAAGTATGCATTTAGTAAAGATGACGTTGTAAAAAGAGCACTAAGTCAAGTGGGCAAGGACTTTGGTGGCTATAATTTTATCTTCAATAATTGTGAGCACTTTGCAAATTGGTGTGCAACAGGCAGAAGATTTTCCAAACAAGTAATGCTGAGATAGGGGCAATGCCCCGTAGCTACTGTAGCTACAGAACAAAGAAAAATGCTCACTGGACACTAGGCACTGAGCACAGACCTAAAATATTACACCCAAAATCTTTCACCTTTTTCAAACTAAAAGCATATGTTAGAATACATCATTCTAAAAAGAAGGTGAGATAGCATGAGTTGTGCGGCTGCTAAAAAAGTTTGCCTAGATATTGCAACTGACAACTGCCCTTGTTCTAAAGCTTATGACCTAGAATGTCCAGCTTGTGGCTTTCTAAATCAACACCAACATTGTAATTGTAGTGATACTTGGGAAGGATTGTGCATCTTTCAGCATCTATTGGACTATGGACTCCGAACTTAAACTTTAAAAGGGCCTTAGGCCCTTTTATTATACAAAAAATGTGTTTAAAAATTGTCTGATGACATCTGCCCCTCCTACGAAGGTACCCACTGTACTACCTAGATTGGCCATAACTACAACCAAAAGAATATGAGTTACTTTATTGCGCCAAAAACCTTTGAAGGTATTAACATCTTCGGATAGATTTTCAAAATCCTGAACACTTGGTTTTCGAATTACGGCTTCAGTTAATCCTGCAAACCAACCTGCCGCTAAAACCGGGCTCAATGAACTTATCGGTGCTACAAGAAAAGCAGTGAGTATAGAAAGGGGATGGCCCAAAGCTAAAAGAGTACCTAAAGCGGATAATGAACCATTCCACAAGACCCAGCTTATTATCTGGTCAATGCCGGCAGTTTTATTAACGGAAAAAGTGGAAAGTATGAGAGCAATAATAATTACCGGGATACTCCAACCAATAATCTTAGCTGTTTTGGAAACGGGTAAGACTTGAGATAGTTCCCCTAGGTTTTGATTGTTGAGAATTTCCTTTTTTATACCGGGGATATGTCCAGCACCTAAAACAGCAACAACCTTATTGCCAGGAGCATCTTTTATTTTCTGAGCCAAATATTTATCCCGCTCATCAATTAAAATAGACTTAAATTGAGGAAAAGACTCCGATAATTCATTTAAAGCAGAGGTTAACATATCCTGGGTTTTCAATTTTTCCAGTTCTTCTTCAGTAATATCTTCGTCCTCAAACATACTTAAAATAAGCTGAAAAAAAAGCTTAAATTTCCCCCAAATACCAATACCTCGCCACAATCTAAGCATGGTAGTTTGAATATCCCTATCAGCCAAACACAAGGTAGCTCCTAGTTCATTAGCAGATTCAATCCCTTGAATCATTTCTTGACCAGGTTGGATACCAAACTGTTTAGCTAATCTTTTTTGATAGGATGATAAAATTAGGTTAATTAAAAGCACCATGGCCTTGCCCTCTTTAATCACCTTAGTTATATCCATGTTTTTCCATTTGTCAGCATCTGAAATAGATTGGTAACGAGATTGGCACAATTCTATACAAACTGTATCAGGTTTCTCTTCTGAAATTACTTCCTTTACTTCACTAACACTTTTAGGTGAAACATGGGCGGTACCAATGAGAATTATTTCTTTATCATTTACCTCTATACGATGAACATTACTATTAGTCAAAAAATCACTTCCTCAATTCTTCGATTCGCCTATTGGTCTATTCGTCTATTCGTGAGCGAGTGGGCGCGAAAAACAACTCGCTGTTACGAAGAAACTTGCCACTACGTGTCATTGCGAGCGTTAGTGACAATCCCGCCTTTAGGGGATTATCTCCAGAACCGAAATCGCCATGTCGCTATCGCTCCTCGCGATGACAGAATAGCTATTTCTTTCATCGTAATGACACAGGCTTTCGTTTATCTTGCACCATTTAAAAACAATTTTAATAATATCATATTAAATGAAAAATTAACACCGGACTTAACACCCTAAATCCCATTCAATCTATCCTTTTTACTTTTTCACCCTTAAGTTGTTTTAAGATTTGGTAAATAGGGATACCGTCAAGTACTAAATCCGGTTCAATTTCCAAAAGTGGCTCTAAAACAAAGGCTCGCTCTAGCATTCTAGGATGGGGTATTATTAATTTTTCATCTTGAGAGGTAAAGTTTTCATACAGTAAAATATCAATATCAATGGACCTAGGGCCCCATCTAATTATTCTTTTTCGTTGCAATTTTTCTTCAATTTCCTGGCAATATTCCAAAAGTTCATAGGGCTTTAAGGAAGTGTCTATTTTAACAGCAATGTTTAAAAACCAATCTTGCTCTTTAAACCCAACAGGTTCAGTTTCATAAAATGAAGAAATTTTGATCACCTTTATTTGCTTATGTTCTTTTAGCATTCTAATGGCTTCTTCTAAATTTTGTCTTTTGTCCCCCAAGTTACTACCTAAACTTAAATAAGACTTAGCCATTTCTTTTTCTCCTTATTTCAATAGAAAAATAATCAAATATTCCTTGAACAGGAGCTTCCGGCTTTTTAATAATCACTACTACTTCTTTTACTTTTTCATAATGGGTCAAAATCTTACCCGCTATATTTTCCGCCAATGCTTCAAGTAAATTATAGTTTTTAGTTGTTACCTGTTCCTTTACCAATTGATATATGTCAGCATAACTAACAGTATCCACAACATTATCGGTAAGTCCTGCTTTTTTTAAATCTAATTGTAATTCAACGTCCACAAAAAATTTTTGGCCGAGAGTCTTTTCCTCAGCTAAAACTCCATGAAATCCATAAAAACTAAGGTTTTTTAAAAGAATCTTATCCATAAAAATGCTACCTCTTATAATTTCTAATTATGGTATCAGTAACCTTAACAGCTTGCCAATTTTCCTTGATATCATGTACTCGAACAATATCAACCCCTTGCATAATACCCATAACAGTAGTAGCAACTGTACCCTCTACTCGTTCTTTAGGAGGCAAATCTAATATTTTTCCAAGCATTGACTTTCGGGAAGTTCCTAAAAGCCAAGGATACCCCAGTTCATTTAATTCGTGGAGCCTGGCCATCACCACCATGTTTTGCTCGGGATTTTTACCAAAACCAATACCAGGGTCTAAAATAATATTTCCCTTCTTCACCCCGGCTGCTACAGCCATATTAATGGACTCCTCCAGGGATTTTTTAATTTCTTCCATAATATCATTTTTATATTCGGTGCCATTTTGGTTGTGCATTATGATTACCGGTGCCTGATATTGAGCAAGAACCTGGGCCATTTGGGGATCTCTTTTTAACCCCCAGATATCATTAATAATGTGGGCCCCAGCTTTAAGTACTTCTTCAGCAACTTTCGCTTTATAGGTATCAACGGAAATAGGTACATCAAGAACCTCCCTTAACCTTTTGACAACCGGAAGGACTCTTGCTATTTCTTCATCAGCATTTACTTCTTCGTGTCCGGGTCTGGTAGATTCACCACCTATATCTATAATATTTGCCCCTTGGCTAACCATTGTTTGGGCATGATTAACAGCCTCTTCCAGATCAAAAAAATCACCGCCATCAGAAAAGGAATCAGGTGTAATATTCAAAATTCCCATGATATAAGTCTTTGTGCCAAGATTTAGGGTATATTTGTTACCACATTTAATATTGACAAATCGGTTGAAATGCATGTTATTCACCTTCCAAAATTAATCAGTGACATGGCCTCGGCTCTTGATTTGGCATCCTTTTTAAATAGCCCCCTAACGGCAGAGGTTACGGTTTTAGAGCCTGGCTTTTTGACACCCCGCATTGTCATACACATATGTTCCGCTTCAACTACCACGATAACACCATAAGGTTCTAGCTTGTCCATTATTACTTCGGCAATTGTACAAGTCAGTCTTTCCTGAAGTTGTGGCCTACGGGCGACCGTTTCCACTACTCTAGCCAATTTACTAAGCCCGGTAAGCTTACCTCCTTTAGGGAGATAACCCACATGACACTTTCCAAAAAAAGGTACAAGATGGTGCTCACACATACTATAAAAAGGAATATCTTTTACTAAAACTAATTCTTCATGTTTTTCTTCTTCAAAATAAATTTCTAAGTGTTTTCCTGGGTCTTCTTCTAAACCGGAGAAAATTTCTTCATACATTTTGGCAATTCTTTTAGGTGTGTCTAAGAGTCCTTCCCGATTGGGGTCTTCACCGATAGCTAGTAAAATTTCTTTAACAGCATTTTCGATTTTTTTCTTATCCATATTGAATCCTCTTTTCAGTATTATTTTAATGGAAAAATTCCCTTAGGCCAATATTTTAGTTTACCACCCCAAGGATTTAATACATATTTTATCACACCTTCCAGGAGGGTAAGTTTTTTTTCTATATTTTTCTCATTTAAAAAACTCATACATAGATTATTTAACTCCTCACTCCTTAATTTAACCTGAGCAAGGAGTTTTTTATCCTTGGGAACCCACTCATTATTTAGCTTAAAGTAAACAACGAGAATTTCTTTAAATAAATTATTAGCTAAAAAAATAGCATTTAAGTACTCATCTTGTCTTTTAAATA
>JBMNUR010000126.1:0-8003 GCA_050946395.1 Peptococcales bacterium
AGAACGGGACATCTCAAAACCTCCCTGTACGGTAATTTTTATTGTCAGAGGATGGAACATCTTGATTTTATCAAGCTGCACCTTTGAAGGCGGAAAACCATGAAACCGTGTAAATGCTTTGGAAAAGCTTTCCTGGGTATCGTACTGATAACGCATTGCAATATCGATTATTTTGCTTCCTGGTTTCAGAAGATCAAGAGCTGCTAGAGTCAGCCGACGGTTTCTGATATATTCGCCTATCGTCATACCAAATACCAAATGAAAAAGCAGCTGAAAATGAGAGCTTGAAGTATAAGCCTGCTTTGAAATTTCGTCTATGCTTATCCTGTCAGTTAAATGATCTTCAATGTATTGAATGCTTTTCGATAAGCTTTGTATCCAGTTCATTCCATCCACCTTCTTACAGACAGCAATATATATTAATTGCATTCAAAAGTCATGTTTTAAAATACGATGTTTTGTCCGGGATAACCATTCAGGAGTGAACATAGTGCAGAGATAACGAATCCCGCAATTCCGGATAATTGGAACTGCGGGAATTTAGCTGATTATTTCATATCCTGCAGATGACAGTACAAGTAAAGCCTTTTCATAATTTTCAGCTTTGGTCAATATATAATCTGTGTTATATGTAGATACAGCAAATATCCCTATACCATTATCTGCAAGCAGTCCGGAGATTTTTGATAATATCCCTATAAGTGAAAAATTCAAGATTCCCTGAATTCTGAATGCTTTCCAGCCGTCATCCCTCTCAATCACATTGTCAGGAACATCCTTGGTCAAACATACCAGAGACTTTTCCTCATCTGTTTTTCCAACGAAGACATACTCTGCGTCCATATTAGTTTGGGAGTAATTCTCGACTTTACACACTGAGAACTCCTTGTCAATCTTTTTTATTTCCATCTCCTTGTCCTCCGCAAACTACTATTTCTTCTTTTTCTTACTATAGGAGCTCTGTCTTTTTTCAGCCTCAAATACATAATAATCACCGATAGTATGTATCCTGGTCCCCCCAAAAATTGAAATCAGCTTATTCTTATACCATTCTTTCCGCTTGGTGACCATGTACATTTTCCCTCCAATGCGGAGCCTGTTAAAACCCTTTTCTATAAACTTCTTGGGTACTGAGAAATCCATATGATATGGTGGATTAGACAGGATAACCGTAAAGTCATTGTCGTCTATACTTTCATATGCGTCTCCCTGCACAACCTTAATGTTGCCCACTCCATTTAATACCGCGTTTTCCCTTGCAACCTCTACTGCTGTCCTGTCAATATCAGTCATAACTACATTTTCAGCCCCTATCACTTTTGCAACATATATCCCTACTAAGCCATACCCGCACCCTAAGTCCAGTACTTTATCATCTTCTTTCAGGTCCAAAACCGAAAGCATTGCAAGTGTTCCCCTGTCAATTCTCTTTGGGGAGAATAAACTTTCCGCGGTTTTAAACTGTAAATCAACACCATTTATACTGGTTTCTATAATCAATTTAATGGGCCTCCTTAAATCACAAACTATAAAAAGCAGGCGAATAGATGGTTAGTCTTAGCATGGCCTATTTCAATAGAATATCATCCCTGGTAACCGTATGAATATATTGAAATAATTCTGCCTCGATTGTATTAGTGTTTTACCGGAACCGGCTCCTGTATTAGGGCTGCTTTCAGCCTTAACCCCAAGTTGCCTGTAGGTTGATCAGGCCGGATTATGTATCTCTTCGAAGTCGGATAAAATTTCGCGCAAATATCCAATGTTCATAGACTTGTCCCTTTTGCCCGCAGACTTGCGGTTATGAAATAGTGTTTACTGTTCTGCTTTTTTCCAGCAAAATAGCAGTCGTCTATATGCCGGATTCTGTCAATATCATAATCAGCGAGCAAATCTATAATGTCATCAAGTGTTACATAGAAATGTGGAATACCTTTTTCCGGACCATCGTCTGTTTTAATGACAGTGTTTTCATCCAGTCTGGGATAACCGGCACCCTTGTATGACCATGATTCTTTTGAGCATAATGTGAGAAATATTTCGCCGCCAATTCTTAATACCCTTGATATTTCATTAATTATTCTTTTTATCCCCACAGAATCGGTATGGGATATAACATGATATGCATAGATAGCGTCAAATGAGTTATCGTCATATGGGAGTTTTGACATATCAGCATTTTTAACCTGGATAGATAGATTTTCTTTTTTTGCCCATGATTTTAGATGTTCAGTTGCTTCTTGAGACAAATCAAAAGCATTGACATGAAAACCCTGTTTTGCAAAGAATATTGAATGTCTGCCCAATCCACAGCCAAAATCTAAAACCTCATTAAAGTCTTTGTCCTTCCATCTTTGTGCGATAAAGTAGCTTTCCTCACTTGGCTGTAACCAAATAGGAGATAATTCCTTATTCCAATCCCATGCTTTTGATATTGTCATGCATAATCCCTCCATCTTCACATTAAAATCTATGTCACAAACCATTGCAACCGGTGCAAAATTATACATTAATACTTTTTATTCTTATCAGCCTTTCTTGTCTTCCAAACTAAAAACCTTTAATTTTCCTGGCAACCACATCAGGCCCAAGATGCCTATTATCAATCCTGATATAATGCTCAAAAGGAAGTTTCTTTAATTGGATACGATATCTATTCCTTTGTAGATCCAGGTTTTTCTCTTCTCGTTTTAATGATTCCAATCCCTATCAGGAGTGACATGTATAGGAGAATGGCAATGAAAGTAATGTAACTATAAACAGGATTACCAGTGGTAAAGCCTATTATGGGCATTCCCAATATGGCCATCAAAGGAAATCCCAAGGGTGCTGCCACAGCACTGCCCAGTACCAGGTTTTTGGCCACATCGGTCTTCAGATCCGGGTCAATACCTCTAAGGAGGGCCAGGCCGGTTGAGGCCGTGCCGGTAAGCATACCAAACATGGCCAGTATGTAATGGGTTGTGTTATTTAAAAACATTCTTCTGCCCAGCCAGATGGTAAAGAAATAGGTCGTAAAGGCTCCTACAATGGCTACCACCAGCAGGAGTTCCCAGTACTCCCGGATTGTCTGGATGGAGATGGCCATTATGGAAGCAGTTATCATTATATTAAAAAATAGAGAAGAGATATTATTCAATAAATAGGAATCCAGCAGTGGCTCTGCCCTGTGTCCCCTCCTGGAAAAGAAAAGAATAATCTTTTTAAAGAACATGGCCAGTAGAATACCAAACAGGAAGTTAAATCCCTTGACAAGGCTGGCAATGGTTTCTCCGATGGTCCCAAAGAGGGATAAAAGAATACCTGCCCCCTGCATGACTATGAAGGTAGCCAGATATATGATGGCAATCCAGACAAACTGGACAGTAAGCATATCAAAAAAGTTTATTTCCTGTACGGAAGAGATGGATAATTCTTTTGTCTGCAAACCCTTTATCTGGTTTAGTCTGGCCACAGGTATCTTATACTTTCTGACAAAATAATTCAGCATAAAGACTCCGAAGAGACCGGCCACCAGAAACCCGGCAGTGGCCAGGGTAAGGCCATACTGGTTAACAAATCCATAGGGTAGCACCTCATCCCAGGATGAACCGATGGATGAAGCAAAGCCAGGCCCCTGGCCGTAAGCCAGAGGTAACATCAACCCCAGGCCGGCAAAGAGATCCGGTTTAAAGGTGTAGATCAGTCCCCAGACAGTTAACATGCCTACAACTCCCTGGAAACAATAGGTGGCGACAATAAAGAGTCCGGATTTTACTGTATCTGATTTATGTTCTGTTTTCTTTTCTGCCAGAGTCAATGCTATGAACCCAAGGGCCATGGAATGGAAGACAATCTTTTCATATAGTGCAGTATCGAAGTTTATCAATCCTGTAACTTCCGGTCCGATAAATAAGCCGATAAAGCCTGCCAGTAAAGCAGTAGGTACGATAATCGTCCTGAATATGCCCAGCTTCTCCTTTATAATTTTGGCAATAAAGGTTACTACAAAAATAAAGGCAATATTAATGACCACAGCCCAATCAGAATTCATATTTTTTATCCTCCTTAACTTTTGTCAGTAAGTCGTAGAATAGCTTTACCGACATATGTCTCTTCGGTTCAAATGTGAATCTGTATTTCGTGCCGCCTGCAAAGAACTCCACCATATCCAGGAATGTGATACTAAGGCCGGATATGGCATGAGTAGCAATAACCTCTCTCCGATTGTCATTGTATTCAATTGTCAATTTATCCGGTTCAAGTACGAGTAAAACTTCAAATCTTTCTCTGCTTTCTTCTATTTTCTCCAGGCTTATATGTGGATTGGAGAAGATGAAACCTCTCTCTATTATCCCAGGTAACTGGGACATCTGCCATCTGTTCCAGGCTACTGTATCGCTGAAGTGGGAGGAACCTTCAATTGTACCGTATTCATTTATGCTGTGTTCTTTCCCACAGGACTTACAGTAGAAATTGTTGCCCCTGGAGATTATACTGTTTATGGTATGGCATTCAGGACAGAGGTATAAGAGCCTTTCAATATCCTCGGCCAGTCTTTTCCCCCTGAAGGGGATTCTGTGCTTTTTCTGCCACTCAAACTCATTGTAGTTAAGTTCTTCAACAAGGGTTTTATATATTTCCTTTATGGATTTCCGGGCTATTATATCTTCGCTGATGATCTCCCTGATCTCTATGCTCATGATTCCCTTCCTGAAATAGTAGGCCCAGCGGGGTTTGCTCAGGTATCCGCCCTTGTAAAATATGGCGTAAACAGGAACCCTCAATAATTTTATTAGTTTTGCTGTTGAGGGTATTATAAAATCAGTACTGCCATCCCAGTTTCTCCCGCCTTCCGGGTAGAGCCCCACAGGATGCCCTTTCCTGATATGGCGCATTATCCTGCGGATTGCACTGGAATCAGCTGCATTTTTGGTAAAGGGAATGCCTTGAACAAGATTCAGGAGGAACCTTTTCAATTTGCTGTCATAATTGGCATCAGCAGTTACGTAGCGTATCAATCTTCCGGAGAAGAGATTGCTGATAATGGGATCGAAGGCCGTGACATGGTGGCCTAACAATAAATATGGCCCCTTCAGTTCCTTTAATGGGTTGCGGTCAACCTTAATATTAAATTTGAATTTTAAATATAGCATGACTGGATATTTTAATAAATGGTAAAGAATATCACCCATTGGTAAATTCATTGAAATTCCTCCATTTTTCCAGGAATTTATCTCCACTGAACGGTGCATCTGCTTTTCCATGTATATGTATCTATATTATCATGATTTCCTTAGAAAAATTACATCTATCCTGAATTCATTCAAATCCAATCACTCAAATCTGGCCTTGTCTATTGTTTTATGATATTTACCACCCTGGATATTTTATCAAACCTATTCCTGTGTACTGTTTACCAGATTGGATACCAAAATACAGGCAGATGAGTTACACAACACTTTCCCGGATTAAATGTTAAAGGTTCAGTGGTCTGGATTTTGCAGTGAAAGATTGAATAGTAACCTTGAGTACCTCAACTGTTTTTGCCATTCTTTCGTCAATTTCAAACTCTCGTCCGGTCTGATTCATCATAAGCAATTTGAGTCCGGCAATCTTTTCCTGTTCATCTCCCAATATTTCTGCATATCCTCTTCCAATAACAGAAGCAAAGGTTGAACCATATTCGCAGGGAATATCATCGCCCGAAACCAATTCTATGTCGCATTCCAACTCAACACAAACATTCTTATTTTTACGAATCAAGTCCAACTTATGACCTTCTCTGGCTCCGTGCATATAGAAAATAAGATTTCCGTCCCTGTATTCATATCCGTAATGCAGCGGAACGATATATGGATAGTCGGTATCAAATAAACCAAGATGAAGGATTTTTGCTTTATCCACAATCCTCAAAATCTCATCTATATCCGTAACTTCACGGTCTCTTCTTCTCATATTACACCTCTTTTGAACAATTATAACCTGAAACACTGACCCTCTTAAATATGAGTTTTTGTGTTTCGACTACCTTCCCTACCGATAGCCTGCAGTGGAATTCCAGGCTCCTCCACAAGTACTCACATACGAATGAAAGATAAGCATCCGATTTCGTTAGCAGGCCTAAATCCCACTGACTTATAAAATGACACAGTTTTTTCTGTATTGTCCGTTAAAAGTTCCATTTGATATACGGATTTATACTTTTTCATAATAGCTTTCAGAAATGCACCTAAAATACACAACGAGTTCTCGTATGCCTTCTCAAGCATGTCATGGCGGTCTACATAATTTATCCAACCAACGCTTTTGTATAAATTAACAATCTCATCTTTATTAAAGTTGCGGTATTCCTTAATCTCCACAGAACATAAACCTCACTTGTTTTTTCCTTGGTAGAGTATAGTTATATATTCTAAATTCGATACCTTCTACCTCTTTTTGATAATAAATTTATAACATAAATAGACCATCCTAACCAACAATTGTCTTCCATCATAAAAGGTCCAGTCGCATCTCGGTATATTTCGATGACTGCTTAGATACAAATCCGAGCTTTTCATACAACTGTTTACCGGAATCAGTGGCAGAAAGCTCCAAATATGAAATATTCATAGCCTTTGCTTCGTTGATCATCATGGTGAGTAATTTCGTTGCGATTCTTTTGCGGCGGTATTCGGGATAAGTAAACACGTTGAGTATCGTTGCGGTTTTGCCTGTTATGAAGGCTGGGTTTGCCGGCATTTCCGCAACCGCCATATAAACAGTTGAAATTGCCTGACCATCTTTTTCGGCCAGAAACGCTATAAAACTACTATTTAGATGCTGCGGAAAATAATGCTCCAGTTGCCTGACTAAAGCCTCTGTTTCTTCTTTGCCAAGTGCACCTCTGTCCTCAGTTAAATAATCCAGGCGCAGTTTAATAAGTGTATCAATATCTTTATGGGATGCTTTTCTATATGTAATATCCATCTCAATCCTCCAAAATACTCTCAGCTTCAATTATATACAGCTCAACGCCCGATAGACAAGGCAGGTCTGACTATGAGCCTTACCAGATATACGGAATCAGTCTATACTTTATGCGCTGTTTGTATTCTGAGTAATCTGCCAGGCTTTTTTCCAACACTTCTTCTTCGTTTCTGATTCTCTTAACCACAATGACTGGGTAAAGCAAAAAAACAAGAAACGAAAAGAACGAACCAAGCACTAATGGCATAGACAAAAACAGCAATATTGTGGATGTATACATTGGGTGCCTTACGATACCGTACAGACCTGAATCTATAACCTTCTGGTTTTCTTGAACTTCTATTGTTCTGGATAGATATGTGTTTTCACGCAATACCTCTGCGTAAAGCAGATAAGCAAATAGGAAAATCACAGTAGCCGTTATCACCAACCATTTGGGTAAAACAAGCCATTGATAGCGATAATCCAATCCCGCAACGACAAAACCGCTGATAAACATCAAACCACCTAATAGTATTACTCTTTTCTGTTCTTCTTCTTTTTCTTTTGCATTGAGCCGTTTTCGCAAAAGAACCGGATTCTTGATCATTAAAATAATCCCGGCAATAAGCATCGGAATAAAAAGAACTCCGATTAACAACCATGCATTCCAATAATTAAGCGTTCCTGCCGGAATAAACAACAAAATTAAAACCAGTATCAGGCCTAAGAGGTATTTACCTATTGCTTGAATAAACAATTTTTTATCCAATTGCTTTATCCCCTAACTCCGTTTTTACCCTTGTAATCAAGGTTTTTACACTACCGCCTTTTCTAACCGCACAGACTATTTAAGATGAACATATTCATCTACAAAGGGATTTATATCACCTTTTTTATAACGCTCTACAATATGCTCAATTGAATTGAATTGGAGAAAAATGAAATATTTTCGATAACATAAACGGGACAAGGTTCCGGTCCCCCTGTCCCGTAAACATCCACCCCATCAGCAACCCTTATAGATTCGGATACTGGAACTCCCTTCTTTCGGCACGCTTTCGGTAATGGTG
>JBMNUR010000127.1:0-7991 GCA_050946395.1 Peptococcales bacterium
TCCCATCCGTATTTTTCTTGAGCATCAAGCTCAACTACCAGAGCCCGATTTAAATGTTCACAACATTGAACTGCCAAATAAACATCCTGTTCTTGGAGTTGGGGCATAATCCCGGAAAAAATAGCCTCAGCTACTTCCATACTTCCCGCGGAACCGATCCTTTCTCCGGCAACTTCACTGGTACTGCAGCCCACTACAAGAACCTGCCCTTTTTTAAGATTGGCCACTTCTAATAAGCCTTGTAAAGCCTTTTGGACATCAGATTTTATTTGATCCAGGTTAATCATTTTATACACCCCCAAAAATAGTTGTTAGTGGCTGGTGACTCTGAAACCTTAACCTTGACAATAAATAACCTTTGGCCTATTTATTTTCAATTTCCCTTATCTTATCTACCCTTTTTTGATGACGTCCACCGGTAAAACTAGTTTTGACCCAGAGATCAACAATATCCAAAGCCAGACCTCGACCGATGACTCTTTCGCCTAAGGTTAAAATATTTGCATCATTATGTTCGCGGCTTGCTTTTGCGGAGAAGGTATCATGACATAAGGCAGCCCTAATTCCAGGAACTTTATTGGCGGCGATACCTATACCGATTCCTGTACCACAAATTAAAATACCCCGTTCAAAATCACCAGCGGCAACAGCCTTTGCCACCGGCAAGGCTATATCAGGATAGTCACAAGAATCCGTAGTATGGGTGCCAAAATCTTTATATTCTATCCTGTTTTTTTCCAAGTATGTTTTTATTTCTTCTTTTAAAACAAACCCACCGTGGTCCGACCCTAATGCAATACGCACAAATAGCATCTCCTTTCTATTTCCTTTTTAGGCGGGCGGACAGGGTCGTCCTCCCCATCAAATACTGTTTCACTGCTTTTAAGATTTAGCTAAGGGTTATCTTAACCTTAACCTCAACCTTATCCTTTTGCAATTCTTTCGAGGGCCTTTTCAATTGCTTCATATAGTTCATGATAACAGGCTCGATATACTTCTAAGGGTTGTCCAAAGGGATCTTTTATTTCCAGATTACCTAGTTCCTTTTCGATAGCTGCTAGCTCATCTCGTTCCTTTTCAATTAATTGATCGAGTTGTTCTTGTAGCATGTCCATTTGAAAAATTACTTTTTCCAGCTCTTTTTCCAGTTCTTCTTTTCTTTTATCTAATTCTAGTAATTTAGCTTTATGCTTTTCTAAAAACTCTTTTTGCTTCGACTTTATAGCTGTATAGATCTTTTCCATTCTTTTTTGGATAATTTGAGTTTGTTCAGGATCATTTATGTATTCTTTTAGTAGAAAAACTTTATCCCCGACTTCAGGTGCTAGGTTTAAAATTTCCTGTTTATGAGCATTTGTCATTGTAAGAATGACATCGGCCTCATTTAATAACTGAGGTGTTATTGGCTTGGAGCGAAAGTTTTCTAAATCAATCCCAGCTTCAGCCACTACCGTTATGGCATGATTATTAGCTGAAACACCTTCAATAGCATAAGTGCCTGCAGATGTAACGAAAGTATCAGAAAACCTCTCCGGATTTTCAGAAATTATTTTTAAGGCAATAGCTTCTGCCATACTACTCCTACAGGTATTACCAGTACAAACGAAAAGAATTTTTTTGGCCATATTACACCTCCTTACTTAATAAGTGGCTAGTATTTGGGCGGTGCTCAACTAACTAACTAATAACTTAATACCTATGGCGATTAAAATCACACCACTTAATAATTCTGCTTTTTCCCCTACGGAGCGACTTAACCTTTTCCCGAAAATAAGGCCGCCAAAAGTCATTATCCCGGCTACAATTCCCATGATTAAAACGGTCAAGGTTAAATCAAAACGTAACGCTCCCAACCCCAAACCCACTGTTAGTGCATCTAAAGAAACACTAATAGCCATTAATATTAGACTCACCGGGTGATTAATAGATATAGCATCAAAAGTTGAAATATTTGAGGAACCCTTGCTTTCTTTTAATTTTCCCCAAATTGTGTGGATACCAATAAAAATAAGTACAATGGCTCCGAAACTACTGGCAATAGGTCCAACAAATTTTCCTAAAACCTGTCCTAAATACAATCCAATTAAAGGCATTAGAATGTGGAAAATTGCAACAACGGTAGAAACCAGATACATCTGTTTTCGCTGGATTCCACTTAAACCTATACCAATTGAAAGGGAAAAGGCATCTATCCCTAAGGCAAATGCTACTGCCAAAATTGTAACTAAGTTCATGTCGACCTCCGATTTATTGCATTTTTCCACCTGCTGCTTTTATTAGTCTATTCATTAGTGCTGCTCCAATGTGGCTTTCGGGAAAACTTTCCGCATAAATGATACTTACACCTTTTTGGTCAAACCACCGTAAAGCATCGAAAAGATTGGCGGTAATAGTTTCTAAATCACCCTGGCTTCCCAAAACCTTTATCACAATGTTTTTTGATAGTTTCTTAGGCAAGTTTTGAAAAATTTCCTGCGAAACCATTAAACCTATCTTTTGTTCATTAGGATTTTCCAATACCTTCATAATTTTAGTTACTGTTTCACTAGTATTTCCTTTAAAAATGACCACATCTGCTTCAGGAGAATAATGAGTATATTTCATTCCTGGTGACCTAGGTACTGCTTCTACGTTAAATAAGGCAGTGTCGAGGTTCACTTTTCCGATTACCTTTATTAACTGCTCTCTAGTTATTCCACCGGGGCGTAAGATAGTAGGCACTTCTAAAGTTACATCTAAAACTGTTGATTCTACCCCGATATCTGCCCTGCCCCCATCAACAATCCCAGCAATTTTGCCGTTTAAATCTTGCCAAACATGTTGGGCAGTAGTTGGGCTTGGTTTTCCGGAAATATTAGCACTAGGTGCTGCAACCGGACATTGGGCCAGTTCAATTAATTTTAATGCCACTAAGTGAGCCGGCATACGAATAGCTACTGTATCTAAACCTGCGGTAATAATCTCGGGAATTTTTTTGGCTTTCGGCAATACTAAGGTCAGCGGTCCTGGCCAAAAGTTTTCCATAAGTGTTCGAGCTTTAGGAGGTATTTCCCGTACTAGTTCCTCTACATCTTCCATCGAACAAACGTGAACAATTAGTGGATTATCACTTGGCCTACCTTTGGCTAGATAAATTTTCCGCACGGCTTTTTCATCTAAGGCATTTGCTCCTAAACCATATACTGTCTCAGTAGGGAAAGCTATTAATTCTCCGGCTTTTAGAAGTTTTGCTGCTTCATTAAGTTTTTCTAAATTAGGCTCAGTCTCAGGCATTTCCCACAGTTTTGTTTCCATATAATCGCTCACCATCTAAATATTTCATACTCAATCTTCAATATTATATCACTTTGCATAAAAAAAATCGCCCTCAGCGATTTTTTTTTAATCTACCCTGCCACAAATGCATCTACCTTTTCTTTAGCTCCTTCTGGCCCAATATAAACTAAAATATCTCCTTCATGAATTATCATTTCAGAATCAGGGGAGAGGTATTCTTCACCCCTTCTTTCCACTGCAAGTACGGTAGCATCAGTATAAGCCCGAAAATCAACTTCCTTTAAACTTTTATTTATTAAAGGAGAACCTTGGGTAATCTCCACTTCTTCCACTTTAGGTAAAATGTTAATTAAGCGTGAACTAAAGGCCATAATTTTTTTAATTTGGCTTTCGATTGCTAAATCTACTTCTCGTCTTTTTTCCAATAAGTCTGCAAATTCTTGTTGGGCTTGAGCCAATCCTTTTCTTTGGTTGAAGTTTTCCAGATAGCGCTTAGCAGCTTCTGAATCTAAAACCATTATCCCCCTGCCGGCTACAACTTCCACAATGTTCATGCTCTGTAGTAAGGCCACAGCTCGCCGAATTGTCTCCGGTGAAACATTATACTGCCCCGCTAAAGTAGAGCGGCCATATAACCTTGTACCTACAGCATATTCATTATGTGCAATCTTTGCAGCTAAATCCACAGCGATCTGTTCATACCTGGCGATTTCAGTTAAATCCTTATACTGACCCATAGTATCCCCTTCCTTTAATATACAAAAAAATACTTCACCAACTTCATTATACGAGTTTGTTGTTAGAGAAACAAGCTTACTTAAGGAAAAGGTGCATTGCCGGATACTTTTGATCAACTTCTCCGAGGCTACAGGATCTACAGTTCTGCAAATCCGTCAATTGGCTAATTCGTCTGTTCGTCAACTGGTTTGCTGTTTATTCGTCGAATCGTTTTTTGCGTCCACTTGCTTACTTAAAAGTAAGCTTAATTAGAACTGGTGTAATTATGGTAGTAATAATAGTAACAACTACCATCACCGTATAAAGATCAGTAGTCAAAAGTCCGGAGGCTAAACCAATATTGGCAATAATGAGGGCCACTTCACCCCGGGAGACCATCCCTGCGCCAATTGCCAAGGAACTACGGGTGCTAAAACCGCAGCACAAGGCTCCCAGACCAGCCCCAAAAATTTTAGTGAAAACTGCAATAAGGGTCATAATAATCGTAAATATTAGGAGGCTCCCTTTTAAACTTGTAATATCTGCTACTAACCCGATACTCACAAAGAAAACTGGGAAAAAGAAAGAGTAGCCAATCGCCTCAACTTTACTAATCAATTCACCTCTAAAACCCATCCTCCCCACCATAATTCCAGCAAAATAGGCACCCACTATTCCGGCTAAACCAAGATATTCTGCGGCCATAGAAAGGGTCAAAACTATAATTAAGGCAAAAGTCAACCTTCCTTCCCGAACTAATACCTTAGATGCCAAAAACATAATAAAGGGTACCAAAAAATAGCCCGCAAAAATTGCTAAAATAAAAAAGGCAATAATTTTTATAATGATAATACTTATTATTGTAAATTCTTCTCCGCCAGTTGCCAAAGCTAACACCATGCTTAAAATAATTAAACCTAAGATATCATCAATTACGGCTGCACCAAGAATGGTAATCCCTTCTTTAGATTGCATACGATTTAATTCTCTTAAAGTTTGCACAGAAATACTAACACTTGTGGAAACCAAAACTACACCGATAAATAAGGCTATATTTAAAGTGTATCCACACATTAATGCCAATAATGCTCCACTAATAAAGGGTAAGATTACTCCCCCGGAGGCTGTAAAAAAGGACGATATTGTATTTTTTGTAAATTCTCTTAAATTTGTTTCCAGTCCCGCTAAAAACATCAGCATTAAAACCCCCAATTGTGCCAACTGGTTTAACAGTAGATTGGGATGAAGGATATTAAGTACAGCGGGTCCTAGAATAATACCTACTAAAAGCTGTCCAAAAATTGAAGGCTGACCAAATAGCACGGAAAGATGCCCCATAGCTTTGGCCGCCAAAAATATTATTACTAAATCTTTAAGAAAATGATTCTTAGCTAAAAGCACTAATAAGGCGTGACCTAACTCATAGAGGAAAGCAAAAGTTGAGTATGTAAGCAATTTTTTATCCCCTTTTTAAAATAACTCTAGTAAATATAAATAATGGGATTATTTAACTTATATGACAGTTAAATAATCCCATTATTTATATCGTCAATTCGTCTTTTCTTGGGCGAGTGGGCCGCGAAAGCATCCTTTAACTACCCGGTCGTGACCGGACCAGTCTTTGATGATTTGGCAGTGGGAAAAACCATTTTTCTCAAATAATTGTTTAACTGCTGGGCCTTGCTGCCAGCCGATCTCTACTAAAAGCCAGCCTGGAGATATTAAGAACTTACTGCTTTTACCAATAATGGCCCGGTAAAAGTCCAGTCCATCTTCACCACCCCAAAGGGCAAGAGCAGGCTCTTTTTTTACATCCTCGGGAAGATTGGCCATTTCCTCAGTACTAACATAGGGTGGATTGCTAATTATTATATGAAATTTTTCCTGCCCAAGGGGTGTAAAAAGGTCACCATGGATAAATTTCACTTTTTTGCTGAGATTATTTCGTTGGGCGTTAATTTTTGCAATATTTAAGGCTTCTTCGGATATATCGATCCCTATTACTTCGGCCTTATCCAGATATTGTGCCACACTAACAGCTATGGCTCCACTTCCGGTACATAGATCTAGAATCTTTAGAGGTTCCTCTATTTCACGAGCAAGATTTAAGGTTTCCTCCACCAGTACTTCTGTATCGGAACGGGGAATTAGGACGTTTTCATTTACTAGAAAATCTAAACCCATAAAGCTTTGGGTACCTAATAAATATTGCAAAGGTTCACCTTTATGTCGTAATGTAACAAGCTCTTGGAAATATTGAACTTGAGAGGATTCAATAATTATTTCCGGATAAGCTAAAAGTTTGGCTCTTGTTAATCCAGAAACCTTTGTTAATAACAACTCAGCTTCCATTCGTCTATCGTTTCCTAAAAAAAGAACCGCCCACTGTAAAAGTTCCTTAACAGTCTGCGGCCTATTTAAATCCTTCATTATTCCACCTGCTTCAACTTTTCAGCTTGATCTGTAGTAATTAAAGCTTCGATTATTTCATCAATTTGCCCTAAAAGAATCTGATCAAGTTTGTGAAGAGTCAAACCAATGCGATGATCGGTAACTCTACCTTGGGGGAAATTATAGGTTCTAATTCTTTCACTGCGGTCACCTGTACCAACTTGAGTTTTCCTGGCCTCAGCCATTTCACCCATTTGCTCACTTTGAGCTTTTTCTAAAAGACGAGACCGTAAAACCTTTAAAGCCTTGTCTTTATTTTTATGTTGAGATTTTTCATCCTGACAAGATACTACCAATCCTGTGGGAATATGAGTAATCCTAACTGCCGATTGGGTAGTGTTAACAGACTGTCCGCCAGGTCCACTTGAGCAGAAAACGTCAATTCGTAATTCGTTGGGGTCAATCTGAACATCCACTTCTTCCGCTTCCGGCAAAACTGCCACTGTTGATGTAGATGTATGAATTCTTCCGCCAGACTCTGTAGTAGGTATCCTCTGTACCCGATGAACACCACTTTCAAATTTAAGTTTACTATAAGCACCTTTTCCTTGAATGAGAAAAATAACCTCTTTAAAGCCACCTACATCTGTATAATGAGCACTCATTAATTCAGTTTTCCAGCCTTTACTCTCAGCATAACGGCTATACATTCTATATAGGTCCCCTGCAAAAAGTCCTGCCTCATCGCCACCGGCTCCAGCCCTGATTTCCATAATAACGTTTTTTTCGTCATTAGGATCCTTAGGTAAAAGAAGAATTTTTAGGTTTTCTTCTAATTTTTCTTTTTGCATAGTTAATTCTTCAATCTCTAGTTCCACTAGATCCTTCATATCATCATCAAGTTTATCATTTAACAATTCTTTAGACTCATCTAATTCTTCTATTACTTTTTTATAATTACGAAAAACCTCAACTATATCTGCTAAATCCGATTGGGCTTTAGCATGTTTCTGTAATTCAACAGGATTATTGATGACATTAGGGTCACTCATCAATGCATTTAATTCTTCGTATCTGTCTTCAAGATGTTGTAATTTGTCAAACAATTCATTCACCGACCTCTTCAATAGTGACTGGTGACTAGTGACTAGTGACTAGTATTTGGTAAGCTTAAGCTCTAGGGGCCTTTGGCCATTACTTAAAAAAAGTCAATAGTTGATAGTCAATGGTCTATAGTTATTCCTTATCACTATATTTATTGGAAAAACCGACCCTGATGGATCGGTCAAAGATAACTACACTATAGTATATAATTTCCGTAAGAAATACGCAAGGGGACCCCGGTAAAAACTTTTGGGAAGTGTCATACCGGGATCGCCACGTCGCTGTCGCTCTTCGCTATGACAGAATAGCTACTTCTGTCATAGCAATGACCTGTGTGCCTTCAGCCATAGACTACCGGCAACTAAAAAACGCCCGGAGGCGTTTTTTAGACAAAGATAATGTATGAAAATGCTAGTACAAACACAATTATGCTCATTAGGACATTCATGCCTACCGGAAAACGATAACGATCTTCATCATATTCCTTAGTAGTACCTTCGGCA
>JBMNUR010000128.1:0-7959 GCA_050946395.1 Peptococcales bacterium
AGTTTGCTATATTGAATTAGTATAGTATAAATGTTAAATTAAATTTAGTAAGTTTATAATATTACAAGATTACAAGGAGGTTTTAAAGTGCTAATTATTATCGAGAAAGAAAATGCTCTTGAGCTAAGGTTTAAAAATCATTTACTAATCAGACATAGTTTAGAAACACCTTTTCTTTTTGTAGGTAAAGGTCATGCTACCTATAAAATGCACGCTGAAGCCAATTTTACCATAGAAGAAAATCTTCTGGAAAAGTTCTCTTTGACTGATTACGAAATAATCGAAAATACTAAGGATAACGTTAAAGTAAAATTTAGTAAAGGCAACTTGGCTTTTGTTACCGTTGTTTTTCGGGTTGTAGATGATCGGTTGGAGGCTGTCTTCTTAGATTTTTCTCAAGAGTTAAATAGGGTATGGATTCGCTTACATGCTACTAAAGATGAAGCAATATTTGGTTGTGGTGAACAATATTCCGAGCTAAATTTACGGGGCAAAAATGTTCCTCTTTGGGTATCAGAGCAGGGTGTAGGTAGAAATAAGAATGAATATGTGACCTTTATGGCTAATAAACACCGGGAAAAAGCAGGTGGAGATTGGTATACTACATACTATCCCCAACCGACTTTTGTTTCATCAGAAAACTATTGGTGCCACGTTGATGACTCCAATTATATGGAATTTAATTTTGGCAATGAAGCATTTCATGAATTATATATTCATCACATCCCTGAGAAAATTATTCTTTCTAAAGCTAGTACAGCCCTTAAATTGCTCGAAGATTTAACGGCCTACTTAGGTAGACAGCCGGAAATGCCTGAGTGGGCCTATAATGGTATCTGGTTAGGGTTGCAAGGTGGTACGGAAAAAGTTCTCAAAAAATTGGCTAATGCCCAAAAATATGGTCTTAAGGTAGCTGCTTTATGGTGTCAGGACTGGGAAGGGAAACGGATTACCGATTTTGGTTACAGGTTATTTTATAATTGGAAATATCAGGATGAGATGTATCCCAACCTTCCGGAAACTATCAAAGAGTTAAAAGAAAAAGGGATTCGCTTTCTAGGCTATATCAATCAATTTTTATCAATTGATGGTGACCTTTATCAAGAAGCCACAAAAAAAGGCTATCTCGTTAAAAACAAGCAGGGTGAGGATTATATAGTCTATCCTGAAATGAAAGGAACAACTTTTGACTTATCCAATCCCGAGGCTTTTGAATGGGTAAAAAGTATTATTAAAGAGCATATGATTGGAATAGGTTTGTCCGGTTGGATGTGTGACTTTGGGGAATATTTACCTACAGATGCTGTGCTATACTCAGGAGAGAGTGGGGTAAGTTTCCATAATAAATACCCTTCCGAATGGGCTCGCGTCAATAGAGAAGCAGTTGAGGAGGCAGGTATGGTTCACGAGGTTACTTTCTTCACAAGGGCAGGATATACCGGTACCAGTAAATATTCATTTATGATGTGGAATGGGGACCAAATGGTAGATTGGAGCTTAGATGATGGTCTTGCTTCTGTTATTCCTGCATCTTTATCTTTGGGTATGAGTGGTTTTGGTTTGACTCATTCTGATATTGGAGGATTTACCTCATTATATGATGTAGTAAGGACTAAAGAGCTTTTTATGAGATGGACAGAAATGGGGGCTTTTAGTCCGGTAATGCGTACCCACGAAGGAAATAGACCTGGTGACTGTTGGCAATTTGATTCAGATGAAGAAACTTTACTTCATTTTGTTCGGATGGTCAATATTTATACCCATTTAAAACCATATATCAAGGATATTGTTAAAGAAAATGCGGCAAGAGGGATTCCGTGTATGCGTATGCCTTATATTCATTATGAGGAGGATAAATCTCTTTTAGATCTGAAATATCAATATTTACTAGGCCGGGATTTAATGGTGGCTCCCGTTTATCAAGAAGGAGCAACAACCCGAGAAGTTTATCTACCTGCTGACACCTGGGTAAATATCTGGACAGGTGAGGAATATGGGCAGGGTACTTATGAGGTAGCAGCACCCATAGGACAAATACCTGTATTTTATCGAAAAGGTAGTTTTTATACTGATTTATTTAATGAAATAAAAAATATTTAATCCCATATCCTGCACTACTACGAAAGAGTCCCTTTCCGTGTCATTGCAATACAAGAAGTGGCTATTCTGTCAACCCGAGGAACGATAGCTACGTGGCGACTAAACAATTTTATAGATTAGATTTAATGGAGGATATTTTATGTCTTGGAGCAATGCTTTCGAGAGATTTACAAGAGCCAAGGAATATGGCTTTTTTATAAAATTAAAGGAAAACAGTGATTATTACTTAATAAAAACCTTTGATTTTAGAAATTATTATTTTAAAAATCCCGATTATAAGGTTCCTTATCGTGCTAAATTTGGCAGTCATGATGACGGTCCCTTGAATGGACCCTTTTTGGGTGGGATTGGGACTAGTAATTTCTCCAGGGATTTTACGGGGCTTTTTAATCGTTGGCAGTTACAACAAGGGGTCCATCAGCATGAAGTTATCGAACCTGCCTTTTTTATGCTACGGTGGAAGATTGGTGCAAAAGTTTATTATAAACGAATTAGGATTAGCAAAGATGGTTTTCAGGAAAGGGATATGGTGTATGCTTCTTTGTTCCCCTTAGTTTATGAATATTATAATTCAGAAGAACTACCTTTTGAATTATTAATGGAATATTACTCACCCACTATTCCACATAATTATGAGGATAGTTGTCTGCCCATAACTTGTTTTAATTTCTATTTAAAATCGAAGATTGATGAAGAAATAGAAGTTAGTATAGGTTTGTCGTGGCCCAATCTTTTAGGCTGGCGACTGCCTCATCAAGCTAGTGAAGTTCGGCAAAATATGCAGTGGCCTAGTTATCAATACGCAGGTAATTTTGCAACACTTGAAGAATTAAATAAAAAAGAATGCCATATCATTCAAACCAAAAAATTAGCTATAGAACATAAAGATGACATGTTAGGTCAAGTAGTTTTATCTATTAATGGTAACGATAATTGGCAATTTAGTTATAAATCGTGCTTTAGAGCTGAACAAATTAACACAGGAGAAAAACATTCTGAGCAAAAATATACTATTGGGAACATGGAAAATATCTTTAAAAGCCATGGTAGATTAGATAATGATAATACCTCTTGGCAAGCCCATTGGCATGAGCCTATTGCAAGTGCTATTGCGGCACAAACTACACTTTTGCCAGGGCAAGAAGAACAATTATTAATTACTTTAACTATGGATATGCCGATTACAGCCTTTGGGGCGGGCAGAAAGTGGTATAAGGCTTATACCCAACAATATGGCCCAAATTGCGAAAATTCTTTGCAGCTGGCCAAATATGGCATGGAGTCAAATGAAAAATGGCTTAACATAATTGCCAATTGGCATAGAGAAGAATTAGAAAAAAGTCCTCATCTACCTGCTAAAGTAAAGGGAGCCCAGATTAATGAGCTTTATTATATAGCGGCAGGGGGAAGTGTTTGGGTTACAAGACCTATTGAAGGCCATGGCGAAAAGTACCCCCAATTAACAGAAACCTGGCATTTTGGTATTCTTGAGGGTTTTGATACAGGGTCTTATTACTATAATACTTTAGATTTATGGGTGTATGCTTTTATCGCTTTAAGTAAACAGTGGCCAAAGCTTGCGGAAAATGTATTTAATGATTTTTTAGCCAGTGCTATTATTGAAGACGATAGATTACATATGGTTTATAGGACGGCAACTCTTGAGAAGAACTTGGTTCATAGAAAATTGCCCCATGATTTGGGTAGTGCACCGGAAGATCCTTGGGTGCAACTAAATGGTTATGTCCACCGGGATGATCCCAATCTCTGGAAAGACCATAACCCGGCTTTTATTATCACCTATTATTTGCACAAGAAATTGACCAACAGCCCAATTACAAAAAAAGAATATGATATTTTGGTGGAAATTGCTAAGTTTACAGAAGAACAGGACAAAGAAGATATAGGTGTACCTAGACATAGTGATTTTGGAGATAGTACGTGGGACAATTTAGATATGCAAGGGCTATCAACCTATGCTAGTAGTTTATGTATTGGTGCATGGGCGGTCATGGCTGATTTAGCCAAAAAATTTGATGGCGAAAAAGCAGCACACTATCAAGATAAGCTGGCTAAGGCCCAAAAAACTATTGAAACACTATGGAATGGAAAATACTACAAGACAAATGATTTAGGTAAGTACCGGAATGCTACTATGACTGATTCTCTCTTTGGAGTCTTTCTAGCGAAAAAGGCCGGTTTAGGTGATTTAATCCCAAGAGAACATGTTATTTCCCACCTTATGTGTATTTATGAAAATAACCTTATGGCCTATGAAGGAGGTAAATACGGTCCCCTTCTTGTGGCAGAACCGGGTAGGCTCCAATATGATCAAGATGGTGGGGAAGAACTCCAGGTCAATGAGGTTTTAGTTGGTTCAGCTTGGACATTTACCGCAATGCTTTATGAATATGGTTTGGATAAAGAAGGGGAATTCTTGGCGAATAATCTTAGAAATATGATTTATCAAGGGACAGGGCTTCAGTTTAGGACACCTGCCGCTTGGGATAATAAAGGGCAGTACCGGGCACCCATGAACATGCGGCCCTTAGCCATTTGGATGCTGTAAACAATTTGGAAGGTTAGAAAGTTGGAATGTAGAGGCACCCTTTGGGCGCCTGCCATGCCTATTGGCTGAAGCAAATGACTATTTATTATTGATTATTGGCCATCGACCGACCCCAAAAATGCTCCAAATTCTAGTCACCGGTCACTAGTAGCTAGTCACTATCTTTAGAAAGGACTGAAATTGTTTGGGAAAATACATCTGTGTGTATAGCTCATCAAGTTCTATTGTTGGCCAGGATTATTTCCAAGGTGCTCGTCAGCTTGGGACACAAATGGCCCAGCGGGGTATCGGGTTAATTTTTGGTGGAGGGCAAGTAGGCTTAATGGGGGAAACCGCCAGAGCTATTCATGAATCGGGTGGTAAAGTAATAGGGGTTATTCCTAAGGCTCTTAACGAAAAAGGCATAGTTTATGAAAAATGTGATGAACTAATTGTTACTAAGGGACTAAGAGAAAGAAAGGCCATCATGGATGAAAGAGCCGATGCCTTTATCGCTTTGCCGGGTGGTTTTGGAACTTTAGAGGAATTATTAGAGATAATAACTTTAAAACAATTAAGATATCATAATAAACCGGTGGTTGTCTTAAATATTAACGGCTTTTATAATGGGTTAATTCAAGTTTTTGAAAACATTATTGAGCTTAAATTTGCAAAGGTCACTTGTCGGGATTTATACTTTGTGGCCGAAACCGTAGAGGATGCTCTTAATTATATTGAAAATTATGTACCTAGAGATTGTGGCTCCAAGTGGTTAACAGATGTGGACAGACCCTAACGGGGCAGGTTGAGATTAAGATTTCGCTTCGCTAGATTGTAGGAAACGGTGTCCTCACCGTTCCGTGTCATTGTGTCGCCGTGTCATAGCGAGGAATACCCTGATTTTCTATCACTGTAGGGGCGGACGACCCTGTCTGCCCGTGGTTCTGTTGAACTGTAGGTTCTGTAGAACCTGTAGGAACGCAAAAATAGGAACCAGGCTTAAGCCTGGTTCCTATTTTTGCTAAAAGAAGGGTTTACCACATGGGTAGGTGTCTGCCCTGAAAAATAATCAATTAAGTGTTTAACACATGCTTTGGTCATATCTGTCCTAGTTTCCAAAGTAGAAGAACCAATATGAGGGGTTAAGACAACATTACTCAAAGTTAATAATTCCTCGGATATTTTAGGTTCAAATTCAAAGACATCAAGAGCTGCCCCTCTGATTTCCCCCCCTTTAAGGGCTTCTAAAAGTGCATTTTCTTCTACTACTGGGCCTCGCGCTGTATTAATTAAATAGGCCGTTGATTTCATAGCTTTGAGTATTTCCCTATTGATTAAATGGTGGGTTTCAGGTGTTAGCGGGCAATGTAAAGATATTACATCAGCCTTTTGCACTAATTCTCCTAATGGCATATATTTTATATTTAATTGCATCTCTATTTCTGGAGGGTAGGGAGTTCTTTTTTGATACACTATGTTCATGCCAAAGCCTTGGGCAAGTCTGGCTACAGCTAGGCCAATTCGACCCATACCTATGATTCCTAGGGTTTTACCTGCAAGATTTTGCCCCATAAAGTGGGTAGGACCTCCCCAAGCCTGACGATCCTTGGCTCTTAACAGTCGATCACCTTCGACAACACGGCGTAAAAGAGAAATCATTAGTCCCAAAGTTAGTTCTGCTGTAGAATAGGTGACAGTATCGGGAATATTGGTAACCATGATACCTCTTTCCGTAGCATAATTAACATCTACATTATTATACCCAGCCCCAAAATTACTGATAATTTCCAGGCTTTTTCCGGCATCAATTATTCCTTTATCTACTATTAAAAATGACGATAAGAGACCGTGACACTCAGGGATGTGCTCAATTATTTCCTCTTTTGTAAATTTTTTCTCCTTAGGTGCAATAACATTAAAATGAGCATAGAGTTCTTCTAAACCTTTTTCCGGAAGTAGATTATTAACTAATATTGTCTTTTTTTTCACAGCGAACCTCCTAATTGTATTCTCAATAAATCCATATGATATAAGCTATTTCTCAAAATATCTAAGAATATCCTGCTTAGTGCAAAAAAGCACATTTTAGGGGCTTCGCCCCGTGGCTACAGTACCTACAGTACCTACAGTACCTACAGTTGACTATACTGGCTACTAATAACTAACATAATTAATATTCTTTTGTTGAACTTTTTCAGTTAAACAAATATAATAATTACAAACTATTCTTGTAATATTGTAACATTGGGAGGGATTCGGGATGAACGATGCGGCACCGCTTCATTATAAAATAACTATAGAACTTAGAGAGAGTCTACAAAAAGGTTTTTGGAAAGCCGGTGATTTGTTTCCAACTGATAAACAATTGATGGAAAAGTATGGGGTGAGCAGTACTACTATTCGAAGGGCTATTTATGAATTGGTTAAAGAAGGTTGGTTAGATAGAAAACCTGGTAAAGGCACTTTTGTAAAAGGTGAAATGGTTGAAACATTAAGAAGGCTAACTGGGTTTTTCGAAGAAATTAAGGCTAAAGGTGCAGTGCCCAGTGCTAAGGTGGTTAAGATTGCAGAAGTAAAGATAACTGACGAATTATTAGATGAAGTTCCGGAACTTAAAGATTTTGATGAAAAACGGCTGGTATTGATCAGAAAAATTCAGCAAATGAACGGTGTTCCAGTAGTTTATTTGGATAGTTATTGGCCATATGATATTGGCATGAAAATTTGTGAACATGACCTAACTACCAGGGGGATGTATGAAATACTTCAAAATGAATTAAACATTTCCTTGGAAAAAGCAGATCAAATAATATCAGCTAATATTGCGGATGAAGAAATTGCGAATGCTTTAAAGATTCCTTTTGGATCACCTCTTTTAATTATGAAAAGGACCGTATTCAGTAAGGAAAAGGCTTTGGAGGTATCGATTAATCGTTACCGAGCAGATATGTATAGCTACAGGGTTCAACTTGATAGTACTGTACCGATGGGGGACGAAGGCTTAGTAATTGAAACCAATGGATTTGAAAAATAAACAATAATTAGTTTATAAGAAATGGGTGGACAGTGTTGTCCACTCCAGCCTGTGACAAAGTTATTCAAAACAAAATCCATATAAATTTATCATTAGTAAAACTTGGCTTTTGCTAAGCTTTAAGCGAAAGCCCTAGTTGCACTTATGCCACCTAAATTTTTTCTTTCATTTAGGCTAAGTGAAGCATTTGGCGAGTTTAGATAAAAAGAACGCAGACGGCTGAAGACCAGAATTAGCAACTGTTTGAACCGAAGGTGAGTTTTGCTAATTCCTGAAG
>JBMNUR010000129.1:0-7940 GCA_050946395.1 Peptococcales bacterium
ATTTTTGGGGAAAAGCAAACTAAATATTAAAAAAATAATTATTAAGCTTAAAGGCACGGTATACAGTGGGTAAAATGATATAACCGTGCATAAAGCTATTAGTAAAATCAAAAAAATAAGGTATTTTAGATATTTGTAATAGCCATGCATAACCTACTCATCTTCTTTCCCCTTGTTTTTTCCTTTATCATCTCAATACATTAATTCTTTTTTCCAATTGATAGTTAATATTTAAAACACTCCCTCTGGGTGTCAGGAAAAAAATTCTTTTTTTTATGTATAATTGAAAACTCCAGTATTGCAACTTTATCCTTAGAGGATGCTTGGATATAGGCACAATCGTTAAAAGGCAAAAAAGAGTAAGTAATACTGGGATTCTGAGATATAGTAATAGATTATCTAGGTATTTTCCATAAAAAAAGTAATAAGTAGTTATATTGATTAAACCGGCAATCAATAAAATACTATTATTAAAGGTCAATAATACTTTCCAGCTAACGTTTTCTGCAATATGGTAGGCTAGCATTACAATAGAACTACCTAAAATCAAAGCACTAGTAAATCCAAGCACCACTCCTAGGCCACCATAATAAAACCCCAATATCCAACTTAAAATTAAGTTTAGCCCAGCTATAACTAGCTGGCTGATTACATTCCATTTTAGGCACCCGATTCCTAGATAAGTGAAATAAGCGGGTGCTGAAAGTATGTTAAGAAACCATCCCACCAATAGTATTAAGGAAATGGTTATAAAAATAATTTCTTGTTGACCAATCCATAATTCTGCGATAATGGGTATTAAGATTGCTATCAAGCTAAAGAGTGGTATTGATACAAAAAATACTAATTGATATGACTCTAAATATATCCTTTTGATTTTATGGGGTTCCCTTTCATTCAAGTCCGCAATTGTTGGTATAAGTACTTGATTGGCAGATACGATTAATCCGCGAAATTGTTGGATCATTTTACTCGCCATTTCATAATAACCCACCATTGCCAGTCCACCAAATAATGCCATTAACCCTTTTGTAATAGGGTCGTATAAAAGCTTGGTAATTACAATCACTTGGAAATTCAAACCATATCCAAGCATTTCTTTAAATAATTTTTTATCCCACACCTTAGGTATTAATGGTAAGCGAACATATTTTTTTAAAAATAGACTACTAACTACTAAAAGAAATATACTCCCTAATAACTGGGCAATAGCTAAACCCATTAAGCCATATTTATTAACCAATAAAATGCTTAAAAAAATATATGTCAGGTTATTGCCAATTACTGTATAGTTTCTTAAATCTATGCGGTGGTACCCATCAAGGGCCCCCATAATAATCCAGGCCATGGCCATTACCCAGGCCGAAATTAAGGCAATAGGGAAAATACCGAGAGCATCAGGTAATAATGCAACTTGGATAAAAAAAGCCAACAGCTCTCGGGAAAAAAAATTTAAAATTAACAACATCACTCCTAGAGTTAAACCAACTGTTATTAAAATAGTCTGGATGATTTTTTCAATACTTTCTTGATCTTCCAGAGCTACATACTTGGCTACGAACTTTACCACACAATCTACTAAGCCAAGATTTGATACTTGACTTATGGAAGTGGTTGCTAATACCAGGGACCAAATTCCTAAATTTTCCACCCCGATAGTCACTAACAAATAACGGTATAAAAAGAATAATGTAATACCTGTTATCAATACCTGCAGGATAGAAGATACGGCATTTCCTACAACTCGTTCTTGATTATTCATTCAATTACCCCTAATCCTTGATAATGAAATCCTAATTCTCGAAGTTCTTCTCTGTTGAGAAAATTTCGTGTATCCAAGACATAGAGTATTTTAAGATGACTTCTAATTGCCTGCCAATTAAGTTTTTTAAATTCCTGCCAGTGTGTTAATAACAAAATGCAATCCGCCCTTTGGGCTACATCCTCAGCTTTTACACAATATTTAATGGGCAAATGGGGATTATACTTTTTAAACATCTCCATACCTTGGGGATCAAAAACTTGAACATTAGCACCTAAACTTAATAAATTAGGAATAATATATTCGGCTTGGGTTTTACGAGCATCATCAGTATTAGGCTTAAAGGTTAATCCCAAAATACCAATGGTTTTTCCATTCAGACACCCTAAAAAGTTTATTAATTTCTCAACTACATAACGGTGCATATCAAAATTAGCATCAATAGCTGCTTTGACAATGCTTAACTCAGATTCATACTTTTTACTTAATTGATACAACTCAGAAGTATCCTTAGGGAAACAGCTACCCTGCCAACCGCTGGAAACTTCCAAGAATTTACCTCCAATCCTGCTGTCAAGACCCATGCCTTTTGCTACATCTAAGACATTAATTCCTAGCTTTTCGCATAACTTTGCCATTTCATTTATGTAGCTTATTTTTACTGCTAAAAAAGCATTTGCTGCATACTTAATCATTTCCGCACTTTTTACATCAGTTTCAAAGTAGATTGGTAACTTTTTTGGTCCTTCCCAATTTAAATTAGAATATCTCTTTTCTAATTGATAGTACTTTTCTCTAGAAACTAACGGATTGTATAAATTTCTCATTATTTCTCTGGCAATTTGGTTATTAGTTCCAACGACAATTCTATCTGGAAAGAATACATCCCAAAGGGCACTTCCCTCTCTAAGAAATTCCGGGTTACTAACAACGGAAAAATTCTTTTCCGGTATTAATCCCGAAACCTCCGAAACTATTGAAGTAACCACTTCCCCTGTTCCTATCGGAACTGTAGATTTATTTACTATCACTGTAAATTTTTTTTTTATTGATATTTTCACCAATACTTTTAGCAGCATTTTTTACAAACTTTAGGTCCGCCCCACCATTAGATGCTCTAGGAGTCTCTACTGCAATAAAGATTACGTCGGCTTCACTAATACATTGATATTCTGATGTAGCAAAAAGTGACTTACCTATATTTTGCTCTATTAAATATTCTAAACCAGGTTCATAAATTGGGCTTTTACCGGCATTTATTAATTCCACTTTTTCTTTATTTATATCAATCACCGTTGTTTTATTACCTAGAGTTGCAAAGGAAACACCAGTAACGCTACCTACATAACCCGCACCTACACAAACTATATCCATTTTCTTTCCTCCCTAAATAAACCAAACTTCCTCCTATAAACTCTGATGGTTTCATTTAAACCTGCTTCTAGAGTAATTACCGGTTCCCAGCCTAAAAGCTCTTTTGCTTTATCAATAACAGGCCTACGTACCTTTGGATCATCCTCTGGTAATGGCTGGAAAACTATTTGGCTACTAGAAAAAGCTAATCTCTTAATTAAATGAGCTAAGTCAATTATTTTTACTTCGTGGGGACTTCCAATATTAATAATTTCACCAATCGCCTGCTCCTTTTCCATCATTAACAATAACCCACGTACTGTGTCATCAACATAACAAAAAGAACGGGTTTGTGTCCCGTCCCCATAGATTGTAATATTTTCATTTTGGATAGCCTGGGTAACAAAGTTAGATATTACTCGTCCATCATCATTTCTTAAGTCGGCGGAATAAGTATTAAATATCCGTGCCACCTTTACTTGTGTTTCATATCTCTTAAAATACTCATAACAATAAACTTCTCCCAATCTTTTTGACTCATCATAACAGGCCCTAGGCCCCCAAGTATTAACATTACCTCGGTAATTCTCGGATTGGGGGTTAATTTCCGGATCACCATAAGCTTCACTTGTACTTGTATAAACCATTTTGGCATTATTCTTTTTGGCAAGTTCAAGCATATTTTGAGTTCCAATTGTATTAACAATAATTGTTCTTAAGGGCTGGGCTTGATAAAATTTAGGAGAAGCAGGTGATGCAAGATGATAAATTTCTTCCACATCATGCAATTGTAAATAGTCGATAACTTCTTTTTGCGAAACATCGGCTTGAATAAAAGAAAAATTATTCTTATTAATGATGTCTACGAGATTACTCAATAATCCTGTAGAAAGGTTATCTATCCCTATTACAAAATTGTTTTCTGCTATTACTAACTTTTTAGCAAGCTGAGAACCTAAAAATCCCGCAACGCCAGTAATCAGTATTATTTTTTCCACGGGTATTCCTCCTTACTGCTCTTTCTAGTTAGCACCTTTAGCTATTAAAACAGCCGGAATAGTTAAAAATAAAATTTTTAAGTCTAGTCCTAGAGACCAATTGTCAATATACTGCATATCCATCTCCATCCATTTTTCAAAGTTAATATTGTTTCGACCGGATATTTGCCAAATACAGGTTATTCCAGGCTTGACACTTAACCTTTTTCGATAAATACTTTCCTCAATCTCAGACATTTCTGCCACCGGCAACGGTCTCGGCCCCACTAGGCTCATCTCCCCTTTTAGCACATTTATTAATTGAGGTAGCTCATCAATACTTGTTTTTCTCAAAAACCTCCCGAATTTAGTTATTCGCGGATCGTTTTTTATCTTAAAAACCGGTCCTGACATTTCATTAAGGTTTTTTAGAGAATCTTTTTGCTGTTCAGCTTCTGGTATCATGGATCTAAATTTGTATAATATGAATATTCTTCCATTTAGCCCTACTCGTTTTTGTTTAAAAATTATAGTGCCTCTGGGGCTATCAACTTTAATTAGCAGTGCTATTAAAATTAAAAAAGGGCCTAGAATTACCAATCCTAGTCCCGAAATTATTATATCGATTATTCTTTTAACTTTTTTGACCAGCACTCCTTAATCCTCCCATAATACCGAAAACTAATACTAAAAATAGCTTGGCTATTTTTTAGGCAGCAAAAAATTACATACTACCGGAAAGCTAGGCACATCAGTAGTTACTCGAGAAATTCTATTGGGAAACTTTTCAATAAATATAATATTCCTGCATAATTAATTTTATGCTCTATATTTTGGGCAAGTTTGGGGACGGTTCTTGCTATATAGGATGAAGACTTAAAAAATAAAAAAGGTCTAGACTGCAATTTGCAACCTAAACCTTTTTTACCTCAATAGTATTATTCCGAGTAGCGATAGCGACCAAGCAATCCAGGTTAAATTCGGAATTTCTTAGCTATACAAAGAGGACTACTATAATCGCGATATATAAGAGTGGCCCGCTAAAATAGCGGCCTTTACTTGCTCTGGTGCCGGTCCCCCCGGGATATTTCGCTTTTCCACGCAGGTATAAACAAAAATTTCCTTATAAACATCTTCTTTAATTAATGGGCAAAAACCTTGCAATTCACTAATTGTGAGGTCATCTAAACTTTTAGTATTACTTAAACAATAGACCACAAGTTTCCCTACTAATTCATGGGCATCTCTAAAAGGTAATCCTCTTTTGACTAAATAGTCCGCTAAATCTGTAGCATTGGTCAAACCACCTTTGGCTGCTTTGAGCATCTTATCTTTATTTATTTTCATAGTAACAAGCATAGGTGAGAAAACTATGCCACTGGAGTAACGGAATGAATGACACAGGGGTCATTCCCTACTATTGCAGGGCTTTTAATCCTATCCGTGTTTATCTGTGTGCTCTGAAAGAGCCCGTGGTTAAATTTATTATTTTACAATAAAGCGGCAAGTATTGCCTTATGAGCATGTAGCCTATTCTCGGCTTCATCGAAAACAACTGATTGAGGACCTTCCATAACCTCATGGGTTATTTCTTCACCTCGGTGAGCAGGAAGACAGTGCATGACTATTGCTTTTTTATCTGCTAAATCCAACATTTCATCATTAATTTGGAACCCTTGAAAATGTTTTTTCCTAATTTCAGCTTCTTTTTCCTGACCCATACTTGCCCAGACATCAGTATAAAGAACATCTACACCCTGTGCACTGGCTTGAGGGTCATTGGTAATTATTATCTTACCACCGTTTTCTTGGGCAAAGTCATTGGCGAGTTCTATTACATCTTTATTTGGTTCATACCCCACTGGAGTAGCTACTGTGACCTCCATACCACACTTTGCTCCGGCAATCATTAATGAATGAGCCATATTATTACCATCACCGATATAAGACATTTTGATTCCTGCCAATTTTCCCTTATGCTCATAAATAGTCAGCAAATCCGCCAAGGCCTGAGTAGGATGGTAAAGATCAGTTAAACCATTTATAACAGGTACATCGGCAAAATGTGCTAATTCTTCTACTTCCTGATGATCATATGTCCGAATTAGTATACCGTCTACATAACGGGACAATACTCGAGCTGTATCACTAATCGGCTCCCCTCTGCCAATTTGCAAATCACTGGTACTTAAAAAATGTGCTAGCCCCCCTAGTTGATACATCCCTGCTTCAAATGAAACCCGGGTTCTAGTAGATGACTTTTGGAAAATCATTGCTAGTGTTTTTCCTGCAAGGATTTCTTTACGAATACCTTTTTTATGAGAACTTTTCAATTCGATACCTAAATTTAATAAAGTTATTATCTCATCTTGTGAGTAATCTTTTAAACTTAAAAAATCTCTACCCTTTAATTTATTTAACAATAACTCCACCTCCTTAGCTATGTATAATTATACATCTATATGTATGTTTATGCAATAGTTTGTGTTGATTTTTTCCCATTTGTTTAACAAAGAAAACTAGCGACTACAGGTCGCCTTAACCACTATTTCGCTGTTTAACTATTTCACTTAATAAAATGTTCCTGCCAAATTTCCGTTACTAAATTCGGTTTTAGAAAAAGTTCTAATGTTGTCAGAGCTAGAGATTTCGTGGCTTGTTTCATTGTTTTTTCTCCTGCAATCGAACCTGCTATATTTTTAAATTCTGGGCTATGGGCTGAAAACATTCCTCTACCTAGGGGCAAAAACGGATGAATTGCCGGAACAACCTGGCTTACGTTCCCCATATCCATAGAACCAATAATATATTGATAATAATCGTTGATCTTTACTCCGGACATTTTAGCCTTTTTCTTAAAAACCTCCGCCAACTTCCCATTGGTTTTCATTGGTAAGTATCTCGGTTCAAATCTTTCTATTTCTACTTTAGTATCAACAAGACTGGCCGACCTTAGAGCCATTTCCCGAAAATCAGAAATTGTGTCCTCAAGCAATTCAATTGTTTTACTTCTTAAATAAAACCTTCCTATAGCTTTTTCCGGAATTAAGTTGGGGGTAATACCTCCATAAGTAATCACCCCGTCAATCTGTCGCAAGGGATAATGTATCCTTCGATAGCTAAAGATTTGTTGAAATAGATTTATTAAAGAAATCAGTGGATTTTTATTATCTCCTTGGGAACTATGCCCTATAAAGCCTGTAAAAGTTACCTCTAAAGCCTCTAAAGCCTGAGAAGATATATCAATAATAGCCGACTGTCCAGGATGAAACATCAAAGCTACGTCTATATTGGAAAATGCTCCATTATCAACTAAATGCACCTTAGCCCCGATTGTTTCCTCAGCAGGTGTACCCAAGACAACCAAAGTACCTGACCAATACTCCTCCAAACTGGCCAAAGCTACTGCGGCCCCTATAGCAGCACCGGCAATTAAATGATGTCCACAAGCGTGACCAATATCCGGTAATGCATCATACTCCGCTAAAAGGCAAATAACAGGCTTACCATATCCAATTTGAGCTCTAAAAGCTGTATCCAGATTTAAATAAGGAGAAGTATAGTTAAAGTTATATTTTTCTAAAACCCTCTTTAAACAACTTACTGCTTTATATTCCTTACCACCTAGCTCAGGGTTATCATATATATATCGTGCAGTACTCCAAATTTCCGGCCATAATTCATCGATAAACCCTAGAAGTTTGTCCTCAAGCATTGTAAGGCCCTCCTTAATAAAGAAGTGACCTTAAAGAATATGCGAGGATATTTTGTAATAGAACAAATAAAGAGGCCGATAATTGATAGACTATTAGTCACAAATACCAGGCGGACAGGGTCGTCCGCCCTAC
>JBMNUR010000130.1:0-7937 GCA_050946395.1 Peptococcales bacterium
AATGCCGGTACATGAGAAAAGACTTTTTTTTCTAGTAATAATTATCATACTTCTTCTTTCTGGGTGTTGGGACAGAAAGGAAATAAACCAAACAGGGTTTGCTGTAGGTTTAGGAATAGATAAAGAGGGCGATGATTATCTGATAACAACACAAATGGCTCTCCCTGCATTATTAGAAGGCGGTAGTGGGGGAGATGAACCACCTGTTTGGGTTGTTGGAGGTAAAGGACGAACTATCTTTGAAGCTATTCGCGATGTCAATACTAGATCAGCCAGAAAACCTTTTTGGGGACATTTAAATGTAATCGTCCTTGGGGAAGAGGTGGCCAAAGATGGCCTAATACCTATTGTAGATATTCTAAGCCGAGGCCAGGAATTACGAAGGTCTAATTATGTAGTAGTAACTCAAGGTAAAGCCCGGGACATTTTAGAAGCTGCACCTAAATTAGAAAGTATTAGTGCTATCTTTATAAGTAACCTGATAGAAAATAGAACAGGACAATCAGTGTCCCCTGCCGTTACTCTTAATGATTTGTTAAATACCTTAAGTTCTTCAGGCATAGAAAGTGTTTTACCCAGGATAGCTGCCCTTGAACAGGAAAGTTTTCTACCCCCTAAAAAAGAATCAAAAGAAGAGCCTAAAGAAGAAGAAAAGCCTAAAGGGATTTTAGAACTAAGGGGTGCAGGTATTTTTAACGAAGATAAACTTATTGGTTGGATGGATGAAGAGACTACTCGTGGTTACCTTTGGGTAAGAGAGCAAGTTAAAGGCGGTATAATTGTATTGGACAACCCTTCCCAAGAGGGAGCGAAGATATCTTTAGAAATAAAAAGCAATAAGTGCAAAATAGTTCCGCGAATAGAAGATGGGAAAATATCAGTGGATCTAATGATATCTACTAATTGCGATTTTGTTGAAAACACGGGATTTGTAAACGTAGAAAAAGGAAGTCTAATGGAAAAGTTAAATCGAAATGCCAGTGGAGCTATAACTAAAGAAGTTAGTAAAGCTATTCATAAGGCCTTAGAAAAAGAAACAGACTTTTTAGGCATAGGTGAAGTTATTCGTGTTCAATACCCAGATGTATGGCGGAAAATCCAATGGTCGGAGGTTTTTCCCCAAGTAGATATTAATGTTCAGACTGAGGCAGTTATTCAAAAAGCAGCAATGACCTTGAGGCCAATAACTCCTCCCTGGCAACGCTCTAAATAGTTTAGACTACTATGCGAAATCTTAATCTTTGTTTTTCACAATTTTTAGTAATAAAATCCTTTCTTCCCGGATATGATTTATTGATATATTATCCAGAGGAAAGGAGGCAATTTAATTGTCAAAGAAACTATTAGTTTTGCTTACACTCATTACTTTAGTCACCTTCACATTAACTGGCTGTGGTTTATTAGATAAACTTTTATCAATTAAAGATGACTTTAAGGGTGGCCAAAGTGCGGAGGAAAACCCTAATAATCAGTTAGGTGAAATTGAGGTTGATATTAATTCACCCCAAATTCCCGACCCGGTGGTTACGGCACCTACAGATTTTAAAACCGTTTTATTATATTTCGGATCAGCTGATGGAGAACATTTGGTGGCAGTAGAGAAAGAAGTACCAAAAGTAGAGGGTATTGCCAGACAGACTATTAATGCTCTTATTGAAGGTCCGGATTTTCAAAGTGGACTTTTACCAACCATCCCGGCAGGTACCAGTTTATTGGATATTAATATTAAAGAAGATGGCCTTTGTATAGTTGACTTTAGTGAAGAATTAGTTGCAAATATGCCTGGCGGTCAGCTGAATGAGCAGTTAACTGTTTATTCTATAGCCAATACTCTCTGTCAATTTCCTACTGTAGATCGAATAGAATTTAGAGTAAATGGAAGTAAGATGAATACTTTATTAGGACACGTAAGCTTAGACCCAGCAGTAACAGCCAATACCAAGCTTGTTATTTCTCGATAAACAATTTAATTTTCTAATAGAGATACCCTACCCAAATAAGAGGTAGGGTTTTTTATTTCACCTATTATGGTCAAAAAAAATCAATATACCTCGAAGTATATAAAAACAAAAAGAAATTTCACAAGAATTCTCATTTAGCCAGACATTACCAAGTTGATTTATAGAGGAATTTAATATAATTGCAGCGAATTTAGTCATAAGATGTTTGAAAGGAGGTGAAATAGGCGGAATTGATGAAAAGGAAAATATTTTCAATATTAAGCATCTTATTAATTGTAACTTTACTAAGTTCGGTTTTCCCGTTGGGCGTATTTGCCCAGGATAGAATTGGTAAAGTTACCGGCAATAACGTAAATGTTAGAAAAGGACCTGGTACTCAATATGCTCGTATTGCCAATTTATCCGCAGACCAGTTTGTAACTATTATTGATGAAAAAGATAATTGGTTTCAAACTAAATTAGCTGATGGTACCGTAGGTTGGATTGCAGGGTGGTTAGTTAATGACGAAAATCAAAACCTTGAAAAAGCTGTAGTTGAAGGTAGTGTTGTCAACATACGTAAAGGTCCCGGTACTGAGTACGAGGTTACCGGACAGGTTAAAGCAGGCTCCCTTTTGACTATTTTAAAGAGTGAAAATAATTGGTGTCTAGTGAAACTTCCTGATGGCAAGCAGGGCTGGGTTGCCAGTTGGTTGGTTAAAATTAACCGAGTGGCGGGAGCTCAAGTAGGTTTCATTAACGGTTCCAATGTTAATGTACGGCAAGGAGCAAACACTACATATCCTTTATTATTCCAGTTAAATAAAGGGGACCAGGTAACAATAAAAGATGAAAAATCCGGCTGGTACCTAATTGAATCTTCTAAAGGTTCAGGTTGGGTTGCGGCTTGGTTGGTTAACCTTCCAGGGGCTTCTCAAGCTTCTCGCAAGGCTTTAGTTACTGGTTCTATTGTCAATGTGCGTCAAGAACCTTCTACACAAGCTTCAAGAGTTGTTCAAGTTAAAGCCGGTGATGTAGTTGAAATTATCGGTGAAAGAAATGACTGGTACCAAGTTAAAACTAGTTCCGGCAAACAGGGTTGGATTGCTAACTGGCTGTTATCACTTGAAACTACTACTTCACAACCCACTTATCCAACTACGCCAACACCCACACCGACACCTGTACCTCCTACTGCCAACTCGGTAACAATAAATAAAACCGTAATAGTTACCGGTAGTGTTGTAAATATTAGGCAAGGGGCTAGTCTTGACTATCCAACAATTACACAGGTAAAGGGTGGTACAGAACTAAAAGTCACTGCTCAACAAGGTGATTGGTTAAAAGTACAATTAGCTGATGGGCGACAGGGTTGGATTGCAGGTTGGTTAACGGTGGATAAAAATGCTCAGCCACCAAAAGAATACCTAAATGAGCTGAAACTCACCCTAGATAATGACAGGATTTTAGCTTTCAATAATATGGGTGATAAATTGGTCATTAGCTTATCAGGGGTAAATATTAACCAATACCAAATAAAACGAGACAATGGTAACAGGTTAGCCATAGAAGTAAACTCTGCTAATTTGCGGGACATGGTTCAGCCTTTGGATAATTGGGGTGTTAAAGAAGTAAAGGTAAGCGGAAAAACTGTTGTAGTAACTTTTGATAAAGATTTTAAATATCAATTTAAATATAACAGTTCCGGCCAAAAACTAGAATTAGATGTAACTTATCCAGCAGAACAACTGATTCCTGTTAAACAAATTAAATTGAACCCCCAAGAGAATCAGTCAGTAGTCCAAATTGCTGCCGGTAGAAAAGTGGATTATACTGCTCAAGAGTCCGAACCTAATAAGTTAGTCATTGACTTACGACAGAGTTCCTTGCAGTTAGCATCCAAAGCGGAAGTAGAGCAAAATGCTGCTTTTGGTCCTATTCGTAAGATAACTTCACGTCAACTTGCACCAGATATGGTAAGGGTAGAAGCAGAATTTGTTCCCGGTGCCCAATATCAGGTTTCCCAACAAGACGACTATATTGTTTTGGGGGCGAGAATTACTCAAGGCGGCAGTTTGAAAGGCAAAACGATAGTAATCGATCCCGGCCATGGGAGTGTGCAACCTGGTGGATGGACAGACCCTGGTGCTGTAGGCAGAATCCTTAAGTTACATGAACGGGATGTTAATTTAGCAGTGGCTCTTAAATTACAACAACTTTTGACTCAACAAGGGGCAAAGGTGGTAATGACCCACTCAACGGGGCGTACTTATTTAAGTTTAGCCGGCCGAGCTGACGTAGCCAACAACTTAGGTGCAGATATTTTTGTTAGTATCCATTCTAATTCTAATAATAATCCTGCTATTTCGGGAACGAGTGTTTATTTTTATGCTCCGACTTGGCATAGTGAACTTGCGTCCCAAAGATGGTTAAGACAAAGATTGGCTCTATCTATTCAGAATGAGTTGGTTAAAGCAGGAGGTCGCAAAAATATTGGAGTATTAGAGGAAAGCTTTGCTGTGATTAGAGAAACAAAAGTACCTTCTGTACTGGTTGAAATGGCTTATCTAAGTAATGCCGAAGAAGAACGTCTATTATCTACAGATCAATTTAGAACCCAAATGGCTTTGGGTATCTATAAAGGTATTGAAAACTATTTTAAAGGCCTTCAATAGGTTAGGGGACACACCTGCCGAGCTTGGGTAATTTTCTGGGTCGGTAATGTCCTTGAACTAATATATAGGCACTTTTAGGCACTTTGAATTTAATTCAGAGTGCCTTTTTTATTACTTTACAAAAAATTTCAAAAGGGTAAACTAAAAGTGGAATGAAAGAAGACAAGTGAGATTGGGGTTATTGACCATCGACTACTAGTCACTAATATGGGGGTGTTGACGATAAAATTAACTATTTTAGGCTGCTATTCACCATATGCTCCCGCACATGGTGCATGTAGTGGTTATTTAGTACAAACTGAAAGCTTGAATTTTATGTTGGATTGTGGTAATGGTGTTTTTGCCCAGTTGCAAAAATACATTAATTTCCGGGAATTACATACTTTAATAATTAGTCATTTTCATCCGGATCATTGTTCTGATATCCATTCAATTCGCCATGCTTTTCAAGGTGCACTAAGAGATGGTTCACGAAACAATCCTTTAATAGTTTATGCACCATCAGAACCTCGGGCAATTTTTGAAGAGCTTAATAGTTGGAAGGATGTTTTTATTACTATACCCTTGGAAGATGCTATGCTCCGGGAAAATAAGTTTGGCGGTGTACAATTTAGTTTTTTCCCAACAAACCATCCCATGCCCTGTTTTGGTGTTAATGTTGTTACTAATAAAGGTAAATTTACATATACCTCTGATACAGCTTGGGCCCAAGATATAGTTGAACAATGTCAAGGAAGTGATGTTATTTTAGCAGAGGCTAGTTTGCTAGAAATAGATATAGCCTATACTAATAAAGGACATTTGACAGCTAAACAAGCCGGGTTATTAGCTCAAGAATCCTTTGCCAAAAGACTAATTCTTACTCATCTATGGCCGGAATACAATTTGATTCAGATAAAAAGGGAGGCAGAAGCCAGTTTTGATGGGCCAGTAGAATTAGCATCAATGGGAAAAATATTTGCTTTTTAAGGGCTTCACCCTATCTACAGTAGCCACAGGGGCTACAGTTCTACAGAGATAGTAAGATAAAGATTGAGATTGTGATTAGGATAAGATTTTGCTTCGCTAGATTACTATTGACTTACCAGTGACTAGTCACCAGACACTATTCACTAGTCACTAGTGAATAAACAACTAGCCACTAAAAGGAGGACTTTATGAGTAGGATAGATGGAAGAAAGAATGACCAAATAAGGCCCGTTACAATAACTGGAAATTTTATCAAGTTTCCGGAAGGCTCTGTTTTAATTGAAATGGGGCAAACTAAGGTTATTTGTAACGCCACCATTGAAGATAAAGTACCCGCTTGGTTAAAAGGACAGGAGCAAGGTTGGATAACAGCCGAGTATTCCATGCTACCTAGAGCTACTGAGCAAAGAAATCAGCGGGAAGCAACCAAAGGAAAGGTAACCGGTCGGACCCATGAAATACAGCGTCTTATTGGTAGAGCATTAAGATCTGTAGTAGATTTGAAGGCTATTGGTGAAAGGACCATTTGGTTAGATTGTGATGTTATCCAAGCAGATGGGGGTACCAGAACTGCGGCCATTACAGGTTCATTTATCGCCTTAGTACAGGCTTTTTTGCATTTAAAAGAGAAAAAGATGATAGATAGATTACCGATAACCGATTGGTTGGCTGCTATTAGCGTAGGAAAAGTAGCAGGAGAAGCCATGGTTGATTTGGCTTATGCTGAGGATTGTGTGGCTGAAGTAGATATGAATATTGTTATGACCGGTAAAGGTCATTTTGTGGAGGTTCAAGGGACAGCCGAGGGCTACCCTTTTACTAGGTCAGAACTTGACCAAATGCTGGCATTAGGGGAAAAGGGTATTAGAGAATTGATTGATTTGCAAAAAAATGTTTTAGGTCAAATTTTTTAAAAACACATACCTTTGTAATTAGTGGGGTGAACTTAACTTGGGCAATCAAAAAGTAGTTATAGCAACTGGTAATCAAGGAAAATTACAAGAGTTTAGAAAATTACTGCAGCCTTTAAATATTGAAGTATTATCTTTAGAAGATTTCCCCGAAATAGGAGAAATCGAGGAAGATGGTACAACTTTTGCTCAAAATGCTCTAATAAAGGCTAAAACCGTTAATGATACTGTTAAAATGATTAGTCTGGCTGATGACTCGGGGCTTGAAGTTGACTACCTAAGAGGTTTACCCGGTGTCCATTCTGCTCGTTTTGCTGGAGAACCTAAGGACGATAAAGCGAATAATGATAAGCTTTTAGGGTTACTTGAAGGTGTTCCATTAGAGAAGCGTACGGCTCGATTTAAATGTGTTATTGCTATTATTGATTTTGATGGTAAAGAATATCTGGCCGAGGGTAGTTGTGAAGGTCTAATTTTAACTGAAGAACAAGGAAAAGCGGGCTTTGGCTATGACCCCCTGTTTTATGTACCTCAATATCAAAAAACTTTTGCAGAATTAGAAATGGAAGCAAAGAATAAAATCAGTCACCGAGGGATTGCAACCCAAAAGGCAGTTGAAATCTTAAGAAACATTATGGCTAGTAGTCAATAGTCGATAGTCCCAGTAACCAGAAACAGGTGACCAGTGTCCTGTGGCCGGTGCTCAGAATAGATTTGCCTCCTCTAGGATGGCACATAAGATATATTAGTACTTCCGGAACAATGATGGATTTTTCGCGCTCATGTGCCCATCAGTAGACGAATAGACGAGCTCGAGCTACTGTTTACTCTGTAGTTACGGGCGAAAGCCTTGGAAGGGATTGTGTAAAAATTGCGTATAGTTGTTTTTAGTGATACCCATAAAGATTTAGGCTTAGCAGAAAAGGTTCTTAAAAATACAGGAACACATGACTTATTATTGCATGCTGGGGATCATTATAGGGACGCATTTAGCTTAGGGGAAAAGTTTAACATACAAACAAAAGCTGTAGTCGGAAATTGCGACTTTTTTAGTAGCGGCCCGGAAGAGGAACTAATTGAACTAGGACTACATACTTTATTATTAGTCCATGGTCATCAGCATGGCGTGAAAAACAATCTTCAACGGCTTTATTACCGCAGCCAGGAAGTAGGAGCTAATATTGTAGTTTTTGGGCATACCCATATGCCTCTTTATATTGTTGAAAATAACATACATTTTTTAAATCCGGGGAGTCTAACTTTACCAAGAGGAAATAGCAAACCTAGCTATGGATTGATAACCATAGGTGATAAACTGGAGTTAAGTGTGGTAGAATTAACTAAATAATTCCACTTGTATTGTGTAAGGGGTAATGCTATAATAAATTTTGCTGTCGAGCTAACCCCACTTCCCACTTGGCATGGATTTCTCGGCAGGTTTA
>JBMNUR010000131.1:0-7908 GCA_050946395.1 Peptococcales bacterium
GGTAAAAGAACGCGATAAATTTATTGATACAGCTTTTGATGTTATTAATGTTGGTGACTGTTTAAAAGCCTCTAATATTGTAAATGCGGTTCATACTGGATTTGATGCGGGTTTAACTTTGTAATAACGATAGAAAGGAAAAAGGTGTTTAAGTAGTTTAAATCATACCAAGAGTCAAAACAAAATTTAGCTTATAAATCTACATAGATTAACCCGCTATTTCTAAAGAATATATTTTGCCTTACAGGGGCTAATTACCTTTGATATACCAATATAACCAAAATTATTAAAAGCCCCTATAAGGTGGCGTCCTTTTTAAGTTTTAATCTACTTAATTTTTCATGATAATATTCTAAAAAAATGGTGAACATGATCTGGCAAAAGCGTTATTTAAAGAAAGATATATTTTTTAGTTCATATTATTTTAATGAGGTGAAAAGTATGCAAACAAACTCCCCTGTTATAAATGAAGTGAAAAATTTGAAAACACGCGCCACTAATTTAACACCATTTTACGTAATTAATAGTATAATTTCCATTGCTATTATGGTAGGTTTTAAGTATGTAGTTACTCCTGTAGAGCCATTGACTCCAATGGGTATAGAAATTTTAGGTATTTTTATTGGCGTAATCTATGGTTGGTTGATAGTCGGCGATATTTACTGGCCATCCTTATTGGGTTTGGTATTTTTAGGTTTAAGTGATTGGACTACTGTACCCAATGCATTTAAAACCGGCTTTGGTCATAATAATGTTATGTTAATGCTTTTTTTCTTCCTTTTTGCAAATATTCTCAATGCTGCCGGTATTACCGAATATATTGCTCGCTGGATTACCTCCAGAAAAATTGCTGAAGGAAAGCCATATGTAATTACTTTACTTATTTGGATTGCATCCATGGTTTTGTACTTTATGGTTACTGCCACTGCTGCTGCCATTATTATGTTTCCTTTGGTTATCGAAATTTCTAAAATTTATGGTTTAAAACCAGGAAACAAATGGACTTGTATGGTTCTTATAGGCTTAATCGTTACTAGCGGAACATCTTATATTTTATTACCATATAAATCTCTGCCTTTGGTTGTGTTCTCCAGCTATGAAGCCTTAGGTGGTGAACCGATTAATATGGCTAAGTATATGCTGCTGGTTATTATTGTAACTGTTTTAATGACAGCAATGGTTTTTATTACCGTTAAGTACTTTGTGAAACCTGATGTTTCTGCGATTGCTTCCAAAAAGGTTAATTTTAAGGAATTGCCGAAATTAACCTCATATCAAAAATCTGTTTTGGTCTTTTTTGTTGTAACTATAACTCTGGTTATCATTCCTAATTTTCTTCCACAGTCATATTGGATTTCAAAAACTTTGAAGGAAGTCGGTACTCCCGGTATTATGTCCTTAGCAGTTATGTTATGGTATGGATTACGTTGGAAAGGGGCAAAAGTATTGTGGAGTTGTTCTCTAACGGCATTGGTTGGGGTGTTATCTTTATCCTAGCCTGTGCTTTAACTGTCGCTGCCGCAGTAGCTGACCCGGCTACAGGTCTCCAAGATTGGTTGACTATAAATATAACTCCATTAGTTGAAGGCAAGAGCCCGTTTATGATAACAGTTATCTTATGCAGCATAGGACTTATTTTAACTAACTTTTTTAATAACCAATCAATTGCCGCAATAATCACCCCGATACTTTTATCTATCGCCATGGCTACAGATGCTAATATTCATGTATTGTTATCTTGTTTGCTTTTAAGTGTCAATGCAGGCTTTTGTACACCACCGGCTTCTGCTACTGCTTCAATTCTTTTTGGTACTGTTGATTGGGTTCCCGGTAAGCAGCCGTATATTTTCGGATTAATTTATTCGATTTATACTGTTGTGTTATGTTTGGGTGTAATGTATCCTTTAGGAAATTTACTTTTCTAATGGTGGGCTAGTAGTTTTTAATCTTGCTCAAGCAGCAATGCTTGAGCAAGATTTTTAATAGCACTCTATTACATAAAGCAAATTGCTACATAGAAAGATGATGATTAAATGGCAGAAAATTACTTCAAAAGAAAATCTATTTTTCAATGCTCGATTACATGTGTAATTCATAGCATAGTTGTGCTTGTAGTCATGATTGGCTTTAAATATATAGTGCCGATAGTGGAGCCGTTGACGCCTTTGGGAATAGAAATTTTAGGCATCTTCTTAGGTATGATGTATGGATGGTTAATTGTTGGTAATATAGTTTGGCCCAGTGTAGTAGGCTTAGTTTTGTTTGGTTTGAGCGATTATACTACTGTTACTAAAGCATTTTCTGCCGGTTTTGGCAACAGTACAGTACTATTATTGTTATTCTTTTTTTTATTCACCAATATTATTAATTCTGCAGGGATTATAGAATTTGCTGCTCATTGGATTGTGACACGCAAATTTGCTTATGGTAGGCCTTGGGTACTTTCGTTATTACTGATGCTAGCAACGATTATTTCTTTCTTTATGGTTACTGCTACGGCGGCTTGTTTGATAATGATGCCGTTAATAAAAAGTATTGCAGCTCTGTATGGATTCAAGCCTGGAGACAAATGGCCGATGCTAATGCTGTTTGGCTTGGTATATGTCGGGAGTACAAGTTATTTGATTTTGCCTTATAAATCAATGCCGCTAGTAGCCCTTGGAAGTTATGAAGCCATAACCAGTGAGAGTATTGCTTATGGGCCGTACTTGCTTATGGTGCTTTCTGCTACATTAGTGTCTTTGGTGGTATTTTTGTTTTTCTGTCGTTTTGTTTTTAGACCTGATGTTTCGCCTATTGTTAATTGCCATATAGCTTTAGATAATAAAATTCACCTTTCTTCTTATCAAAAGTTTGTTATGGGCTTTTTTGTTGCAGTTTTAGCCTTAATGATTTTTCCTCATATTTTACCCAAGTCGATTTTTATAGTTGACCTTTTAAGACAAATCGGTAATACCGGGATATTGGCACTAAGCATAGTTTTTTATTTGGCGTTAAATTTTGAAGAAGGTATAAAAATAGAAGAGTTATTTGCAAAAAATATTTCGTGGGGTATTATTTTTTTGCTGGCAGCAGCTTTAACTCTATCAAGTGCTTTTACTAGTGAAGAAACCGGCATATCATCTTGGTTATTTACAATAGTTAATCCTATTATTCAAGGAAAAAACAAATTATATTTTGTAATAATAGTCGGCTTTTTCGCGTGCATATTTACTAATTTATCACATAATTTAGTTGCTTGCACAGTCTCTATTCCCATCATTATTTCTATTAGTAATAATTTTGATGTGAGTACGGCCACATTGGTGATTTATACAATGTCAATTTGTAATATTGGAATGATTACGCCAGCAGCTAGTTCAATAGGGGCATTTTTACACAATGATAAGGAATGGGTTCCGGGGAAATCGGCATATCTATATGGTTTCATATGCAGTTTATTTAATCTCTTTAATGGGATATTTGTTATTTATCTGTTAGGAAATTTATTGATGTTGTGATTAAGATAATTGGTTATATAAGGAGGGAGCGCAACGTAAACTTTTGTTAATTAGGAGGAAAGTTGTGAATATTACTTTAAAACGTTATTTGTATGTAGTTAATGGTTTTATTTTGCTATTGGTATTGGGCATAGGCTATGCATGGTCGGTATTTGTTGGACCTCTTGAAAACCACTTTGGCTGGGGAAGGGCTCAAACCTCGTTGGCATTTACAATTTTGATGATAAGCTTTGCTTTAGGCAACTTTACAACCGGCATTTTGTCACGCAAGATGACTCATAAAAGAATTGTTCAAATCTCATCTGTGGTAATGGGTAGCGGGATGTTTTTGACTTCACTGGTGAGTAGCATTCAGCTATTGTATATTACATACAGTATTGCTGTAGGATTGGCGATTGGGATGGTTTATAATGCGGTTGTTTCAATTACGCCAAAATGGTTTCCGGAAAAGCAAGGTACGATTACCGGAATTTTATTGATGGCGTATGCTTTATCGACCAGTGTTTTAGGACCTGTTTGTCAATATATGCTGGCACATAAAGGAGTGCACTTGACCTTTGTAGCTTTGTCAATCGTAGATTTCGTGGTTTTGTTTGTCGGTAGCTTTAACTTAATACCTCCGACAACAAAGCAGGAGCAATTATTGCCGCGAGGACCGGGACGTAAAAATCAAGGAAAAAAAATAGAAATGAATCATTGGCAAATGTTAAGAAGCAAAGTGTTTTATATTTATTTTATTTTAACGGTATTTTTTGTTAGTGAAGCATTAAGCTATCTTAATCATGTTGTACCGGCTTTGGAAAATGATTTATTGTTAAGTGCAGAAACGGCTGCCTTAGTAATAAGTGCCATGAGTATATCCAATGGAGTGGCACGCCCAATTTTTGGTATTTTCTACGATAAAACTAGTTTAACTTTAAGTCTGACTACCTTAAGCTTAATCTTTATTGTTGCAACTAGTACAACATATCTTGGCTTGCTAAGCGGGAGAAGAAGTCTAATGATTGCCGGGGCATGTGGAGTCTTGTTTGGTTACGGTGGTCAAGGAGCACTTATGCCGACTATTACCAGAGATCTTTTTGGCGAAAAATATTTTTCGATGAACTACTCTATTGTTAGTTTGGTAGGCATAATTGGTTCAATTGGCCCCAGCATTATTGGGGTAATTCAAGCAGCCCACGGTAACTATCAATTCGCATATCTAATGTTGGCAATAGCTTCAGTAATTCCTGCGATTTTGGTACAACTATTAATATTTATTAACAAGCAAAGGAATTAGTAGATCATTTGGTTATTAAGAAAAATATATGTTAAAAGGAGTGTTGTTTGATGGTAAAACCAATGTATAAAGAAAAATATCCTTACATGTTTACACCTTTAGTAATCAAAAGGGGAAAAAATGAAGTAGTATTTAACAATCGTATAATGATGTCACCTGTAGGAATTGTCGCGACAGGTGGCGGAGCTGATAACGGACGTATTAATATTTTTGGAGTAGATTATTGGACAGGTATTATTCGCGGGGGGTTTTCTTCGGTGGCTTTGCCGATGGAAATCCCGCCTGAAGGTGCTCATGAGGGCGTTTTTAATATGGACCCTGACCAAGTCAATTATATGAATATGCATTTGCTGCAGCGCGCTGTGCATGCCTATAATGGAAAAACTTTTGCTGAATTAATTCATGGTGGGCGTTGTATGGTAGCAAAAGGGTTAGAATTAAAGGCTGCTGCCGATTCAGTTTATCAAGGTCGTCCAGTTAAAGGAATGGATAGGTCTGATATGGAAGAAGTATTGGATTTATGCCGGGAGTTTGCCAGCCAAGCCAGAAGATCTGGATTTGACGGGATTATGGTGCATATGGCCCATGGGTGGTTATTTCATGATTTTCTTTCACCGTTAACCAATACCCGTACTGACGAATTTGGTGGTAGTGTCGAAAATCGTTGCCGCTTTCCGCTGATGGCCTTGAAAGCTATACGTGAAGTAATCGGCGATGATTTAATCATTGAATTGCGTTTAAATGGTAGTGATGAAATGCCAGGCGGTATTGAGCCGAAAGATGCTGCGCAGCAAGTGTTATTATTACAAGAGTATGCGGATATGATTCATATAACTTGCGGTACACGAATTGACGTTACCAGCAGACCCAAAATGCATCCAACGAATTTTTTTCCAACTGAGCATAATACCTATGCCAGCGAAATTGTGAAGAATACCCCAGGAGTGAAAATACCAATTGGCGTAGTTGGTGCAATTAGTGATCCCATGCGCACAGAAAAATTGTTGGCTGATGGTAAGGCCGATTATGTGCTAATGGCGCGTGCTGCTATTGCTGACAATGAATGGGTAAATAAAGTAAAAGAAGGTCGTGAAGAGGATATTCGCCCGTGCCTAAGATGCCTATATTGTTTAGACCACGGCAGAAGAAAAGCTAAGGTTAGTGGTAAGGAATTGAGCATGGCAGCTGAAGTTAACTTTGACCGTCGCTGTGTAGTAAATCCTTTATCAATGCAAGGTATTAGCAAAAAACTGATTCCGGCACCGAAATGTAGCAAAAAAGTAGCAGTTGTCGGTGGCGGAGTAGCCGGTATGAATGCGGCATTGAGTGCTGCTAATCGTGGACATGATGTTACAATTTTTGAAAAAACCGATAGATTAGGTGGCCAAGCTTTGTTGTCTGATGTTATGTGGTTTAAAAAAGAAATGAAAGCTTATCATAATTGGTTAGAAAGACAAGTAAAAAAACATCCAAATATTAAAATTATGATGCAAACAGAAGCAACTCCACAGTTAATTTCTGATTTAAATCCTGATGTGGCAATTATTGCTGTTGGTGCCGAGCAAGTTGTCCCGCCAATTCCCGGCATTGAAAATGCTAAGATGGCTTTCGATGTATTTGGGCACGAGGATCAACTGGGCAAAAAAGTAGTTATTATCGGTGGTGGTGGCATTGGGTGTGAATTATCTATCCATTTATCAGGATTAGGGCATGAATGTACAGTTATAGAAATGGAAGAATTTCTCGCAGGTAATGCTGAGTTAACCGAGCGCATGTCCATTTTGGAATACATGGAAAAGGAGAAAGTGACTACTTATCTTAATACTCGGGCAATGGAAATTACAGATGCCGGAGTAAATGTTAAAAAAGATAATAAGGAATTTCTAGTTCCCGCAGATACAGTAATTGTCTGTGTTGGTACAAGATCGTTAAAAGAATTAAGAGATACTTTTAACGATGTAGCCTTTGATGTAATTAACATTGGTGATTGTAAAAGAGCTTCCAATATGCAACATGCTATTGAGACAGGATTTGATGCTGGATATATTATTTGATTAGTGCCTTTAGGTATCCTTTGTCGTTGACGTTAGCAGTAAATTGTATTGATGGAGAATTGATAAAAAAGAAATATAAATTTTATTATTGGTTTTTCCGATAACGCAGAATCGATAAGAAGTAATATGAGGATTAAACAATACCCTTTATAATAAAAACATAAACATAAAAAATATTAATTGATGGCATTAGAATTAATATATGCCAAAAAAATATTAGGAGGAGGTTGTCAAATGAAACCATTATACAAACAAAAATACCCGCATCTATTTGAACCAATGGTTGTTGGTAAAAATAAAGTAGTCTTTAAAAATAGGGCTTTGGTAGCTCCTATTGGTTCCATAGCCACTGGTGGCGGCGAAGATAGTGATGGGCGAATCAATGATTATGGTATTGATCATTGTATGGAATATATTCGCGGCGGATTTTCTTCTGTATGTCTTCCTATGGAGGTTCCTATTGACGGTGGACATGAACATATGTTTAATACTAATCCCAAGACTTGCAATCAAATGAATTTTCATTTACTGCAGCGTTCTGTTCATGCCTATAGGGGTCTAACTTTTGCCGAATTGCTCCATTGTGGACCTTTCGTTAACCTTCCGGGGTATCCACGATTGGCAGCAGATACCCGTATTTGTAATGGTCATGAAGTGAAAGCAGCTACTCGTGAAGATATGGAAGAAATTTGTAAGCTTTTCGCTCAGTATGCTAAATGGTGTAAAACTGCTAAATTTGACGGTATACTACTGCACTATGGTCACGGTTGGCTAATGAATGATTTCTTATCACCACTTACTAATCATCGAATAGATGAGTTTGGAGGTAGTGTTGAAAACCGTTGTCGTTTTCCATTAATGGTAATTAAAGCTATCCGTGAAGCTATTGGTGATAGTATGCTTATCGAATTGCGTTTGAATGGCAACGATGAACTGGCTGGAGGTATTACACCAGAAGAGTGCGCTCAGCAGTGTTTGATTTTCCAAGATTACGTAGATATGATTCATATCACTTGTGCTCATCGTTTAGATGCTATGTCAAGACCAAAACAAATGGTTAGTAATTTCTTTCCAA
>JBMNUR010000132.1:0-7865 GCA_050946395.1 Peptococcales bacterium
ATATTTTTGTACTATTCCTAAACATAACTATGGATTCCGGGAAGTAAATAACTAACACCTAAAAAGGTAAAAATCACTGCTATAAAACCAACTATGGAGATAATGGCCGCCTTTTTGCCCTTCCAACCACGCAGACGAACATGTAGATAGGCGGAATAAATAAACCAGGTTATTAAGGCCCAGGTTTCTTTGGGATCCCAGCTCCAATAGCGTCCCCAGGAATATTCGGCCCAAACAGCCCCTGTTACTAACATAATCGTCAAGGCCGGCATACCTATAAAAATAACCTTATAAGATAACTCATCTAAAAGTTCTAGTTTAGGTAAAATTTTAACCAGCTTATCCTGGGGGTTTTTGGATACTAAATTATCCTTTACTAAATACATTATGGATAAAGCAAAAGACATGGCAAATGCCCCGTAGGCAAGAACAGCGGTAAGGACATGAATAATTAGCCACTTGCTTCTCAGGGCAGGCATAGCAGGTCTAATAGTTATATCTAGATTTACTAAAAATAAAAGTAAGCCTATAACGACGGGTAAAACAAACAAAGCCGAAACGGACAAATCAAATTTATATTCAATAATTAAAAAGATTAGGGTAATAGCCCACACAAAGAATAGGCCAAATTCAAATAGATTTCGCAAAGGCAACCCACTTATAAGTATACCTCTTATAACTAGTAATCCGCTATTTAAAATAAATGCCAAGAGAGTCAAAAGCCTAGCGGAGTTTTTTAAACTACCTTTAGAGTAAATATAAGTCAAAAAATAAAAGGCAAATCCTAAAAGGTAGGCTGTCAACAAGGCTACTAATAAAGGTGTTTGTAAAACTTCCATTATTTCACCCTCAATCTTTGAGTAATTTCTGTTAACATCTCATCCCGAATATCTTTAGACTTACAATGAACAGATAGATAAGCCTTTTCATCTCGGAAAGAAATTGCTACCTCCCGATAACGTCCTGTCCAAAATAGGGAAGAAGCTATAGTCATTAATAAAAAACCAATCATAACCACCCAAGTACCGGGATCTTTTTTCACTCCTAAAACAGTAAAAGGATAGGGTTGTAGATAGGTAAGAGTAGTGTCATTGGGAAAATCAAGTTTGTCCCCGTTTCTTACAATTACTTCTTTGGTGATGTCATGGCCTTGAAAAAACCTTAACAAAGGTCCTTGATTTGTATAAGTAATATTAAAAGTTTGATCCCCTAATTTAAAAATTCTTTTATCAGGTATTTGAAATACCCCATCCTGTTCCCCGATAAGCTCGATTAAATGATAGTATCCATAGGATTTTTGATAAAATGAAACACCTTGATATTTTAGAGGAGCATTTACTCGAGTCGTACCACTGGTAGCCTTGACATCATTGACATAAATATTAAAGTCTGTAACCCAGTTGTCAATAGCACCCTCATGATCAATAAGAGTCTGAAAATCATTAACTTCAATAACCATACCCGAAGCTACACTGGCCGGTACTGCTTCTTTTTCACCAACAAAACAGGTTACCTGATCTTCAACACCAAAGGAGCTAAGATAACCACCAATTAAAACAACTATTAACGATAAATGTAGTAGGTGAGGGGCAATAAGATTGAGCATGCCTTTTTGAGCTAGTAAATTCGTCTGGCCATTAGCTGTATCAATTTTTACTTGATAACCTTGTTTTCTAAAGTATTCTTTAAAATCATCTGGAGAATTTTGAATAGTACTATCTAACTCTTGTGCCCTAGTTTCATTAACATCACTAGGTATTTTTTTTATCCTACGATAAACTCCCGGTAGACTACGTAAGGTACATACCAAAAGATTCAAGCAAAATAGAAGCAATAACCCCCTAAACCAAAAGGTACTAAAAACTTCTACACGGGGGTATAACGTGGCAAAGACTGAAGCTAGGGCCATAAGTGCAATCAACACAACAGCTAACCAAACAGAAGATAAGAATCTTAGCATCTCTCGAATCCTTTCACACTTGTACAATTTCTCACATTCATAAGCTCACGTAACTCTACTCGCTTCTTTTAACAGTAAATTATTAGATTTATCTACGCCAAACTCCTGCCTTAAAGATATTATATTTTTTGATTGCTATTATAAACAAAAGGTTGCTGTGCCTTTTTGTTATTTATAGCACATATTAGAAGCAAAAGCAAAAGGGCGGACAGAATCGTCCCCCCTAAAAAATTCTGGTTCATATCATTAAACAGACGACCACAGGTCACCCTTACAACTGACCAGCAGACCAACCTTCCCCTAAATATGCCCTCTTCGCAATTTATTTTCTGCCACGCTTTTTTCAATGATATTGTCCATCAACTCGTCTACTGAGCCGAAGTTTTCCATTAATATCTTAATATCCTTTTCACCCATTTGAGTGCGAATAGAAGATAGAGCCTTGTTCTTAATTAATATCGCTTCCTCATTGCTTAGCTTTCCATCGGGTTTACTTCTTTTTAAATCATCCACAATTGTTTGAGATAAAGCAGTTACAGTGGAAAATATAATTTGTTCTAAATTATCAAGAGCCGACGTTAGTAGTAAATTATTTGAGTTTCTTAAGAAATATCGTGCAATGGTAATCAGCATATATGCTGCAATTGCACTTAAGATTGGTAATAAAGTTAGAGTTAGGTCCACCATGATAGTTTCCCAATTCATTTTTCACACCTCCGAAACAATATCTTTAATTTTATTAATTATTGAAAGATAGTATTTACTTTTCTCCTGGACTTCTTCTTGTGGATCATCTTTGATTAAATACACATGCCTCTTGTCCCCATCCCATTTCACTTCATAACCCAGCTCCTCACCTAATTGCCTAAGAGGAACGTAAGTAAGCCCATTTTTTAGTTCCGCAGAAATATTAAGCTTTGTATTATTTACAAATATCTCTATTTCCCCGGCATTTAAATACTCCCGCAATGCATCCATATCCAGCGCGGGACATTTTGTTGCTCCCGAATTAAGTTCATTATGACCTACAACTTTATCAATACTTAAATTAAATCTATCTAATAAACTTCTTACTAATTCTTTTAGCGCTTCTTTTTGTACGACGCGCAATATTTCAGTTGTAAAATCACCCACCAAACAAATACCCAAGGAATAATTATTGTAGTTTTTCACATGATAACTACTAATTTCGAGATCATTGCACCATTGAATTGTTCCGTCTTCTAAGATAACATAATGATAACCTACTCCCGGCCAATCATTTGTATTCACATGATAACGAGCAAAACTAAAAGCATCTCCACCTTTTGTTGCTGAATGATGAATAACCATATATTTTATAGCATTTAAACTTCTCCTACTGTAATTTTTAGAAGGATGCTTGGCTAATTGGTTCCTCACGTCAATTATTTTCATACGACCACCTCAAACTTTTTATTTATTATATTTTTTGAAGACCTGAATAGTTACTGATTTTAGATAATGTAGTAGATTATTTTCCGGGCCTAATGAATTGTTTTTGTACTTTAGAGAAAACTAATGAAAAAGAGGTGCTGGTATGTGTGCCTATAATTTTACGCAACCTTTATGTTTGAGTTGTGGAATTGCTTTAGAAGATTCATTGGAATATGACCAAATAAACGGCGTTATTTATAGCCTAAAGAAGTGTCCAATTTGTGGGGAGGTTTTTAATAAGGAAGTGACTGGCGGCTAAGCTTTTAGGCCAATTTAGGTATTCCGTGTTGCCTGCTCAGTGACCAGAGATATTACGTCATAAATGAAGCAGATTAAGGTTGTGAGGTTAAGGAAATAAAAAAATTCCCACCCTTGGGCAGGAATTTTTCTTAATACGCGGATTTTGGGGTTATGCCTACTTATGATATATTATTGCCATATTTATCCACTTGTAAACTAGCCTGAAAGGTATCTTTTTAACTCACCTAGAGCCATTCGCTCCAAGCGGGAAACTTGCATTTGGGATACACCTAAATACTTAGCAACCTTACTTTGGGTCATATCTTCGTAAAAACGCAAATAAATTACTTTACGTTGAGATTCATCTAATTTACTTAAAGCAAATGCTACATCCTGTTTGGACTCTATAGACTGTAAATTTATATCTTCCTCACCTAAAAACTGCATAAGTTCCGTCTTGTTTTCTTCATTTTCCATGTATTCTGATAAGGAAGTTGCTTTGGAAATACGTTTAGCCTCCTGAATGTTTTCTACTTCTTCCTTGGAAATCCCTAAAATAGAGGCAATTTCTTCTGTCTTGGGATACTCCCCTGTCCTCTGGTAGATTTCCCCCTCCAGTCTATTGATAGTACTACTTAATTCTCTGTATTTACGAGGAATACTAACTCGCCAGGTATTATCCCGATAATAATTGAGAATTTTCCCGGTCACTGTTTTGTAAGCAAAGGTTTTAAACCTTATACCCTTTTCCGGTTCAAATCTTTCTAAAGCACCTACAATAGCTATCCGAGCAACTTGAAATAAATCTTCTCTTTCCCAAGGTAAATAACACTGGGTTTGACACCAATATTTAATTAAAGGCTCTATTGTCTGTAAAATATCATTTAATAGCTCGTCCGATTTATTTTTTTTATATTGTAAGACCAGTTGTTCTAAATCCATTGATTGTTTCATGTAACCCTTCCCCTATTTCCCAAATGATTGGAAATTTCTAACCCTGAGAAGCAACTTTCTTATGTCCACTTTTTACAACAATATATCTCATTACCCTGTTCATTAAACCGAACTTCATCCAAAACACTATACATTAAAAAAAGCCCTCGTCCTTTTTCGGCAAGTATATCCGGTTCATGAAAACAACCCAAATCCTTATAATTAAAACCTAGCCCATTATCTTTAATCCTTAACCGGATGGAATTGGTATTAATTAACCACTCTAACTCTACTAAAGGCCGCTCTTTCCCTTGTACACCATGTAAAAAGGCATTTCCCACTGCTTCCATAAGGGCCAACTGAATATCTAAAAAGGTTTCTTGGGGGACATTAATAGAAAATAGTTTTTCCCGTAATTTGGCGATAACATTTTCAATTTGGCCTAATTCAGTTAATTGAAAAGTTGAATTTTTCATTAAAGTTGGTTCCTTCCATCAGCATATATCATTTAAATACCTTAAAAATGGATTTTTTAAACACTCCATCGACTATCAGCTATCATATTTATCTTAGAGCTCCTTGGCATCCTTAATACGGTCTTCTGCGATTTCTACGATTCTTTGATCAGGTCCTAAGTGACCTGCAAATGCAAATTGGACATGGGGATATATTTTCTTAAGACGCAGGATTTCCCCGGGAATACCACAATGCATATGATTACCAATAGTTAAAAACATGGGCATAATAATGATTTTTTCTATTCTATTTTCTGCCAACAATCCCTCAACAGCATCTACTAAAGATGGTTTGCCGAATTCCCAAAAAGCCACCTGATAGACTGCATCTGGGTTTTTCTTTTGAAGTTTGATCGTTATTTCCCTTATTTCGTCATTGGCATCTTCCCTTCGGCTACCATGACCTAAAATAATAATACCTTCTATAGTCATTTATACCTCCTATACAGCTCATTAGTAGCATGCTCACCTAAATAAACGACTACTCAAGTCACTACTCTTTAATATCCTTGATATCAATATCAATATAATCACGTTCAACCGGAATAACAAATCCGCAAGCTATATAGGCAATAATCCCGATAAAGGGGCCAACAACCGGGGTTAAAGATAGAATAACCCAAGCTAACCTAACAAGAGTGGGGTCAATTTTAAAGTATTTCGCTATACCACCACATACTCCTAGAAGCTTTTTGTTTTCTTGAACACGATAAAGCTTTTTCATATCTAAAACCTCCCGGACTTAATTTTCTAAAGTTACCTATTTAGTTCTTCATTATAGTTTATCATAAATTTTTAAAAGAATTAAGATTAAGATTTCGCTTCGCTAGATTGTAGAGAACAGTACCCTCACCCTTTCGCGTCGTTGTATAGTAACTATTCACTAAAAAAGCATCTCTCCCTCCATCTGGGAGAAATGCTTTGTTATTTTTACACATTAATTAATAACAGCCTTATATAGTGTTGGATACCAAGTAACCTTACAGCCTAATAATTCCGAAACCAATCTTAGTGGAACCATAGTACGGCTATTATATATCTCTGGTTGGGTATCCCCCATAAAAACTTGGGTGTTTTTTAAGAAGATATTTTTGCCCACCCATAAATTAATGATATTATCACCTTTTTTAATAGTAACCTTTTGTTCGGATGTATCCCAATCTACACCAAACCCTAATTCTTGAGAAACAAACCTTAAGGGAATCATGATTCTTTGGTCGGAATTAATATATGGCTCTATATCGGGAAACTTTATTTCCCTGCTATTGTGAAAAATCTTTAAATTAGTATTCTGTTCTTTAGGTTCTTCTTTTTTTTCGTTTTCCGGCAATTTTATCAGTGCCTTTGCTGGCTCTGCATTTTTGGGCTTGGTAAACATTTGGGTAAACATCATTCCATAAGGCCCTCCTTTAACAATACCAATACCAACATGGGTATATTCAGGTTTTAGGATATTTGCCCTATGCCCTGGGGAATTCATTAAGGATTCATGGGCACCAGCTAGAGTAGAATTACCCGCTAAATTTTCACCAGCCATTAAATATTCTACACCATACTTACTCATCATTTGAAAAGGATCACCATATGTAGGGGAAGTATGGGAAAAATAATTTTTATCAATCATATCTTGAGATTTTAATCGAGCTAGTTGAACTAAATTATTGTCCATGGTAAGTGGAGCTAGACCAACTTGAGACCTTTCTTTATTAATTAACTCTAGCATCTGTTGTTCTAATTGTGAATCACCGGAAACTTCTGCAAATCCCACACCTGTAAAAAAGATTACTGTCAATAAAGCTAAAAATAATGTTAAAGTTACTTTTTTCATGATGCTCTCCCTCCTGATGTTTTTAATTCACTATCTTATTCGAGAGCTATGGTGCTTTTTCCTAGGGTATTAATACTGCCAATATTTTCTTTGTCTAATTTGGATTAAATTTTATAAATCCCGCTTTTAATAGCTGTAAATCCCTATATAGATTTAACCAAAAGAACCTGACCCGCTCCCAATGGGTTTCTAGATAAATTTGATCATCAGGACTAAGGTTTTTATCAAAACATTTTTCCTCTAAATCTTCAAGTTCTCTATGATCAAGAATAACCGTATCCAATAAGACATATGTTTCTTTAACTTCTTCTAACTTGAGAATTTCTTGCCACTCCAACTCGATTAGCTTATAAATGAGCCAATAAGTGGCAAATGTTTTCCCTAAAACTAGTCCTCCGATAGGTTCAAAAACCGCAAACTTTTTGGCAAAGGATACTAGGATTTCGAGATTTCCTAGTGCCGCTTCCTGAGCTTCTTTAATAGCAATTTCTGAAGTTTCCCCAGTTTTTACACTTTCCTTGAAATACTTAATCAAAGGTTCACTTTGCCTAGGATTTATCGATTCCGAAAAAATTTGCGGGAAATTATCTTGATACTTAAGTAACTCTTCTACAGCAAAAGCAATAGCTGCAGCTGATGTAAGCCAATAAAAACCCTCGGAGTTAAACAAATTTATTGAGGCGTTTTTTCCCCCTTCAAATATATTGATAAAATTATGGAACTTTTGTTGCATGATTATTCCCACCTTATTGATCAAAATCTCTTCAAAATACTATATACCCATTTTTACTGTATTTAAAATTCATAAAGGAGATCCTGTCATATAAGTTTTATTTTAACATGTACCATTATAAATTTAAACAAAACTGATGTGTCTATTAAAAAACTCCCTTTAATGAGCTTTTGGTAGTTTTTATAAGAAAGTAAGACCTAT
>JBMNUR010000133.1:0-7837 GCA_050946395.1 Peptococcales bacterium
TGGAGATCAAAAAATGTTATTTGGGATTGAATAATTTCTTTAATATCCCCATTTTGTACTGGAACAAGTATTATTCTTTTGCCAAGTAAATGGATGATTCGTTCAGACATGGTTAGTTGGCAAATGGTTTTTATAGTTTCCACCAAATCTAGATGGCAGTATATGTAAAGATTACCTTCGTATTTGCCAGAGTGAATCTGTCCTGCCATTTTACGAATGACCCAAAAAAGGCCTAATAAATGATCCGTATGTTCATGGGTTATAAAAATGTTATGTAGTTTACTCCAATTCAATCCCAACTCTTCAAAGCGTGAAAGAACCCCATTTCCTCCGCCGGCATCAATTAAGAAATATTCATTGCCCCTACAAATTGCAAAACAGGTATTATAGCATTTGGTCACCATCGCATGTCCTGTCCCAAGAACTATCAATTTTTCCATCAGTATTCCTTCTTCCCGATTAAGTTTGAAATTTTTTCTATATCATTTAGTTTAACATAAAATTTTATGCTAGCTAGTGTTTAATCGTCTACTGGTGATTTTTTAGGGTATTTTTTTATTTGTGGCTGTTATTTATGATAAAAACAATTTTTAGGGTTTGATTTTTGATTACTAATATTTCAAAATACTTTATAGGGAAGTAATTAATATCAAAAATCGAATGGAGGTAAATAGTTATGAGGTTTGGTAAAAAAACACTTATCGGTTTCTTTCTATTTATTTTCATAACAGGGGTATTGACTACTGGTTTAGTACTGGCAGGAGGATATAATATATCTATATCAAAAGCTAATCCTGTTCAAGCGGCACCTGAAATAGTAAGTAGTTCTGCAGCTCATGTCTTTTTAGGACCGGATACAATCCAAAATATTGTTAAAGAAACCGGTCCGGCAGTAGTTAAAATTGAGACAGAGAAAAAGGTACAAAGACAGTACGATCCTTTTTTTGATGACCCTTTTTTCAGACACTTTTTTGGAGATCCATTTAATACTAAACCGGAAACCAGTAGAGGCTTAGGCTCAGGCTTTATTATTTCCCAGGATGGTTATATAGTAACAAATAATCACGTGGTGGAAGGTGCCTCAAAAATAAATGTATACTTAACAAGCAAAAAAGATCCATATCAGGCAAAATTAATAGGTGCTGATAAACAGTTGGATTTGGCAGTATTAAAGATTGAGGCCGGTAATAGGCTGCCATTTTTGGAGTTTGGTGATACCAATAAGTTGGAAGTAGGTAGTTGGGTTATTGCCATTGGTAACCCATATGGATTAGATCATACGGTTACAGTTGGTGTAATTAGTGCCAAAGGTAGACCGATAAATATTGATGGTAATGAATTTAAAGATCTCTTACAAACTGATGCCTCAATCAATCCTGGCAATAGTGGAGGGCCTTTAATCGATTTACACGGAAAAGTTATTGGTATCAATACTGCCATTAATGCTCAAGCTCAGGGTATTGGTTTTGCTATTCCTAGTTCTACTGTTACTCAGGTTTTAGATCAGCTAATCCATGACGGGAAAGTAAAAAGACCATGGTTAGGTGTTTATATGCAGCCTGTTACTCAGGAAATTGCCGATTACTTTGGTCTACCTAAAAAAGAGGGTGTTTTAATTAGTGCTGTTAACGAAAATTCCCCGGCTCAAAAAGCAGGTCTACAAAGAGGGGATATTATTCTTGAGTATAATAAGACAAAAGTAAATGATCCTAATCAATTAAAGGAACAAGTAATGAATACTAAAATTGGAGAAAACGTAATATTATTAGTTTTTAGAGATGGGCAAACTTTATTTGTACCAATCAAAATTGCGGAACAGTAAAATAAATATGCCTCGTTTTTTTAAACCGAGGCATATTTTTTGTAAACTCAATATTGAATAAAACAAAATGGGAAAGTGGGAGTGCGTATGGGCAACATGTCAAATAATTTCCCTCATGAAATAATGGATATTGTTCTTGAAGAATTGGCTATAGGTCTTACTCTAGTTGACCAGAAGGGAGAAGTAATCTATTTTAATAACTTAGCAGGGCAATTGCTTGGATGGAAGGATAATGGTGCAACAAATACAGTTTTAAAATGCCATAACCCGAAGATTCATAATCGGGTAGTGGAGAAAATTAGTAATAATAAAAAGAGTGAGTGGCATCGGATAATTAAAATTAAAGATAAATATATCTAAAACAACTACTCCCCGGTAAATATCCCCAAAAAGTTTAATGGTTTGATGATTATTACCAAGGATGTAACAGAAAGAGAAGAAGTGTACAGAAATACAAAAAAAGAAGCTAAAACAGATGGGCTAACAGGTCTTTATAATAGAAACTATCTAAATCAGATACTTGAGGATATTCAGGAAGAACAAAAAAGCTTTTCTGCTTTTATGATTGATATAAATGGCTTAAAATACATTAATGATAATTTTGGACATAATGCCGGTGATGAAACTATTAAAAAGGCTGCCCAAATAATTATGGAAAGCGTAAGGACTACAGATTACGTTTTTCGGTATGGTGGGGATGAATTTCTAGTACTATTAGATACAGATAATTTAGGTACACTTGAGGCAATAAGTAAAAGAATTAAAAGCAGAAACTCTAGGCTAATAAAAGGGGCACCAGTCTTAAACTTAAGCATTGGATATGCCTCTTCCTTAGAAACATCTTTAGACGAAGTGATAGACCTTGCTGATAAAAGAATGTATGAGGATAAACAATTATTTTATCAAAATGAAGGCAAGTTTATTAAACGACTGGAAGATAATTGAGGTAATATTAAAAAATAAATAAAGGGAACCGAAAATGCACACATTTCTGGTTATGCTAAAAGCCAATTTTAAAAACTAATTTTTACAGAGTAGAGCCTCGAGGTATGTGTAACATAGAATAACAAAACTTAATATTTAAAATAAAATTATTCAATTTTTATAGATAAAGTTCAAATCCATGCAGTTCTCCCAAAAAAGTGTATAATGATTAGATAATGAACTAAAGATAATTACTAAGGAGAATGTAGATGGGAATGCTTGGAAAGCTTATAGAGCGTAGGGGAGGCTCTTATCCTCTTCATGACTGGAATTACAATAATATTGCAGCAGGGATAACATCTGCATTATTAGGGATAACCGGAATGCCTGGTCTTGCTTTAGCTGCAGCAGCTAATGGAAATTTTACAACCTCTCAGATAATTATGTGGATTTTTTCTGTTTTTGTATGTGCAGGGATTTTTGGAATTTTAATGGCTTTATATTACCGGATACCCATTGTTGCAGCTTCTACTATCACTGGTGTAGCTTTTTTAGTTACAGTTACAGGACAATTCACTTTTTCTGAGTTAATTGGCTCCTACCTTTTGGCAAGCTTATTAATGGTGCTTGTAGGCTATCTTGGCTTTTTTTCTAAATTTATTAAATATGTGCCCAAGCCGATTATTGCGGCGATGCTAGCTGGCATGATTATTAAATACATGGTTAATTTTGTAATTTCCGTTAATCAATATCCTTTAATTGGTGGGGTTTCCTTAGCTCTCTTTTTTATCTTTAGTAAGTGGAGTAAGCGAATTCCTCCTGTAATCGTCGCCATTTTTACAGCATTTTTGCTTTTCTTTTTAACACAGCCTTTGAATCACAGTGCTCTTACAGAATCTTTTGTTTTCACATTAGATTTTCATTTGCCGGAATTTACACTTCTTGGCTTCCTTTCAGTTTCTATTCCTGTTTTTATATTAGTTCTAAGCAATGATATTGCTGTTGGAATTGGTGCATTAGAGCAAAATGAATTTCGTCCTCCCATCAACAGGATAATTATGTTAAGCGGCTTTTTTTCCTCGATAACAAGCTTATTCGGGGGATCCACTGTAAATATAGGAGGCATGATGACTACTATCTGTGCTGATAAGGAAGCGGGCCAGAAGGAGAAAAAATACATCGGGTCCGTTGTTTCGGGAATTATGTTCATTTTATTCGGCGTGTTTTCTTGGAAGCTTATTCCCCTTATCCAAGCTTTACCTCAGTCCTTTATCGCCATAGTTATTGGCTTTGCCCTACTTGGTGTTTTTGCCAATAGTATGCATAATAGCTTTTCAAGGTCAGACATGAGAATTAGTGCAACTATTACTTTTATTATAGCCGCCTCAAATATTTCAATTTATAATATTAGCGCACCTGTCTGGGCATTACTTGCAGGTACCTTAATCTCCAGATATATTGAGGGTTCTTTAGAATTATCTAGATAAAAAATAGGGAAAACGGAAATACGACAGCATTTATTCAGTAAAGGATATAGTGAAGAAGAGCTAAGAGAGATGGATAACAGAATTTTGCTGAATTAGTAAAAAGCGATAGCTTTGTAGTAAACACTACATTACTATCGCTTTTTTTATTATTCCTAGGAAATTATCTTTCACTTTATCCTTATAAACATTGTTAAATGCTTTCAGCCTGTTGACAAAGTTATTAAAAACAAAATCCATATAAATCTATTATCATAAGTGAAGCATTTGAGAAAACTAATTTCAAAAACATTTCTTACTGTTCATATACTCATAGACATCATTTAAAGCTTCCCCAAAGCGTTGGAAGTGGACGACTTCCCTTTCTCTTAAAAATCTCAAAGGATCTTTAACACAAGGATCGTCACTTAAGTTAATTAGCCACTCATAGGTTGAACGGGCTTTCTGTTCAGCGGCCATATCCTCATACAAATCTGTGATGGGATCACCCTTGGATTGAAGGTAGGTGACAGTAAAAGGATTGCCCGTTGCATCCACATAATAAAGAGCCTTATCATGGTCTGCATAATGACCGGCTAAGCCTGCAGCTTTTATTTGCTCTACGGTAGCACCTTGCATAAGCTGATAAACCATGGTGGCGATCATTTCCAAATGGGCCATCTCTTCGGTTGCAATATCCGTAAGAAGTGCCTTGGTTTTACCGGTAGGCATTGTATATCTTTGGGTCTGGTATCTTAAAGAGGCTGCCAGCTCTCCATCCGGTCCGCCGTATTGAGTAATCAAATATTTAGCCATTCTTAAATCACCATTTCGTACATTTACCGGATACTGCAGTTTTTTTTCATATATCCACATTTTTTATTTCTCCTTTCTATTCCCAGGGCCAGGGTTCATTAACCCATTGCCAGGGGTATTGGCTAGGTGCATAACCAAAGTTTGTTAAAGGACCATATTGGGCTTCGTACATAGTTTTCAATTCTTGATACTTTTGGCTAAGACAATTAAAGTCCGCTAAGGCCTGCTGATTTGTGGGATTATTATCAAGAAATAAATTTAATTCTACTAAAGCAAAGGATACCTCTTGTAATTGACGCATTAAGTCGCAAGTATATCTATCCACGTAAATATTCCTCCTTGTTAAGAATTTCTACTTTCAATATATGGCTGGAAAAGGTTAGGAAAAATAGTTCCTTTCATTAAGGCTTCCGATAAAGGAAACAGTCTTACATAAGGCTGGCGAATTATATAAGCTCTAGCTAACTGCATTTCTCTCCTCATTGATATTTCTCTCCTCATTGATATTTCTCTCCTCATTGATATTTCACTCCTTTTATTGGAATAGTATCTCTCTATTATTTTATTCATAGGGCTTTATCGATGGTGCCAAAGCTTCAATAGAGTAAGTCTTTTTTAAGAAAATTTAATCTGAAGATAAGTGAAAATTACCAAATGTAAATTTTGGTAGGAAGAAAGATGGAACTTTATCTTTCTTTTAGACGTCAGTAAATATAGAATAGTGTCGAATATTATCATTATGAGGAAATAAAAGGAGTGAGTTTATGCCAAAGAGTCTTTTAAAAGGAATTAGTAGTTTCCTTATTATTATCTTTTTGGGGTTTGCTTTGAATTTTGGTACACCTTTTGTGGGGGTTGCCGCAGATATTAAGTTGGTGATTGACCAACAACAAGTCAATGTGGCACCGGCGCCAGTAATTCAAAATGGTCGTACCTTAGTTCCGGTAAGATTGGTCTCGGAAGAGCTAGGTGCCGTGGTCAATTGGGATGAAGCTACCCGGACGGTACATATCACTAAAGGTAATCGTTCAGTGTTACTAAGGCTTGACAATCGTTTGGTGGATTTTACCGAAAATGGAGTAAATACTTATAGTTTATGTGATGTTCCACCCCAATTAATTAATAATAGGACTTTCGTACCCTTAAGATTGGTGAGCAATGCTCTGGGAGTTAATGTTGATTGGGAGGGTGCTACTAGAACAGTTTCCGTTGATTCCAGTATTCCAGTAGCTTTTGCTCCTTTCTTTGATGTTGCAATTTCTCAAGTTAAGGCTGGCCAGGTTATTAATGGAATAACAACCTTGCAAATGAGTACTAATGGTACTCTGCCTCAGGGGGCCAGTGAAGTACGTTTTCAATTACTTGACCCTCAAACCGGTAGAGGGCCAGTAGTGGCTCGTGGAAATAATGTTAGTGGTTCTTATACTTGGTTGCCGGATCCTGTAGATAATGGTTCAAAGGTTTTAGCAGTAGCAGCCTATGATCAAAAAGGGAATTTCCTTTTTGGCAATGCTTTTGCAGTGCAAATCGCTGTAAACCCACAGGTGGGTGTGACCGGGGTAACTCAGGGTCAGGTAATTAAGGATGACGTTAATATAGGTGTGTTTACCAACTTTTTAGCTGAATATGTAAAATATGAGCTAATCAATACAAGCACAGGAAAAGTTACCTTGACCGATGAAATGGACCCTCAGGGGACTTATGGGTGGGCACCGGAATTAACTGATAATGGGGCAACTACCATAAGGGTTATTGCTTATGATCGTCTGGGTCGAGGTTATTCTAGCCCTACGGTAACCGTTACAGCAGATGTAGAGCGCAAGTTAGCCCTAAGAGGTGTCGCCTCTGGTGTAGTAGATAAACCTGTGACACTCTGGGTGTGGAGAAATTTCCCTATTACCCAGGTGGAATATATCTTAAAAAATAGTAGTACCGGTGTAGAACAAGTACTTGCTCAAAGTGGCTACTCTAGCTTTAGATGGTTGCCTGGTCCGGAATTTGCCGGTAACTGGGAGGTTTTTGGCAGGGTCAAAGATACAAGAGGGGTTACCCATACTACCGCCCCCGTATATATTCAGGTTTTGGGGACTCCCAAACTAAACTTAGATAGTGTTGCCCCCAATCAAACTCTCACTGAGGCAGTCAAATTAAGATCCAGTGCTAATGTTCCTCTTACCGGTATTGAGTATCGACTTTTAGATGTTAATGGTAATCAGAAGAAAGTACTTGCCGGGGGTCCTGATGCGGGTGTTGATTATCTCTGGACTCCAGAAAAAAGTGATGCTGGTTCATGGAAAATCCAGGCTGTAGGTTTCACCGGTTCTGGACAAACAATATCTAGTGAAGCAGTACCCGTTAAAGTATATTTAGGAAAAATTTATGGACCGACTCCTATTATTGAGAAGAGCCAGTTCCAGGGTTTTGCTTCGCAATTAGCTGTGAAATCTCAAGAAAAAACCGGTATGTCTGCAGCTTTACAGACTGCCCAAGCTATTTTGGAAACGGGCTGGGGTCAATCAACACCGGTAGATAAATATTCCGGAAAGCCTTCCAACAATCTTTTTGGAATTAAAGGAAAAGCTTCTGCAGGCTCAGTTATTTCTAATACTTGGGAGGAATATAACGGGAATACCTTCCGGGTAGATGCAGAATTTCGGGCATATACCAGTCCAGAAGAAAGTTGGGATGATCATAAGCGCCTACTTCTAACTTCGGCCAGGTACGAACCTTATCGAGCAGTAATGCATAATAGCACCTTAGGTGCTTGGGCTTTAAAAAGAGCCGGTTATGCAACTGATTCCAAGTATCCGCT
>JBMNUR010000134.1:0-7834 GCA_050946395.1 Peptococcales bacterium
GAATTCCTTTTCATTTACATATACCTCCTTTTTTTCTTTCCATTTTAGATAAGGTATAAGGAACAATACTTCAAATCTCTTAAAAACCACCTCCCTTTTTATAAATATGAAGTGGGCACCTTTCTTATGTGAATGCTTATTTCTAAATAACTGAAGATTCCCACAAATATTATCTTTATTTAAATACGTAATTAGGTAGCCATGTAGCAATTTGAGGGAATATCATAATCAAAACTAATCCTATTATTTGAAGAATTATGAACGGAATAACAGAACGATAGACTTCTCCCATGTGAACATTCTTTGGTAAAATGCTTTTTATCCAAAATAGGACAAAGCCAAAGGGTGGCGACAAATAAGCAATTTGAATATTAACAACAAATAAGACACCAAACCATAATTTATCAAAACCGAGTTGAGTAATGATTGGAACAAATAAAGGTGTACAAAGCATGATTATTGCCCAATCATCCATCATCATCCCAAGGATCATGATAATGAGCATCATAGCTATGATAACGCCAAAGTCACCACCAGGCATGGCTAAGGCAGCTCTAGTTATTACATCTTGGCAGCCTAGAGCACTAAAGACGTTGGTAAATAAGTTGGCACCAATGAGAATCCATAAACCCATTGACGAAAGCTGAACTGTAGATTGTAAAGAGGTCTTCAATATATCCCAGGTGAGTCTGCGATAAATAAGGTTAATAATTAAGGCACCACCGGCACCGAAAGCAGCAGCCTCTTGGGGTGTTGCCACTCCTAGCCAGATTACTCCAAGGACTAGGAAAATAAGGACGATGAATGGCCAAATACTAATTACCGCAGCAAGTTTTTCTTTTGTGGAAAAAGATTCATCAGCGGGTGTAGGGGGACCCATATGTGGCTGAATTTTACACCTCACACCAATATAGATTACATAGAATGTGGCAAGCATTACTCCTGGTATAACTCCACCTAGAAATAGTGCACCTATTGATTCTTTCGCCAAAAGTCCATAGAAAATAAAGGGGACACTAGGAGGAATGAGAGCTCCCAAGGCACCACCAGCACCTATCGCACCGATGGCTATTCCGTTATGATACTTATACTTCATCATGGAGGGGTAAGCAATCTGCCCCATAGTAATGGTAGCTGGAGGTGTTGTTCCGGTAATAGCGGCAAAAAGAGTACAGATAATAACTGTTCCCATTGCCAACCCACCGTTAATATGGCCGATCAATTTATATGCTGCCTCATAAGCGGCATCAGCAATACCGGAATAGCGAATTAAATTCCCCATAAACAAAAAAAGGGGTATTGTTACCAAAACATACTGCCAAGGTGTATAAAAAAAGGCGCTAGGAGCTGCAAGCAATGTGTGGGGACTCAAGAGAATAGCAAATAAAATGGCAGTACCACCTAATCCGAGAGCAACAGGTAATCCTAAAAATAAGGTAATAAAAAGACACGCAAACATTAATAAAGTTATAAGTTCAACACTCAATTGTGTTCTCCCCTTTCCAGTTTTCTGATACCGAACAGTAAAAATTTCATCGGGCTATACAAGAGCTACCCGAGCTTCCCAATACTAAAAAGTGCGATTATTTCCTAAATTCAACAAACTAGATAAAACATATCACCTCCATATAAGATGCCTGACTTTGTCGCTAAAGACAGGAAGAAAACGGACAAACTATAATTAAAAATTAAGATTCACCTTTAATTTTTGGTTGTAGAGATGTCCTAACCATTGAGATATTTTTTATATTCTACATAATTTATATTTATCCTCCCATGATTTCAAAATATTTCTATATTTTTAAAAGAAGTATAATTATCCGCTGATTACCAGCCATAAAACTCCCATCTTCTACTTAGGAAAAAAGCAGGAGTAAGTATTTCTCTAGGCAACCCCACCAAAAGCTAAGGATCACTTGATGTGCAAAATTCCTATTAAAAATCGCCTTATCCAAATTAAAGTATCGAAATAAACTTAACAATCTCTATGGGTAAAAGTCTGGTTCCAAAACATGCGTCTTAAAGGGGCTAAATAAAAAGGCTACAAAATAGCAATTTTTAAGCTGGGAAAGAGTCAAAAAATTTGAAAAAAGAAGAAGGAATTAAAAAAACTTATGTAGAACATAAACAATAATAGTGGTAGTGACATACCTACGAGTGGTGAAGGTTATAATTTTCTAATTAAGATAAGGGGGTAATTTATAGAGTAATTTTTCATTTTTCAATAATTTTATTTTTGATGGTGAAGTAATAAGGTTTTTTAGATAATTATTTGAGTGGAGGTTAATATTAATGGATTATACAAAAGAATATATAAAAGTTAAAAATTATATAAATGGTGAATGGATAGAGGAAGTAGGCGTAGATACCATGCCTATCTATAATCCTTCTACAGGCGAAGTTATTGGTGAAGTTCCTTTTACCTCTCAAAAAACCGTAGATGTGGCTGTTAATGGGGCTGCCGAAGCTTTTAAAATATGGGGAAAAGAAACTTCCCAAAAGAGAGTGTCCTTTCTATTTGAATTGCGTAATAAAATGAAAGAAAATACGGAGGAATTAGCGGCAATAATTGCCAGGGACCAAGCCAAACACATCGAAGATGCACGGGGAGAGGTAAACCGTGTTATTCAAATTGTTGAGACTGCCTGCTCTATACCCATGCTTGCCCAAGGAGAAAAAATAGAAATTTCTCCTGGTCTCGAAGGTCAGGTTGTTCGCAAGCCCTTAGGCGTAATCGGTGGTATTTCACCATATAATTTTCCGGCTTTAGTTTTTGGATGGTTTATCCCTTATGCCATTGGAACAGGTAATACAATAGTATATAAAGCTAGTGAACAATCCCCGCTTTTTATGCAGAGAATGCTGGAAATATTAGCTGAAATTGGCTTGCCTAAAGGAGTAGTTAACCTTGTAAATGGTGATTACAGAGTTGGTGAGGCTATAATGGCTAATTCTAAAGTAAAGGGAGTTTGTTTTGTAGGTTCTACACCGGTTGGTAAACGCATTGCTGAAGTGTGTGGTAAAGAAGGAAAAAGAAGCATGGTCTTAGCTGGTGCTAAGAATACTTTGCTTGTTATGGAAGACGTTAAAATGGACGGTTTTGTCGGCCAATTTATCAATTCCTGTTTTGGTGCAGCGGGTCAAAGATGTATGGCCGGTTCTATTGTAGCGGCAGTACCTGAAATTTATGATAAAGTTAAAGAAAAGATGATTGAAGCTGCGAAGAAATTAAAGGTGGGAGATGCAAGAGACCCGGAAGTTTATGTTGGACCTGTAATTTCGAAAAAACATCAAGAAAGAATCTTAAACTATATCCAACTAGGGATAAAAGAAGGCGCAAATTTAGTTTTAGATGGCCGAAACCCAGATCTTCCTGAGAAAAACAAAAAAGGCTTCTTCGTAGGACCAACTATTTTATCGGAAGTAACTCCTGAGATGACTATTGCCAAAGAAGAAATTTTTGGGCCTGTTGTTTCCTTGATGAAAGTCAAAGATATTGATCATGCTTTAGAGGTTATGAACAGTTCCGAATTTGGTAATGGTGGTGCTATCTTTACCCAAAATGGGTATTACGCCCAAAAGTTTCTCGATGAAATTGATGTTGGTATGGCTGGAGTAAATGTGGGCGTACCTGCTTCAATGCCATATTTACCCTTTGGCGGAACGAAAAACTCCCTCTTTGGTAGTGAAATTAAAGCCCAAGGTAAAGATGGAATTGAGTTTTTCACCAAACGAAATGTGGCAACAGTCAGGTTTTTCCCTGAATAAGATTTAATAATTTTAATTTATATGGAACTACAGTCGGGACGATAAGTTATATCTTTATCGTCCCGTTTTATAATAGGTTCTACAATAAATGTTGGGGTGTGAAAACATCTCAGCATTTTTTTGCTAAAAATAAATGCACTTATACCGATCTCCCTTTAAAATGTTAATTGACGAAAAAAACACCAAAAGGAGTGACGATATAAGTGCGTATTAATAATATCAATTCTTTACTTAATTTAAAAGGTGTATATGTAAAAAATATTAATTACTCAGAGGGTTTTATTGAAATTAATGTTGCTACTAAGAAGAAGCTTCAAAAATGCCCCAACTATTGACATAGAGCCTTATACTTATAATATTTTGCAGAATAGGCCTACAATTTATCGAGCAAAAAATCATCCTTTTTTTGCAAATTTAATTGTGCAGAATAGTCAAAATTGGGCCAAAAATAAAAAAATAACTGTGCATTGTTAACGGTGAATCTAAAATTAAAAAAGGATAATATGAATTATAAGAAAACCCAATGTGCCGTACAATAAGAAAACTCTATAACTTAAACTTCTGTTACTTTAGGGGAAGGAGGTTCGTTTAGCCAATTATGTAATTTTTATGAAAAATCTTAATACGGATTAAATGGGGAGGTTATAGAATGGGAGTAAGTATAATTGATTTGGTAATTATGATTGCATATTTTATTGGCATTTTAGCAATTGGTTATTATTCCATGAAAGCAATAACGGGTTTTGATGACTACGCAGTTGCTGGTAGAAATATACCGATGTCGTTGTTGTTTGCGACTGTAGGTGCAACCCTTCTAGGTGGTGGAGCAACTATAGGTCGTGTCGCATTTGTGCATAATACAGGACTTGTTGTATTTGTAGCAGTATTAGGTGTTGCGACTAGTCAAATTCTTATTGGATTATTTATTGCTCCAAGAGTTCGCGAAATGGGCAATGTATATACTATTGGTGATATTATGGGTTATCATTTTGGTCAATCAGGAAGATTAGTATCTAGTATTATATCTTTTATTTATTGCATTTGTGTATTTGCTGTTCAAATTCTTGCTATGGGACGAATACTTGAGACGGTTACAGGTTTACCAATACTTCCGATGTCCATTCTAGCTACCATAATAGTAATTGCTTATACTTGGGGTGGAGGTATATTAGCGGTTATTTATACCGATGCAGTTCAATTTATTATTTTAATGCTAGGTATAGGTGTAGCTGCCTTGATTTCATTAAGTAATAGTGGAGGAATGACAATAGTTCTAGAGCAAGTTGCAAGTATTAAGCCTGATAATCTTGTGCTGGATGCAGGATGGTCATTATTAGCTCTTATTGCTTTTTTCTTAACATTTTTGCTAGGAGAAGCTCTTGCTCCATTTCATATGCAAAGATATATGACTACAAAAAGTTCGAAAGATGCTAAATTAGGGGTTACCATTTTCGGCGTTTTTTTGGTTTAGTACTATTGTAGTTATTGCCTTAGGATTAATTGGTATTACCCTTTATCCGGAACTTAATAAAGATTTGGTATTTACTACACTTATCCGTGACACTTTGCCAATAGGAGTTGTTGGATTAGTTTTTGGTGGATTGATTGCCGCTGTTATGTCTACGGGTGACTCCATTTTGAACACAGCTGCGGTGGTTTTTACAAGGGACATTTATAATAAGTTTATCAATCCTTCTGCAGATGACGCCACTTTGTTAAAATGGTCAAAACTAGCCACTTTAGCAGTCGGGTTTTTGGGAATATTCGTAACAATATTTATTCCAAGTGTATTTGATTTAATGGTTTATATATTTGGTTTATGGGCACCCAGTATGATTCCTACTTTAGCTACTGTTATATTGCTAGGAGCTACTCCTTTGGAAAGAAGAATATCACCTTATGCCGGCGTTCCAGCAATACTGGCAGGCATAATAACAACTGTTGTTTGGCAGTATATGCTAAATGACCCATATGGGATACCTGGACTTATCATGGGAATATTGGCAAATCTATTTATTTTAGGATTGGTACATTTAATGACAAAAGATAAAGTCCCAACAGGTACCTATATTCCAGAGAATATTCAAGGCTAAAGGAGGTTTTTAAAATGAATATATGGGATATTTTAATATATTTTTCGGTAGGAGTATGTTTTGTTGGCGCTGGTGCGGTGTGCTATGGTTTCTTCAAACATTTATCGGTAGAAAGCAAAAAGAAGACAACAATATGATTTTAGATTAAATTTTTATTAATAATTTTTATTAAGAATATTAAAACTTAACCTAAAATCAATTTTAAGTAATTTAAATATAAAGACACTCTTTATTTTTTGGGAGGGAATAAATTGGTTAAACGAGTTGCAATTTTAGGTGCCGGGAATGGTGGAGCTACAGCAGCGGCAGATCTTTCAGCTCAAGGGTTTGAAGTGCGACTTTACGAGAGCCCGGAATTCCATAAAAATATAGAAGTTATTGAAAAAAAAGGGGGAATTCTTTTTAAAACTGAAAAAGGCGAACAATTTGTAAAGATTGCCTTAGTAACAACAAATATTTCCGAAGCAATTAAAAATGCTGATGTGGTTATGATTACGGTACCGGGAACAGCAATAGAGATAATAGCAGATAAATGTGCTCCTTATCTTGAAGAAGGTCAAGCTGTTTTAATCAATTCTGCAGCTTGTATGGCTAGTGTGCGATTTATGCAAACAATAAAAACTTTAGGAGTTAAAACTAATTTTAAAATTGGTGAGACTAATACCTTAACTTATGGTACCAGATTTTTTGCTGATAAAGGTGAAGTGCATATGATGTTAAAAACGAAAAAATTATTATGTGCTGCTTATCCAAGTAAAGATACCCCTGAATTAATCAGAAGAGTTAGGCAATTGTATGATTTTTTAGTTCCAGCTGCAAACGTATGGGAAACCACATTGAATAATGGCAACCCTGAATCACATCCTGGGCCAAGTGTTTGTAATGCAGGTCGCATAGATTATTCTAAAGGGGAATTTTGGTTATATAAAGAAGGAATGACCGAACATACGGTTAATGTTGTAAAAGCGGTTGACAATGAAAGGGCTGCAATTTGCAAAGCGATGGGTTTTGAAGGTGTTCCTAAGGAAACAAGAATAGTGGAACTTGGATATGCCCAGCCATTGGAAAATCTTCAAAGACAATATAACGAAAGTACAATTTATCCCTTTGTAAAAGGTCCAACTGACTTAAACAGTCGTTATATTACTGAGGATATTCCTAATGGATTGGTTTTATGGTCAAGTATAGGTAAGGTTGCTGGTGTTGCAACACCTGTTATCGATGCAATAATAACTCTGGGGGGAGCTCTTTTGGGAAGAGATTTTTGGGCAGAAGGCATGAGTGTTGAAAAGTTAGGTTTTAACATTGCATCAAAAGAAGACCTAATAAGTCAAGTAAGCTAAAAGAATTTGATACACGCGGTTATGTTAATTTAATAAGATAAGGGAATATAACTTTATAGCGCGTAATTAATTCAAATAACCTGTAAAAGTGAGTATTCTCTATTTGCCCGGTAAGGAGGATTATTATGATTTTAAAAGGGGGCTATCTTTATTATGATACTCCAGTAGGTATACTTTGTCTTGATACGAAATTCCCTAAGCCAGTAGGACATATGCGTAATCCATTAACTTACAATTTTCCCGTGGTTCAGTCAGTGATTAAAGGTGTTGGTGTTAAAGAGATATTATCACCAACTCCCGAATTAATAAAGCCTTTTATTGAAGTAGCCAGGCAATTAGAACGAGACGGAGTAAAGTGTATTACAGGTAGCTGCGGCTTTATGGCCCTATTCCAAAAGGAGATTGCCGCTGCAGTAAAGATTCCAGTATTACTCTCTAGTCTAATTCAGATTCCTCTTGTCCGTGCACTTCATGGACCGGGATGTAAAATTGGTGTACTTACCGCCAGTGCATCATCACTTACGCCCAAACATTTCGAACGAGTTGGGGCGGAGATAAAAGATGTTTTTATTAAGGGAATGGAGGGGTATTCAGAATTTAGAGAGACCATTATAGAAGGGAAACGTAATG
>JBMNUR010000135.1:0-7749 GCA_050946395.1 Peptococcales bacterium
ATTATTAATGGTTCAATTATTTCTTTAGTTGCTGTAGGAATATCTTTGATTTGGGGTGTAATGAATATACTTAATTTTGCCCAGGGTGAATTTTTGATGATTGGAATGTATATTGCTTTTTTCTTAAATTCGTTTTTTGGACTTGACCCTATTATTTCTGTACCATTTTGCATGATATTTATGTTTGTAATTGGCTGGGTAATATATAAAGTAACTATAAAAAGAGTTTTGTCAGGACCTATTTTATCGCAAAGATTATTAACTTTTGCATTAAGTATAGTTTTAGCAAATATTGCATTATCATTATTTGGTGGTGAATATAGAACCGTTTCTGATCTATATTTTAAAGGGACAATTACATTAGGTACATTATCAATTAGTAAAACAAAGATAGTACCGTTTGTTGCTTCCTTAATACTTTCAATATCCTTGTATTTATTTATTAACAAAACAAGAATTGGAAAAGCTATACAGGCTACTTCAATGAATAAAGAGGCGGCAGCCTTAGTTGGAATAGATGCTGACTTTGCGTATGCCCTTGCCTTTTCTCTATCTGCTGCAATAACAGGAGCAGCAGGCTGCATTTTGACATACTATTACTATGTGTTTCCGGGAGTTGGTTCCACATTTTTGTTATTTGGAAATATAGCTGTTGCATTGGGTGGATTCGGCAGTATTCCTGGTGCTTTCTTTGGTGGAGTAATTATGGGACTAGTAGACACTACAACAGGGGTTTACCTAAATACAGCTTTTAAATATTTATCAGTATGTATAATATATATAATTACAGTATCCTTTAAGCCAAAAGGTCTTTTTGGGAGGTAGAAAATGACAAATAAAATAGAAATATCTAAGAAAACTATCATAATTGCCTTTGTAGGTTTAATTATTTTTGCTTTATTGCCATTAGTAATTACAAATACATTTTCCAGACATGTTATGATTATGGTATTAGTGTGGTCAATTATTGGCATGGGGTGGAATTTTATAGGGGGTTATGCTGGTCAGGTATCAATGGGACACTCTCTCTTTTATGGAATTGGTAGTTATGCAAGTGCAATAGGTTTTCTTTATTTTAATATTACACCCTGGATCGGCATGTGGATAGGGGTGATATTATCAATAGTTATTGCTTTTATAATAGGAGCACCCTTATTAAGACTTAAAGGTCATTATTTTGCTGTCGCAACCATGGCTGTAGGCGAAGCTGGAAGAATTATTTTCATAAACACAAAGTCCATTGGAGGTGCAACAGGCGTTGATTTTCTTAAACCTCAGGTACCAATGTGGTTCTCAATGCAATTTAGTGGTAAATTATACTATTTTTATATTTTTCTTGCTTTTGCTGTTGTAATACTGGGACTGGTTATATATTTAGACAAATCTAAATTTGGATATTACTTACGAACTATCAAAGGCAATGATCTTGCAGCAGAAAGTGTTGGTATTGATACAGCTAAATATAAATTAATTGCATATATATTAAGTGCCTCTATTGTAAGCATTGGCGGCAGCCTATATGCACAATATATGTTGTACATAGATCCTGCTATGCTTATGACTTTGAATATTTCACTAATGATTTGTTTAGTAACAGTTATGGGTGGAGTTGGTAAGGTGTTTGGACCAATTGTGGGGTCAATAATACTAACTCTTACATCAGAATATAGCAGGGTATTTTTTGGTGGTTCAGGAAATGGTATGGATCAATTGCTTTATGGCATATTGGTTATTGTAGTTGTTCTATATATTCCTGATGGAGTACTTTCAATTTTCGATAAGGATAAATTAAAGTGGTTTAGTAGAAGAAATTCTAAGAAGGAGGAGGTGCCTTCGAATTGAGTCTAATACTTGAAATTAAGAATGCCACGAAACAATTTGCAGGTCTTATGGCTAATGAAAATATAAGTTTTAGTGTTGAGGAAGGTACAATAGTCGGAGTAGTAGGACCCAATGGAGCTGGGAAGACTACCTTATTTAATTCAATAAGCGGAGCACATAAACTAACATCCGGAACTATTATATTTGATGGAACAGATATTACCTCAAAAAAAGCGAATCAAATATGCAAACTTGGTATAGGCAGAACATTCCAAATACCTCAGTCATTAAATGATATGTCAGTTTATGAAAATGTTCTTGTTGGTTCATTGTGCAGGTTTTCTAATATTTCTTCTGCTAGAAAGGTAGCGGAAGATACTTTGGAGATATGTAATTTAAACAAATACAAAGATTTATTGGTTAAAAATTTAAATGTAATTCAGAAAAAAAGGATTGAAATTGCTAGAGCACTTGCTACTAAACCAAAATTATTACTTTTGGATGAGACTATGGCGGGTCTTACAAATAAAGAAAGACAGGAAGCAGTAGAGTTAATAAGAACTATTAATAAAATGAATATAACTATTCTGACTATAGAGCATGTTATGGATGTTGTCATGACAGTTTCTGATAAAGTTGTTGTTATTAATTCGGGGAAATTATTGGTAGAAGGAACACCAAATGAAATTACAAATAACGCAGAAGTCATAAAGGCTTACTTAGGGGAGGCTAAAGATGTTAGAAGTTAAAAATCTTAAAGCTGGTTATGGTGGAGTTCCTGTAATATTTGACGTATCATTTAATGTTGAAGAAGGACAGATAGTAGCTTTATTAGGCTCTAATGGTTCAGGCAAATCTACTACTTTAAAGGCTATAACCGGATTGATAAAACCTATGGGTGGAAAAATTGTATATAACGGAAAAGATATTGTAGGAATAAAAACAAATGAAATAGTATCACAAGGAATTGCAATGGTACCAGAAGGAAGGCAATTGTTTGGGAAACTTTCAGTTGAAGATAACTTAAGAATGGGAGCATTTTTGATAAAAGATAAAAATATAATAAATAAAAGACTTGAACAAGTATATAATATTTTTCCAAGAGTAAAAGAGAGATTACGACAATCTGCCGAAACTCTTTCAGGTGGAGAACAACAAATGGTTTCCATAGCAAGAGGAATGATGTCTGAACCAAAACTTCTAATTTTAGACGAGCCTTCTTTAGGGTTGATGCCTAAGTTAGTAGGAGAAATGTTTGATTTTATTAAAAATATTAGTAAATTAGGGATAACCATTATTCTAGTAGAACAAAATGTTAATCATACTCTTGAACTTGCAGATTATGCTTATGTAATACAAAACGGGGAAACAGTAATTGAAGGAAAGGGATCTCATTTGTTAGATAATAATGAAGTAAAGAAAGCTTATTTGGGTCTTTAGAATAAGTTAATCACTATAATTTATGTATAGCTCCACGTCTATCATGGTTTATTAAAAAGTTGTAAACTTTCAGATTTTAAAGATGGTAAATCTTTGTATATTATCAATTATGTTATAAATATATGTTAAATGTTTAATTTTAGTTCTTAATAATTAGGAGGTATTATATATGACTTACAGTCCTGCTTTAGGAAGTACAATAAGCAATACAAAAATGAGGACGCCTGAAAACGTTTCACCCTTCTCGGGTATGTGTGCAGTTTGCACAGCTGTATGTACCGGTACCTGTGAAATAGGATTATCAGCGGTTAGAGGTTCAGAAGCGACATATCCTTATAGGAGAGATATTAACCAGTTTGCTTCTGAAAAGGATTACCCCTTGGATTTTTCCCATTTATCTATAAACGGAAGAGTATTTGGAGCTTTAGGGTGTGAAGAAAATGCTGATGAAGTTACATATCCCAAAGTTAAAACTGAATGTGAATTTGGAATAAAAAGCAAAGTTAAAATGAAAATGCCTATTATTTTGCCGGCTATGGCAAAATTAAACTGGAAAGATTACTATATAGGTGCTGCTCTGGCGGGAGTATCTGTGGTAATAGGCGAAGATGCTATACCCAATGACAAAAATTTAATTCTGGAAAAGGGCAGGGTAGTGTCCTCTCCTCTGGTTGAAGAAATGGTAAAGGATTTTAGAAAACACAGCCGTGGATACGGTGACATCATCATGCAGGCAAGCTACGACGACGAGAACTCCGGAGTTTTGGATTATGTTATACCAAAATTAGGTGTAAAATCAGTTGAGCTCAAATTCGGTCAGGCTGCAAAGGGCATTCAGGGAATGGGACGGATTAATTCCCTGGAAGAAGCATTAATACTTCAAAATAAGGGATATTTGGTGTATCCTGACCCTTCTGATCCAACAGTTGCTGACAATTTCAAAAAGGGGAAAGGACCTGTATTTGAAAAAATAGGTAAACTGCCTATTTGGAATGAAGAAATACTTAAAAAACGCATAGCCCGGTTAAGAGAACTGGGAGCAGAGCGTATCTGCTTAAAGACCGGCCCCTTTGACCCTAAGGACATAATTAGAATTTTAAAAATCGCATCTGAAAATCAAGTTGATTTAGTTACCTTCGATGGGGCAGGAGGAGGTACAGGCAACAGCCCTGTAAAAATGATGAATGAATGGGGTATACCAACTGTTTATTTGGAAAGTATGCTCTATGATATTTTGAAGAGAATGGATGAAAAAGGCTATTACTTGCCTCAGGTTGCCATAACAGGAGGATTTGCCTTAGAGGACCATGTATTTAAAGGCTTGGCTCTTGGAGCTCCCTATATAAATTTTGTTGCCCTTGGCAGGGCGGCTATGGCTGCAGCAATGGTAGGCAAACAAGTAGGTGAATTGATAGAAGCAGGCAATATACCTAAAGAATATCAAAGGTTTGGAAATACAAAGGATGAAATTTTTGCTGATATAAGAGAATTAAAGCTTTATTATGACAATGCAGAAGACCTGCCAACAGGAGCAGTTGGAGTATATTCTTTTATTAACAGGGTGGCTGCAGGTCTTAAGCAGCTTATGGCCTTGAACCGTAAATTTGACATAAAATACTTAGACAGAAGCGATATATTTCCTCTAACTGATTTAGCGGCAGATGTGACAGGGCTTGATACCTATAAGGATGTTTATTTAAGAGAATTAGATAATATATAAATATGTGTAATTAAGCCATAGGTTTTGCAGATAAACTTTAAAAGGAGTAGAAAAACTAATGAATATTATAGAGAAATTTAAAAAGCTTGGAATTGACAATGCACCAGGTCAGGAAGGCCGACAAAATATTGAAGATCTTGTTATTGACATAAAAGAGATTCCAGGAATAACGGTTGATTTTTCCCATGGGGATGTAGATGCTTTTCCTCCCATTCCGGGTACTCTTGAAACCTTTATTGAAGGTTTTAAAGTGGGAGGTAAACAAGCATATACCGAATATAGGGGAAAAAATTCTATTCGCCAATATCTAGCAAGTAAGATATCTGAATTTACCGGCGCAAATATAAATTTTAATGAAGAAATTATTTTAACTCCGGGTACCCAGGGGGCATTATTTTTGGCAATTGGTGCTAATATTATGCCTAACGATAGAGTAGCGATTGTAGAACCTGATTATTTTGCAAATCGTAAGCTCGTTACATTTTTTGGAGGTGTAGTCGCTCCGATTCAGATGTATTATACTAGATGTTCAGAAGGGGCAGGCATTGATCTTAATCAATTAGAAGAAGGTTTTAAAACAGGTGTTAAGTTATTTGTATTTTCAAATCCTAACAATCCAACAGGTGTTATTTATTCTCATGATGAAGTATGTTCAATAGCCGCGCTTGCTAAAAAGTATGGGGTAACAGTAATAGCAGATGAGCTTTATTCACGACAAATTTATGATGGGCACAGGTACACGCATATGTGTAGTCTGGATGTAATACCGGAAAATTTGATTACAATTATTGGTCCTTCAAAAACAGAATCATTAAGTGGTTACCGTCTTGGAGTAGCATTTGGAAATTCTGCTGTCATAGAAAGAATGGAAAAATTGCAGGCTATTATGTCATTGCGTTGCAGCGGATACAATCAGGCCGTATTTATGAACTGGTTTAATGAACCAGCCGGATGGATGGAAGAACGTATTGCACAACATAAGGCTATTCGAGATGATTTGCTCACCATGCTACGAGAAGTAAGAGGTGTTGAGGCAAGAACCACCGAAGGAGGAAGTTATTTGTTTGTAAAGCTTCCTGAAATGGAAATATCAATGCATGAATTTATAAAAATTTTGCGAATAAAGGCAAACGTAACTGTTACACCCGGGACAGAATTTGGTCCTCAGTTTATTAATTGGTTTAGAATTAATTTTTCTCAGGACCACTGTGCAGCAGTTGAAGCAATGAGCCGTATTATAAAAATGATGGAGTTGTTTCGCATATGAGCAATGACAGAAGAGAAAATCCAATTCCTCAAGGCAAATATGTTCCAGCAACCAGGGCAGGAAACTTTATTTTTACTGCCGGAATGACACCTAGGGAAAAAGGAGTTTTAATATTCGAAGGAAAAGTAAAAACTGCCTTATCAATAGAAAACTATAGGAATGCAGTAAATCAAGCAACACTCAATGCTCTGACGGCTGCAAAGAATATGCTGAAATATAATGAACGAATTGAACGAGTTTTATCAATTATGGTTTTTATAAATTCAGAAGAAGATTTTACAGCTCATTCAAAAATTGCAGATTTTGCTTCAGAATTTCTTTCACATGAAATAGGTGAAGCAGGAATCGGGAGCCGGGCTGCTATAGGAGTATCTTCATTACCCGGTAATGCTCCGGTAGAAATACAGATGGTTTTGTATACATCAATCCTTGATGTTTAATATAAGAATAAGGTAATTAAAGTTGCCGGAGTTTAAAGAAATAATAATAAATATTATAACTGTTTATAAATAATGTTGTATAATGCTTATAGATAATATAGCTGGAGGATCACATGAAAATAGTTGTATTAGACGGTTATACTTTAAACCCGGGAGATTTATCCTGGGAGGGAATGGAGAAATTCGGACAATTAACAGTATATGATAGAACTTCGGAATCAGAGGTATTATCAAGAATAGGAAATGCGGAGCATGTACTTGTTAACAAGGTACCTATATCAAGGGAAATCATATACAAAGCTCAAAACCTTAAATAAATTGGTGTACTGGCAACAGGATACAATGAAATAGATATTAAAGCGGCCAAGGAGAAGGGAATTGTCGTAACTAACATACCCACATACGGAACATCTTCCGTAGCACAATTTGCTATAGCAATGTTATTGGAAATTTGCCATCATGTAGCCTATCACAGCCAAGCAGTATATCAAGGGAGATGGGAATCTAATCCGGACTGGTGTTTTTGGGACTATTCCCTAATTGAGTTAGCCGGGAAGAATATGGGCATAATCGGGGTTGGCCGAATAGGCCAAAATACGGCAAGAATTGCCCAGGCATTAGGTATGAAAGTTTTAGCATATGATGCTAATAAAAACCCGGAATTAGAAAGCGAAACATGTAAGTATGTGCAATTGGACGACTTATATGAAAAATCCGATGTAATAGTACTCCATTGTCCCCTCCTCCCATCAACAAAGGGTATTATTAATAAGGATTCCATAGGAAAGATGAAGGATGGGGTAATAATTATTAATAATTCCAGAGGACCCCTTATTGTTGAAGAGGATTTGAGGGATGCATTAAATAGCGTAAAGGTATATGCTGTAGGAGTCGATGTAGTCTCAAGCGAACCAATAAGGAGGGATAATCCATTATTACAGGCAAAAAATTGCTTTATTACACCTCATATATCCTGGGCACCTAAAGAATCTCGTCAACGATTGATGGATATTGCGGTTCATAACATGGCAGCATTTTTAGGTGGTAGTCCTATAAATGTA
>JBMNUR010000136.1:0-7732 GCA_050946395.1 Peptococcales bacterium
CATTTTGTGTAGTAGCCTCTTCAATATTAATCACAAAGGGCTCTGATCCATAATCCTTTAATAATAGTCCACATTCATTTGGAAATTGGGGAAAACAATTCGGAGTATATTGTGGGTAGTGGGGGTACGGGTATCCAGGATAATTATTATAGATAAAGTTGTGACATGGTGTATTCAGGCAATAGGGACATACTTGATAATTATTATGCATATTGATCGCTCCTTTCATAGAACAGGTCATTTTATTATATGTTCGTTTTTTGAAGTTGTTCTTAAAGGAACTTCTGTGAATATTGGTTGCACTAAATCCCTAGTATATAAACTAATAATTTTGGCGGATAAAAAGATTTCGATTAAATATGTTTCAAAATCCCAATTTACTTATCATTTGAAATATGCTAGAGTAAATCCTTCTACTTTAATTTGAAAGGACGATTTTTTTGAAAACAAACTTATTGCACGAAAATAATTCCGTTTGGAAGAAAATAGTTTTATTTTTAATTAGCCAGAACATATCACTTTTTGGCTCCTCTGTTGTTAGTTTCTCAATTATTTGGTATATTACTTTGGAAACCTCATCAGGTAAATGGGTGATGCTTTTTACGATTAGCTCTTTACTGCCTCAGGTTCTCATTTCTCTCTGGGCCGGTGTTTGGGCGGATCGTTATAACCGTAAATATATTATTATGCTGGCCGATGGTTTTATTGCTTTGGCCACCCTGGGGCTAGCAATTGCTTTTTGGGCTGGGTACCAAAGCCTGGAACTACTCTTGGCAATCTCTTTTATTCGCTCCCTGGGTTCAGGTATTCAAATGCCTTCAGTCAATGCTATGTATACGCAAATTGTCCCTCAGGAAAAGCTGACCAAGGTGCAAGGTATCAATCAAACCTTAAATTCTGTATTAATGCTTCTTTCTCCTGCCGTAGGGGGGATTGTCCTGGGTTCTTTGGGCATTTTTTGGGCTTTTATGCTAGATGTATTAACCGCTTCTTTAGCCATTCTTGTTTTAAGCTTTATTCGTATTGAAAAAGTTCCTCGTTTAACAGAACCTACCTCTGTTTTTGAAGAGTTACGTGCAGGGATAACTTATACCTTAAACAACAAGTTATTGAAGCTGGTTTTAATCTGTTCCGGCGTATCTTTTTTCCTTATCACACCGGCGGCTGTGCTAACACCTTTATTGGTGGAAAGAATCTTTGGTAGTGATGTTTGGCGGCTAACAGCAAATGAAATGGTTTGGACAGTTGGCTCTTTCCTTGGCGGGGTTTATGTTTCTTTTAAAGGGGAATTTAAAGATAAAATTCTTACTGTGGCTATTTGTCTGGTTGCATTTGGTATTACCTTTGCACTCTTGGGTATTGTCAGTAATTTTATTATATATTTAATCATTATGGGTATTTCTGGTTTATTCATGCCGGTAATTGCCACAGCGCAAACTGTATTGATTCAGGAAAATGTGGAACCTGCTATTATGGGGCGAGTATTTTCTTTGGTGCAAATCGTCATCGGCAGTGCAATGCCTATTGCTATACTTCTTTTCGGTCCACTTGCCGATATTGTTTCTATTGGCTCAATTTTATTAGTAACAGGTATCCTACAGATAGTGACTGGTGTTTGGTATCAATTAGCTAGTAAACGTGCAGGTCTAAATTAGATAATAGTACATGGGGACAGTAAAAGCTCGTCCTTAAATGTTTAAAAAGGGGTTAAAATAATTATTATGAATTATAACAATATAAAGCCGGCAAAATTCATTTCTCGTCCCAATAGGTTTATCGCCAATATTGAAGTTGATGGCCAAAAGGAAATCTGTCATGTAAAAAATACAGGACGGTGTAAAGAACTATTGATTTCCAATGCCGATATTTTTGTTCAAGAGGTTGATAGTAAAAACCGCAAGACCAAATATGATTTAATATCCGTATATAAGGATGAAAAGCTTATTAATATAGATAGCCAAGCTCCAAATAAAGTGTTTTATGAGTGGGTGGAAAAAGGTAACTTTTTTGGTGAGATTTCATTAATAAAGCCTGAATCTAAATATAAAAATTCTCGCTTTGATTTCTATTTAGAAACTCGTGACTCCCAAGCATTTATTGAGGTTAAGGGGGTTACTTTAGAAGAAAAGGGTGTAGCTTTATTCCCAGATGCACCAACGGAGAGGGGAGTTAAGCATCTTTCCGAACTTAGTGAGTGTCTAAGGGATGGTTATGAGGCATATGTGTTTTTTATTATCCAGATGAAAGATGTATTATATTTCACTCCTAATAGTAAGACACACCAGGCTTTTGCCGAGGAACTAAAAAGAGCAAAAAATCAAGGTGTAGGAGTTTGGGCACTTGATTGTCTAGTCACAGAGACCTCTATAACTGCTAGGGATTTTGTGGAAATTAGATTGTAAAGTTATGAAAAGTAGTTAATTTTCTGAAAAAGGGTCTTGATTGGGCAAAATAAACTTTGAAATGTTTTTAATATTACAGTATAATTAAAAATTAGTATTAATAATTTGAGGGGGAACATTGATGAGTGGAGAAATACAGATTTTTATTGCCATGTTTCTTTATATTTCAGTTGTAATTGGTATTGGAGTTTATTACGCCAAGCGTGCCAATGAAAGCAGTGAAAACTATTTAATCGGAGGAAGATCTCTAGGTCCTTGGGTTACAGCTATGGGTGCCGAGGCTTCGGATATGAGTGGTTGGCTCTTGATGGGACTTCCGGGGGTTGCGTATTGGTTTGGTTTAAGTGACGCCGCATGGACCGCAATTGGTCTGGCTATTGGTACTTATTTCAACTGGTTGTTTGTGGCAAAAAGGCTTCGTAATTATTCCCATATAGCGGGAAATGCGATAACTATTCCTGATTTTTTTAGTAATAGATTTAAAGAAGAAAAGAAAGTTATATTAACCATAGCTGCTCTTTTTATTTTGGTATTCTTTAGTGTTTATGCGGCCAGTTGCTTTGTTACAGTGGGTAAACTTTTTAGTACTTTGTTTGGCGTAAAATATATATATATGATGATTGCCGGGGCAATCTTCGTAGTTCTTTACACTTATATTGGGGGTTTTTTAGCGGAAAGTGCTTCAGATTTTATGCAGGGTGTAGTTATGTTTGGTGCCTTAACTGCTGTATTGGCCGCAGGAATTTCTTCCGCCGGCGGTATTTCAGCCGTTATTGACAATGCAAGGCAAATACCTGGATTTTTCGATTTCTTTGGGATTGCTCAGCCAACCCTCATTAACGGTGTTCAGCAAATTGGGGAAGCAGGTCAACCTTTATTTGGAGATGCAGCTAATTATGGGCTATTAACTATAATCTCTACATTATCTTGGGGTTTAGGATATTTCGGGATGCCTCAAGTTTTATTAAAATTTATGGCAATTAGAAATCCTGAAGAACTTACTGTATCTAGAAGGATTGCTATGGTCTGGGTTATTATTTCTCTGACTGCTGCCGTTTCTATTGGTTTAATTGGTAGAATGTTATATCCAGATGCTTTGCTAACTCAAAGTGCCTCGGAAAGTATATTTATCATAATGTCTACTAGCTTTTTCCCTCCATTAATTGCGGGAATTGTTATGGCTGGTATACTGGCGGCTACTATTAGTTCCTCGGACTCATATTTGCTTATCGCAGCTTCTGCCTTTTCAAAAAATATTTATCAAGGTATTATGAAAAAAGAAGCTACCGACAAGGCAGTATTATATGTATCTAGAATTACATTAGTAGTTATAGCGTTTTTCGCCATGATTATTGCCTTAGATGAAAACAGTGTTATTTTTACTGTAGTTTCATTTGCCTGGGCTGGTTTCGGTGCCACTTTCGGGCCTATTATGCTGTTTTCCCTATTTTGGAAGAATACTACTAGAACAGGTGCTATTGCTGGTATGCTCTCTGGCGGTTTGACGGTTTTTATTTGGAAACTAATCCTTAAACCTATGGGTGGAGTTTTTGGTATTTATGAATTATTTCCGGCATTTGTAATTTCCTGTATCTTTATTTTTGTTGTATCTCTTGTTTCCGAAAAACCATCACAAGCTGTTATCGATGAATTTGAGCTTGTTCAGAGAAGTTAATAAGATACCATTTCTCAATGCTAATTATATAAAGCCATTTGCTCTTACACCTGCCTATAGAAGCGTGAGTCATAGAGCGGTTTAGTCATCGGACGACCACTTTGAAAACTTCAAAGTGGTTGTTATTTTGTAGTGCTTACATGGAGGCTCAATATGGTCGATAAAGATTTTTATAAGAAAGTTATTATTTTAGCTTTGCCTATTATGATTCAGAATTTCTTAGCATCTTTTTTAAACATGATTGACACGGTAATGGTTGGTAAATTGGGAGAAACTGAAATAGCTGCCGTCGGGATTGCTAATCAGTATTTCTTTTTTTTCAATATGTTCTTATTTGGTTTAGGGGCCGGATGTAGTGTGTTTATCTCCCAATTTTGGGGTAAAAAAGACTTTGCAAATATTAAACGGATCTTAGGTGTAGGGCTCGTATCCACTATTATTATTTCTTTAATTTTCATGCTAGTAGGTTTTCTGAATCCAGCTAAAGTCATGACTCTTTTTAATGATGACCCAATGGTTATAGATTTAGGTGCCGCATATTTAAAAATAGTTTTGATTAGTTATATCTTTACGGGTATTACATTTTTATACCATTTTTCTCTAAGATCTGTTGGCAATGCAATTTTACCAATGTTAATAAGTGTCATAGCTCTAATCTGCAATGCCTTTTTTAACTATGTGTTTATTTTTGGTAAATTAGGTGCACCTGCTTTAGGGGTAGAAGGGGCGGCTCTGGCCACAGTAATAGCTAGGGTAGCTGAGACGACGATTTTAGTGGTAAGTATCTATATTGGTAAAGGTGTTCTTGCCGCATCTTTGAGGGAACTTATAGATGTAAGCTTTACATTTATTAAAAAATCTTATCATACCATACTTCCAGTTATTCTAAATGATATGTGCTGGGGCCTAGCTAGCCTTGTTTATGTGGCAGTTTACGGAAGAATGGGTACCCAAGCAGTTGCTGCTATTCAGATATGTAATACCATCAACAACTTATTTCTGGTTGTAATTTTTGGATTATCTAGTGCCGCCGCAGTTATGGTAGGCAATAGCATCGGAGCAGGCCGGGAATCTTTGGGTAAAAGTTATGCCAGGAAGTTTTCCATTCTTTCTGTGGTGGTGGGAGTTGTAATGGGATTACTTCTTGCCTTAACATCACCTTTTATGCTGAAATTTTTTAATGTCTCCCAAGCGGTAAAAACCAGCTCCCAGATTATTTTATACATTATCTCTTTAATTTTTTTCATAAGGGTTTTAGGTTTTATGCTTATTGTAGGTATTTTAAGAGGAGGCGGGGACGCAACACGAGCTTTATTAATAGAGGGGTCTACTATGTGGCTTATCGGTGTACCATTAACTATTCTTGGTGCATTTGTATTTAAACTTCCGGTACATCTCGTATATAGCCTGGCATTATTTGAGGAGATCTCTAAATGTGTTTTGGGTCTGTTGCGTTTAAAATCCGGACGGTGGATTAATAATGTAACTCATAATATCTAATGGCCACCCTTTCTCAGTAGTATATAACCATCATTTATAAATGTTTAAAGGAATTACCGATAAGGTATATGTATTATATTGAAAAAATAAAGAGGTGGGTAGATTTATGATTTTCAAATCCATGCGTAAGCCCTGTGAAGAGGCAGAGGGCATTGTTAAATATGTAGAAGACATATTAAAGGGTGAAAAGGTCATTAGTCCTAATGTTAAATATCCTTTGCACACCAGAGTTTTAGGACATTTTGAAAAATTACTTAGTAATGAAGAAAAAATGTCCCAATCCGCAAAAAAAATCCTTGATACTGTAAGTTCGCTGAGTAATTTTGATGTGGGAATGACTCACATTTCTCATCAACTGACAGAGTTTGCCGGGGAAATGAGTACTTTAAGTGAGTCTAATCTGGCAATAGTGGAACAGACAACAGCTAGCATGAACCATGTCAACGATACTATTAAAACAACTTCTGAGACTTTAAATACTCTAGCAAGAGAATCAGAAGTGTTGGCCCAAAAAAATGATGAAAGCATTAATTTACTAAACGAAGTACAAATACTTAAAGAAAATGTAGTAGCTGATACCGGGGTCATGACGGACAAGATTCAGCAGTTAGTGGATCTGGCTACAGAAGTGGGTAAAATTGTGGATAGTGTACAAACTATAGCCGAACAAACAAATCTTTTAGCCTTAAATGCTGCCATCGAAGCCGCCAGGGCCGGCGAGAATGGGCGTGGGTTTGCCGTTGTTGCTCAGGAAATTAGAAAACTGGCTGATGATACTAAATATAATCTAGAGGGAATGCGACAGTTTGTTAATCGGATTCATGTTGCTGCCGGGGAAGGGAAAACCAGCCTAGATAGTACACTGGTTTCCACAGGGCAGATGAGTGAAAAAATAGAAATGGTATCTGAAACAGTAGGTAAGAATGTGGAAATGCTAAAAAATGTAATTTCTGATGTTGATTTAATCCACAAATATATGGAAGGTATAAGAGTTTCTGCCGATGAAATTAATCAAGCTATGGAAGCATCCAGTAGAGATGCTGAGAGACTTAGCTATATGACCCAAAGTATTCATGAAGATGCCTTGCAAAGTGTGGAATTTGCCGGACAAATATCCCAAATTGATGATGAGCTTTCAGATATTGTTAACGAAATGTTTACAGGCTTAAAGGGCGGGAGATATGGGGTTAGCAATGCAGAGTTACTGGATGTAATCCAAAAAGCACGAAATTCTCATAAGAAGTGGATGGAAGGGCTCTATAAAATGGTTGATGAAATGCGGATATATCCACTTCAAACCAATTCTAAAAAGTGTGCTTTCGGGCATTTCTACCATGCCATCCATATGGAGCATCCGGATATTGTCGATGATTGGAAGAAGATTGATATTATTCATAATAAATTTCATAGTATGGGTGATAGGGTAATGGATGCAGTTAAGCAAAATGATAAAAAAGCTGCCACTAAATTGTATCAAGAAGCGGAGCAACTTTCTAAAGAGATGCTTACAACTTTGAGTATTGTGGAAAATAAGGTAGCACAGCTTATTGCCAAAGGAATAAATACCTTCTAAGCACAGAGGGTATCTATTCCTTGAAGGAATTTTATATAGCTTGGCGAATTATTATCCCTATATTTACAAAGATGCCCATTTGGCAAAATTGCGTTCATTTGAATATTGAGCGGGTGTAGAGTAAAGGGGAGAATAATGAAGTCATATTTTAAAAACTTTATTGAAACCATTCCAGAAGATATTCATTCAAGTACCAAATCGTATCTTTGCCGGGATATTGCTATCTTTGAACCGGAAAAATATATTTTCGGAGACGTGATATGTTTTGACGACTATCATTTTGTTTTATTTTTTTCTAATCCCCCTTTAGCAATTATTGATGGATGCAAGTATCAATTTAAAAAGGGAAGCCTTATAGTTATTCAGCCAGGTGCGATAGTTTCAATTTTACCAACTAAAATTACGAAGTGGTGTAAGTATATAGCTATTTCTATTAAAAAGGAATTCTTTCATAAAATTGCTTCGCAGATTACAGATGGAGAAGAATTCAGATTTAAACGCTTTGAAAATGTCTATAGTAAGCAGTTGTTGGATTTGATTGGAAATTTACAACATGAACTAATGAATTATGGTGAGTATTAT
>JBMNUR010000137.1:0-7695 GCA_050946395.1 Peptococcales bacterium
AAGATGCCCCCTTCTATTTTAAAATGGGGACAACCTCCATCTAGGGATTTATTTTAGTAGGTCGGAGGGATGTCCCCACAAGCTGGAGATAACGGCTGCTACGTCTCTAGGGTACAAGGTGAATTGCCCTCGGGCAAGAGAAGGTGCCCTGGGCACAAGGTGAGATTAGTTATGTTAAAAGTCTTTCACTATGAAAATTTCGCAAGTATTGCAAAACATCTTCTCCGTCACCTTTAAATAAAACTGGTTTTTGTATTTTTTTGCTTTGATAGTCATACATAGGATCATAATATTCTCTAAGTAATATCTCAATCCAGGTTTTATGGGATTCTTGATTACCGGAGAATATCTGTTCTTTGCAGGCTTGTTCAAAGGTTTTAACTACACGCTGATGAAGATCTCCTCCTAGGCGGTTTTTTATTTTTTTCATACTAGTGCTTATATAGTTGGACCACTCTGATAAGCCTAGTTCATTACCGAATAATTTAATATAATCACTTTGCGATTGGATCACATATTCATTGAGAGTATTTTTCACGCGCTCTTCAAATGGTATTGAAAGAAGGATAAGATGCCCTTGGTTAAAATACTCATAGAGGGGTTTAGGAATCATACATTTACCTATATTCTTGCTCTCATCTTCGACAATAAGATAGCGAAAAGCTTTATTTCTATGTTGAATGAGCTTATAGGCTAGATTATTTTCAAAGGTTATTTGGGTGGGTTGAGCTACAATTTGTCTCCCAAAGGATGAACCCCGGTGGTGGGCAAGGCCCTCTAGATCAATGGAATTTTCAATTCTCTTTAGTAGTAATGTTTTTCCGGAACCGGTATATCCGGCTAGTAAAATAGGTGTGCTTTTTTGTTCTTGTGGATCAAGATTATTAATTAGATAGTTACGAAAGGCCTTATAACCACCCTCCAAACGAATGATATTTTTACCGGTTCTATGAAAAATCCAATCCTGACTTATTTCCGAACGTAAGCCACCCCTAAAGCAGTAGAGCATTGTTTCAGGGTGTTTTTTTATGTGTGCTTCCCAGGCGTCTATCCTAGCTTCCCGTGTTGCACCGGAAACTAACTGATGTCCCAATTGGACAGCTGCTTTATTACCTTCTTCCTTATAACAAGTACCTACTAAACGTCTTTCTTCATTATTCATGAGGGGCAAATTAACAGCATTTAAAAAAGCACCTTTTTCAAATTCGATAGGGGCACGAACATCAATAAGTGGTCTTTCCTGAATGACAATTTGTTCAAAATCATTGGTCGAATTGTACATTTTCATTACACTTCCATCTATCTTATAGTTTATCGAACTTTGATTAACTTTTCACTGGCCTCTTGAGTCTCTCCTATGGAATTGAGTGCTAATCCTTTTTGAGCAGTTAGCTTTAAAAAATCAGCGACACTCTCCTTTTTAACAATTACCAGTAGGCCCCCTGAGGTTTGTGGGTCACATAAAATATATTTCTGTTCATCAGTGATTTCTTCAATTGTATGACCATAACTATGAAAGTTGTTAAATGTTCCGCCCGGTACGCAATCCATAGCCAAATATTTTTTTGTATTTGGCAACAGTGGTACACGGTCATAATAAATTGTAGCTGAGATACCGCTGCCTTGACAGATTTCCCCCAAATGGCCAAGTAGTCCAAATCCCGTAACATCAGTTAAAGCTACAACACCATCTAGTTTAGAAATTTCAAAACCAATTGTATTCAGAGTACACATATTTTCGATAGCTATATCGATGTGACCAGGTGCTATTTTCTTTCTTTTTTGGGCCGTTGTTAAAATACCAATACCGAGTGGTTTAGTTAAAAATATTTCGCAACCAGGAATAGCTGTATTATTTTGTTTTAACTGATTATTTTCTACTATTCCCGTAACAGCCAGTCCAAAAATTGGTTCCGGTGAATCAATCGAGTGCCCTCCGGCAAGTGGTATGCCTGCAGTATCACATACAGAGCGGCCACCTTCAACTACTTGCCTAGCAACCTTAGGTGAAAGGAGATTAATCGGCCAACCTAAGATGGAAATGGCCATTAGGGGCTTACCCCCCATAGCATAAATATCACTAATGGCATTTGTTGCAGCAATTTTACCGAAAGTAAAGGGGTCGTCCACAATAGGCATAAAAAAATCAGTAGTACTAAGAATGGAAGTTCCATTTCCTAAATCAAAAGCGGCAGCATCATCCTTGCTGGTATTTCCCACTAATAATTGGGGGTAAGTAATAGTATTTTGGGTCGATTTTAGGATTTCATCTAAAATAGCCGGTGAAATTTTACAGCCACAGCCGGCACCATGACTGTATTCCGTTAATTTGATATCCATTATTGTTTCCATCCCTTTCCCCATTTCTAAGTATGGGAGTAAATTGCTTTATCTTTAAAAGAATTTTTTCGTAAAATATTATAATACAAATATAAATGAAAATATATAGCAATAGTTGAATGGGAGTATTTTTAGGGCTATTGTCAAGATACACTTTTTGTTATAATTGGAACAGAATAATTTTTGAGGAGGGACACAAATGAACTTTAAATTTTATCATAATAATTTTAATGTATTGGATTTGGAAAAAAGCATCAATTTTTATCAGGAAGCACTTAATTTAAAGGAAGTAAGAAGAAAGGAAGCAGAAGACGGTAGTTTTATTTTAGTTTTCCTCGGGGATGGGACGACTCCCCATACTCTGGAGCTAACTTGGTTAAGAGACAGGAAGGAAAAGTATGATTTGGGGGAAAATGAATTTCACTTAGCTTTTATAGCTGATGATTTTGATAAGGCTTATGAACATCATAAAAAAATGGGTTGTATTTGTTATGAGAATGAAAAGATGGGTATCTATTTTATTGTGGACCCCGATGGGTACTGGATAGAAATTGTTCCAAATAGGGAAAATAGAAAATAACGCAGTTTCTCTCAGCGGCCTTTTGTAGGTCGCTGATTCTTTGAATTAATCCTTTTTAGCATAGGGGGAAACATCCATCATGAATAAATTAGCTACAAGCGGCTGTGAAACTATTGTTCCTTCAGGGGAGAGAAAACCTTTAAAAGAGATAGAACGCAGTATCATTACTAAATACAGATACCCGGTTTGGTCCCAGTTTACTAAGGCAATTCGAGACTATCAATTAATCAAGGAAGGCGATCGAGTTGCTGTAGCCATATCAGGGGGCAAAGACAGCCTGCTTATGGCCAAGCTTTTTCAAGAATTAGAACGCCATGGAAAAGTAAAATTTGAGGCAAAGTTTATTGCTATGGACCCTGGTTATCATCCTAAAGTTAAGGAATTATTATTAAGTAACAGCGAGTATTTGCATATTCCTCTTATAATTTACGAATCAAGTATTTTTGATATTGTCGATAATATTGCCAATGACTATCCTTGTTATATGTGTGCAAAAATGCGCAGAGGCTCTTTATATGCAAAGGCTTTAGAATTAGGTTGCAACAAATTGGCTTTAGGTCACCATTTTAATGATGTTATTGAAACAACACTCTTAAACTTACTATGTGCTGGATCTTTTAAAACAATGATGCCTAAGTTAAAGTCGAAAAACTTTCCCGGGCTTGAGTTAATTCGACCCATGTATTATATCCATGAAGAAAGTATTGAAAAATTTATCAGGGAAAGTGGCATCAGTCCAATGAACTGTGCTTGTATGGTTGCCGCTAAAAAAACCGGTAGCAAACGCTATGAAATCAAAAATTTAATAAAGGAAATTAAACCAACCTTTCAACAAGTGGAGAAATCCATCTTTCGTGCGGCTCACAATGTCCAATTAGATTGCATCATAGGCTGGAAAGAGCATGGGAAATCCTATTTTTTCCTAGAAGAATACGACGAAGAATGACATTATTAACAGTATCTCCCTGCTATATTTGTCGGGTGTCACACCTTTGGCATATTTAACATAATAATAGTAGTAGATAAATTTAGCCAAAGGTAGGTGGTAAAAGAATGGAACAAAGTGAAAAAGACAGGGGTAAATTATGGCCTAGAGATTTCATTCGTACTATTAACAAACCTGATGAAGTAAAAGAAGTGGAAGAAGTGGAAGAAGTAGAAGAAGTAACTCCAGACGTTAATGAACTTCGGGAATTCCCGCAAAAGGAAGAGAACTGTAGTGAGGATAGCAATTTAGATTGCAAAAATACAGATTTTGCAACAATCAGTCCTCCCGTTATTAGAGTTCGTTCAACTAGAGCATCGGCAAAGGTAATAGATATACAGGTAAAATAAAATGGTGATAAATAATTATTTGTTTTTTATGATACCAAAGGTTACTATGTAACTACTATTAAGTTATGGGAAAACTTCCCGACTATGCTATAAGGTATTTACTTGGCTTATGTAATAGCGTATAATGCATTTAAATATTAATATTTAACAATTACTGGGGGAGCGAAAGCTGAGAAGGCTAAATAGCCTGACCCTTTGAACCTGTTTGGGTAATTCCAACGTAGGAAAGTAATAGAATCTTTAATTTAAAAGATGCATTACTTGCATCTTTTTTTTCTTAGAAATTCATTACCTAAAATGCTCAAACATGCTAGCTTTCGTATCCTCCAAAGGGAGGAAATTATGAAAAATGTATTAACCATTGCAGGCTCTGATTCTTGTGGTGGGGCGGGAATTCAAGCTGATTTAAAAACATTTAGTGCTTTAGGTACCTATGGCATGAGCGTGATCACAGCAGTTACCGCTCAGAATACCATGGGCGTATTTAATGTGCAAGAAATGGATCAGGCAATTATCCGGGATCAAATTGATTGTTTGTTTGATGATATTGATATTCATGCTATAAAAATTGGTATGGTTTCAAGTATCAATATTATTGAGGTTATCGGCACATGTCTTAAAAAACATAATGCCCAAAACATAGTAGTAGATCCTGTTATGGTTTCTAAAAGTGGTTGTCATTTATTAAAACCAGAGTCAATAGACAAGCTAATTGAGGTTCTATTTCCGCTAGCTTTAATAGTTACTCCTAACTTGCCTGAAGCAGAGGTAATTACCGGGAAAGAAATAACAACTATCGAGGATATGCAAAAGGCAGCTGTCACCATTCGTCAATTGGGTGCTAAAAATGTAATTGTCAAGGGTGGACATCTTAAAGGGGATGCTATTGATGTGTTTTTTGATGGTAGGGATTATAGTTATTTAAAAAGTGAGAGGATAAACACCAAAAATACCCATGGAACAGGTTGTACATTCTCATCGGCAATTGCAGCTTACATTGCTCAAGGATATTCGGTGTTAGAGGCGGTAAAAGCCTCCAAAAAATATATAAATGGTGCAATTGCTAATGCAATAGACCTAGGCCATGGAGTTGGGCCAACAAATCATTTTTTTAACTGCCAATTAAATTTAAATAAAGATATGAGGTAATTATTTTCTAGATTCTAAGGAGGATCATTTAATGTTAAGCAAAATAGCAGATGTTATAAATGATGTCCGGGAAAAGGCCCCGCTTGTACAAGCCATTACTAATTATGTAACTATCAATGATTGTGCTAATATCTTGCTTAGCTTTGGGGCTTCACCTGCTATGTGTGAGGCTGAAGTAGAAGTGGAGGAATTCGTTAATCTTATTTCCTCCTTATATATCAATACGGGAACATTTACAGAGGAACAGGAAAGAGCAGCACTCCTTGCTACCCAAAAGGCGTCTGAACTTGGCAAACCTATTATTCTTGACCCTGTGGCCTGTGGTGCTATTAGTAGAAAAGCAGTGTTTACCAAAGAACTTCTTAAGAAAAGCCAGGTTTCCGTTATCAAAGGGAATGTTGGGGAAATAAAGTTTTTAGCCGGATATGATGGTAAGGTAAGAGGTGTAGATTCTATTGACACGGGTGAGGGGGTAATTGAAGCCTGTGTGAGCCTTGCTAAAAAATATAATACAGTGGTAGCTGCTACCGGCCAGGTGGATGTGGTCACAGATGGTGAAAGGACATGCCTTATTGAAAATGGCACTCCTATGCTCACCCTAATAACGGGATCCGGATGTATGGTTGGTGCGTTAACTGCTGCTACAGCTGGTGTCAATGAAGATAAATTTTTAACAACGGTTTCCGGGGTACTTGCTATGGGTTTAGCTGGTGAAATGGCTGCTAACTCTCTAAATGGCATATTACCAGGAACTTTTCGCATGAAGCTTTTTGACTATATGTACAATATAAAATATGAGGATATATTGAAAGGTGGAAAAATTAAATGCCTATAGACTATAGTCTATATTTAGTAACAGATCGTTCGATCTTAAAAGGAAAAGACATTTTTACGGCAGTGGAAGAAGCCTTGGAGGGAGGGGTTACCCTCCTGCAGTTAAGAGAAAAGGACATTACAAGTCGCGATTTTTATGATTTAGCCATTAAAATGAAGAAACTTACTAAACCTTTTAATGTGCCATTAATAATCAATGATAGGTTAGATATTGCCCTAGCTGTTGATGCAGATGGGCTGCACATTGGGCAAGAGGATCTACCATTAAAGATTGCTAGAAAATTATTAGGTCCATCCAAAATATTAGGCTATTCAGTATCAAATATCCAACAGGCAGTTTATGGCGAACAAAATGGTGCAGACTATCTTGGAGCAGGGTCAGTTTTTCCAACAGGTAGTAAAGCCGATGCTGGAAATCCCATTGGTTTGAACAACTTAAAGAAAATTAAAGAAAATGTAAATATACCTGTGGTAGGTATTGGTGGTATCGGTATTACTAACATCAGAGAAGTAAAATCAACAGGTATTGATGGGGTATCCCTAATTTCAGCGATTTTAGGAAATCCAAATATTAAGGAGGTCACCGGAGATTTGCTCAATATCTGGAGGGAAGAATGGAAAAAGTAATTTTCGTTGATTTTGATGGGACAATTACCAAAGTTGATACCTGTCAAAAAATGGTGGAGGCTTTTGCCCGAGAAGGGTGGATAGAGCTTAATAAGCTTTGGGAAGAAAAGAAACTTTCGACAAGAGAGTGTGCTAATCGGACTTTTCAGCTTTTTGATGCAAATTTAGAAGAACTTGAGAAACTAATAGAAACAATCGAAATCGATACTTATTTTCCGGAGTTTGCATCTATGTGTCAAACATGGGGTTATCCTATATATATATTGAGTGACGGGTATGATTTAATAATTGAAAAAGTCCTAAAAAAATACAATATAAACATACCTTATTATGCCAATAAACTTCTGTATGATGGACAATTTTCTATCGAATGTCCCCATCATAATCCGGACTGTGGTATATGTGGAACATGTAAGTCCACATTGATGGAGAAATTAAGAAAAAATGCAAGACAGACCGTTTATATTGGGGACGGGTATTCCGACACCTGTCCCGCCTCTAAGGCGGACATAGTTTTTGCTAAAGGTACCTTATATAAGTATTGCCAAGAAAAGGGAATAAAAGCTACGCACTTTGACAATTTTGGGGATATATTGAGGTTAGTGGCTAGTTGTTAGTGGCTAGTGGCTACTTCAACCTAATTCTTTTTTCTGTAGGTTCTGTAGCTACTGTAGCTTCTGTAGGCACGGAAAAGTACTCCCTGAAAATTAACCCTAGCTAAGAACTTTTCCTACTGTAAATATTCTTCTAATGTCAAATCATTCATCACTATTTCAGTAGCGGCTTCTACTCCTACATATCTTATATGCCAGGGCTCGTATTGATACCCG
>JBMNUR010000138.1:0-7678 GCA_050946395.1 Peptococcales bacterium
TATATTAAACCCTGTTGAAGAGTTTCCAAAAGTAACATTTCCACTGATGATCACCTACTATTTTATAATCTCTTGAGCTTTTTTTAGAACACTATCTGGAATTTCAATTCCTATAGCTTCAGCTGCTGGGAGGTTTACTATAACCTCTTGACTAGTTTGGCTTTCTATGGGCATATCCTGAGGTGTTGCATCACCTGATAAAATTTTCAACGCCATTTTACCCGTTTGTTGCCCCAATTTATAATAATCGAGAGCTATTGTAGCAACCGTTCCTCTAGTAACACTGTCCTTTTCGGCAGAGACTACCAGAAGCTTATTTTGCCTAGACATTTTAATCACGGCTTCTAAAGCACTAACAACAGTATTATCAGTCAAAACATATATAGCATCGACTTTCCTTGCTAAAGATTTAGCAGCTTGATCTACTTCACTGCTATTTGTCGCTACTGCCTCATAGATATTAAGACCTTCTTCAGTAGCGGCCTTTTTGGCAATTTCCAGCTGTACTACTGAATTAATTTCACTGGTATTATAAATTATCCCGATATTCTTCACATTTGGCGCAATTTCTTTAATTAATTTTATTTGGTCTGCCACAGGTGCCATATCTGTTGTCCCCGTAAGGTTTGTATTTGGTTTTTCCATACTTTCAACTAAACCTGCGGCAACCGGATCGGTGATAGCTGTGAATAATACTGGTACTTTATTATTCTTAGTTGCATTGGCAATAGCTTGAGCAGAAGGAGTAGCTACAGCTAGAAGAAGATCATTACCTCCATTGGCTAGTTTATTAGCAATCGTATTTAAGGTGGGCATATCTCCTTGAGCGTTTTTATAATCCACGATCAAATTTTTGCCTTCTTCATAACCATTTTCAGCGAGTATATCAAGAAATCCCTGGCGAGCAGCATCTAAGGACGGGTGTTCAACTATTTGAATAATACCTATTTTTGTTTTTTTGATATCGGCATTTGCCGAAGCAATATTTTCTTTTTTTGTAGTGCAGCCTGTAATTAAAGAGGTTATGATTAATATAATTAATAAGAGTTTTTTCATGTATAGTCCTCCTAAATATGTGTTTTTATAAAAAAATTCTTGACACTTAAAAATGTTTATATAAACTATATGTGCATATATTTTTCATTGGGTTGAAAGTCAGTTGTTACTGTTTTTCAACCATTTTTTTGTCTATCTTTTGTCTATCTAGCAAAATCTAATTATCTAAAAATCATTAATCCTTTATCTACCTCCTTAAAATCAATATAAAAACAAAAATACAAAGTTACAATTACACCTCCTTTGGAAAATAATAATGTAAAGAAAAAAACAAAAAACCCCTCATCCTAAAAAGGACGAGAGGTTAACCCGCGGTACCACCTTTGTTAGCCAAAAAATTGACCCACTTAATTAAAGATACGCAACAAACAAAAAAGTTTGTTTTAATATCTCCTTCTTTGTAACGGTAGAAGCTCCGGTCATACCTACTTATAGTTCAGCAGACAACTCCAGAGGGAACTTCATTTTAACCTTTGTTACCGGGCTCCCAGCACCCCCAGCTCTCTGTAAACGCTAGTTAAAATTACTTTTCTCTTTCATAGTTTTTCATACGAGTATTTGGTTAAAGTGATTATAAGATATAGCCAGAGATTTTGTCAATCAATTTTTTTGAATAACACCTATTTCAGAAGGATGGTAAATTCCGATCCAGCACCCACTTTGCTCCTGACTTTAATTTTTCCTTGATGACCTAAGATAATAATTTTGGCGATGGCAAGTCCCAGGCCGTGACCGCCTTTCTCTTTTGTTCGGGATTGTTCTGACTGATAGAACCTGTCGAAAATGTGTTCTAGTTCCTGTTTAGTCATACCAATACCGGTATCTTTAATACTAATCGCCCAAAAATCTCCTTCGTTGCCCAAAGTGACGGTAATTTCTCCCCCTGGGGGGGTGTACTTTAGAGCATTATCGATAAAAATCCTGATAGCCTGCTTGATACGATTTTTATCAGCCCATATTCTTGCTTCTCTTTCAATTTGAAAAGATATTCTATGAGAATTGTCAATAATCTGGGTTTCCCTGGAGATTTCATGAAGGATTTCCGTTAGACTGAAATCCTCTTTTTGTAAGACAAAGTTATCTTTATCATGACGGGCTAGGAATAGTAATTTGTCAATTAATTCTTTCATGTTTTCTGATTCATTTTTAATGGCATCAATGGATTCCTGAAGAACTTCACTATCGTTTTTTCCCCAGCGGTCCAGCATGTTGGTATAACCTTGGATTACGGCAATGGGTGTCCTTAATTCATGGGAAGCATCGGAGACAAACTGCTTTTGCCGGTTATAATTATCTTCGATGCGATTCATCATTTCGTTGAAAGTCAGGGCGAGCTCTTTTAGTTCATTTTTAGCACCGCTAACGTTAAGTCTTAAGTTTAAGTTTTTAGCAGAGATGTCTTTTACAGTTTGGGTCATTTCTTTAATGGGCTGAAAAAATCCCCGGCCGATTAAGGCTATAGAAAAAAGGGAAAAAAAGATGATAACTAGAAATACAGCCAGGATAATTTTTCCAAGATAGATAATTTCCCGTATTTCCGGCCCAATGTCTGAATAACTCACAAAATGGACAGGAAGTGGGGAGGGAAAGGCTACTATTTGGTTCATAAAACCTAGGGAACTGATTCTGTTCAGGTTGATAATTAGATAGATGTTTTCTTGGGTGAGACCAATACCAATCAGATCTTTATAACCGTAGTCTACCAATTCCGGTTTAGTTGACATTAAGAGATTCCTATCTTGGTCGTAGATCAGAAGAGGCAAATCTTGCTCAATAGAATATTTCTTGAGCGCAGATTGCAGTCCTGGATTTTGTCCTATATGTTCAATATTTTCAAAATTAGCCTGAAGTTCTGTATCTAAAAAAGTGCCCAGAGCGGCATAATCCTTGGAAACAGTGTCAAAAATTTTTAATCCGCCAAACACAAAGAGTACACCCAGGCCGGCTAGTAACATGGCCTTGAGGAATATTCTCAGATAACTCAAAGACAACCTGAAACGAATGGAAAATTCCAGCTTTTCCGAAATCATTTTATGCAATAGCTTGATTACTGCAACGGGCAAATATAAGATTTTTAGCACACGGTTTCCTATGTCGCCGGTTTCCAAATTTAGGTGATAATCATTTTTTCGGTGATTTTTCATGGCTCTTTAAATATATATCCAACGCCGCGCACGGTATGGATAAATGAAACGTTAAATTTTTGGTCTATTTTGTTGCGCAAATAACGAATATAAACATCGGTGATATTGGTATCACCCAAATAATCATATCCCCACACGTGTTCCAGAATTTTTTCCCGGGATAGAACAATCCCTTTATTATCCATTAGATATTTTAGAAGTTCAAATTCTGTTTTAGAAAGAGCAACTTCTTCCTTTCTAAAGGTCACCCGGTATTCATCTTTATATAGTGTAAGGTCCCCGCAGTAAATAGTATGGGCATGCTGGAGATTTTTTTCCTTCCTTTTTAAAACAACTCTGATGCGGGCTAATAATTCCTCGATAGCAAAAGGTTTGGTCATATAGTCATCCGCTCCGCTATCCAGACCCATGACTTTGTCAGTCACATCATCCTTGGCTGTCAGCATAATGATTGGCACATCTGAATCTCGTCGTATTCTTCGGCAGATCTCGATGCCGCTTAATCCGGGCAGCATCAAATCCAGAATGATTAAATCTACTTGCCCCAAGGCTGCTTTTTCATAACCCTTTCTGCCGTCATGAATTACTTCTACCTCATATCCTTCGTGAGATAACTCAAGTTCAATAAATCGAGCTATCTTAACTTCGTCTTCAATTACCAAAATTTTGGTCTTCATGTCACTCCTCCCTAACCTTTATTTACTGCTTTTATTATAAACGCAAATGAACCTGTCAACAACACAGGTTCATGTAAATAAAATTGCATGAGAATGAAATTACGGAATGATTTACTGGATGGTGATTTCGTTCTCTCCATTATCCTGACCGTTTTTTTCAGCATTCATTTGATTTTCTGTTGGAGGTGCAGGTTCTTCATTCATTTTTTCTGCGGCAGTCTTGACCTTATTCCCTAAATCATCCATGAATTGGTTAATCTCTACCGTCTGCCCGGTCCCTTTTTTAACCCTGATCTTATAGCCCATGATGTAGAGGGCGGCACCCAGTATCAAATAGAACCAGAAGATGGGAATTGTTATCAGAACGACGAATGCCAGGATAATTACGGGAATGTTTAAGTAGGTTTCTTCATTTTTTTCAATAATGAAACGGGTAACAAAACCTTTATGAAATAGCTTTTTGATGGTTTTTTTAAACGAAGAAGAATGCTTAGTATGGTGGCAGTGTGGGGAGCGGAGGGGCTGACCCTTTTCAAATTCTATAATGGCCTCAATTAAATCTCCGTTATGTTTTTCTAGAAGCACCTTCGCTTCCTGATAACTGCAGTTGGTTCTTTTACGCATTTCATCAATAAGTTCAATGGTAATGCTCATGTGCAATTACTCCCTTCTTTTTATTATATTCTTATTATAGCCGTACATAATTAAAGTAGTTTTAATGAAAAATTAGAATTTGATGAGAATAAATAAATCTATAATAAGATTTACCCTATCTGTAAAAACTTTTTAATTATTGAAAAAATGTCGAATAATAGTAAAATATAATAAGAAAATGTTTTTATTTGTCTTATCTTATTAACAATTTCAAACGATAAAACTATTTATGAATCAACGCCTGTTTAGAAGTCGGTTAAGTTTGCTGCAAATATAGTTATTATAATAAGGAGGTGGAAGCATGCCTTTGAAATTACAAAACCTTTTAAAAAATCTAAATAAATATAGCTATTTAGAAGAAAAGTTTAATAAGTTGTATGAGAATGTTATTTATGGGCAGCAGCTTGCTAAATTTGGAAGCTGGACCTATGATATCCAAAAAGGAGAAACTTTTTGGACGGAAGGTATTTATAATATTTTGGGGTGTGAACCTCAAGATTTAGATGACAAACTGCAGAGTTTTCTATCGTACGTTCATCCCGATGACTTGGCAAGAGTAAAGGAAGCAACCCAAGAAGCTATTAAAGGTAATGAATATGATATAGAGTATCGAATTATCACACCCGGTGGAGTAGTTAAGTTTGTCCATGAAAAAACCAGAGTATTAAATGATGAAGATAATAATCCCCTAAAGACGATTGGTATTATCCAAGATACTACAGAGCAAAGGTTAATAGAAAACAATCTAAAAGAGATAGGTGATTATTTAAATCAGGCTCAAAGAGTAGCTGGAGTAGGTAGTTGGAAATATGATGTTTTAAAAGACGAATTTTATTGGTCGGAAGAAATGTATAGAATTTTTGGGGTCGAGCCTTCCATTTATTGGAATGACTTAAAAAATTCTCTTAAATTAATTCATCCTAAGGATCAAATCAAAATACAAGACGCCATGAAGAGTAATTTATCTGGGAAATCCTCGGAAATAGAGTTTCGTATTTCTCAACAGGATGGAACAGAAAAATATGTAATAGGGAAAGGGGAACCGTTATTCGATAAAGATGGACGGGTTATCTTTATTCTTGGAACTTTACAGGATATAACAAAAAATAAGATTTTAGAACAAGAATTGAAAAAGAGTATAAAATCAATCACTCAAGCCCATGTTCTAGCCCAGGTAGGGAGCTGGGAAATGGACTTAGTTAATAATAAAATTTATTATTCTGATGAAGCATATAGAATTTTGGGGATTAACCCAGAACTATTTGATAAAATTTATGAAGACTTTATAAAATATGTTCATCCTGATGATGTAAAAAAAATAGAAAACATGCTGGAAAACCCCGGCAAAAAACCATATAAACTAGAATTCAGGAATATCAGACCTGATGGATCGATAAGAAATATATATCAACTGGTAGAGTTTATCTTTGATGAAGCGGGAGAACCAATTTATATATATGGAACCATTCAAGATATTACAGAACAAAAGGAATTGCAAAAGGAGATACAACAAAAACAAAAAGAAATAAAAACGATTCAAAAAAAATATGAAGTTCTGGTGCAAGAATCCACAGATGTTTTTGAGATAATAGCACCTGATGGGACTTTAAAATATATTAGTAAAGCTTCCGAAAAAGTAATTGGATATAAACCGGAAGAACGGATAGGTAAAAAAGTATACGATTATTATCAAGGAAAAGAGTTAGTTAAAATAACTAAAATGATCCAGGTTGTTTTAGATGATCCTAATAGAAAAGTCAAAGGTAATGTTATCTTTATTAATAAAGCAGGTAAAAGTATTTACCTGGAAATTTATCTGCAAAACTTATTACATGAGCCGGCTATAGAAGGCCTTGTTGTCAATCTTAGAGATGTTACCAAAAAAGTAGAAGCTAGAAGACGTATGGCTTATATGGCTGACCATGATAAAATAACCGGTCTTCCTAACAGTGTTTTTTTTAAAAAGATGCTAAGGATCCAATGCCAACGGGCCGAAAAAAACCAAACTAAATTTGCGGTGATGATGTTAGATTTAGATGGCTTAAAAAATATAAAATATTCTTTGGGCTATGATATGGAACACGAGCTGATTATGAATATAGTTCAACGAATTAAGATGAATCTAGACAAAGATATATTTTTAAGTAGATTTTCGGAAGATCATTTTGCTTTTATAATTGGCGGATCGAGACCTTACAACGAATATAAAGCTATTGCCGTAAAATTACTGAACCTTTTTTCCCAATCTTATAAAATGAATAATTATGAATTGGATATTTCCGCAAATATTGGCATATCCCTTTATCCTGATGATGGACAGGATGGGAAAACTCTCAGTAAGCAAGCCAAGAGTGCTTTGATAAGGGGCAAAAAAGAAGGGAAAAATAGATTCAAATTTTATTCATCTGATTTGGATATCCAAAATTATAAGGATTTTATAATCAGAAGTGATTTACATCACGCCATAGAAAAAGAACAGTCAAAGTTTATTATCAACCTATAATTTTTCCAGTATGCAATTTTTTGAAAGCAATTTTGTAGAAAATATTAAGAAGACTATCGATGAATTTGAACTAGACCCCCACTTTCTCATCATGGAGATTACTGAAAGCGTACTAATGAAAAACATCAATAAAGTTACCGCCGATCTTGAAAGGTTAAGGACTTTAGGAATTCAAATAGCCCTTGATGATTTCGGTACAGGCTTTTCTGCCTTAGCTTATTTATATTCATTTAGATTCGATTATTTAAAGATAGATGGTTTGTTTATAAAAAAAGCTATCCTGGATGACACTAGTAATGTCATTACTACTTCAATCATTAAGACGACAAGAGACCTTAAAATTAAACTGGTAGCCGAGGGAATAGAAAATTGGGAGCAATTAACATACTTAAAAGATTTAAATTGTCATACCGGACAAGGGTATCTCTATAGCAAGCCGGTAGCTTTAGATGATTTTGAAAAAATGTTGGCTAAGAAAAAATGTAAACCTACACTACTTAATAAGGGAAAATACCATGGCAAAAACATGCGAAGATTTTTTAGAATTGATTTTCGGCAATCACTAGAGGCTGTGATGACCATATTGACGATTAAGGGGAAAAATATAAATGTAGGGAATACGAAAGTATTAGTTGAAAATATCG
>JBMNUR010000139.1:0-7617 GCA_050946395.1 Peptococcales bacterium
GAAGGTCGTGGAGGTTGTCTTTTACCGCCGGGACTGAAAAGAAAGGCCTTTTTTTCCGGATCGTAGTTGCCTTCGTCAATCTGAGATATATCAAGTTCTTCTAAATCAAAATATCGCTTTGCATATTCGTGAACAATATCCAGCGGAAAAAGCCGCAGATAACTACCCTCATGATCAACTTCAAGTTTCTCTACTTCATGCTCGTTTATGTATTTTAACCAGCAGAACTGAGCTACAAATAAAGGATCTATTTCCTTGACATTGCTAAAATTTCGGGAGATGCCCACTAAATTGGCAGAATCATATAAATACTCCTGCCATAGGTTCTCCAGTTCTGTCGGGTCTGCTATCTCACCATATTTAAATACCTCTTGTTTAATGCCCTCAGAAACATCCACCCCACTATCTTTTATGTTAGTATCGGAATAACCGGTACAACCGGAAAAGACTAATATAGTTAAAAGAAATAAACAAAGGAATATTCTGAAAAAACTTTTCATATTTCCCTCTCCAAACTAGATTATTAATTGCTTATAACATATCATATTTTTGTGTGCAAAAGTTATGAAAATTAAATACTTTATATCCCCCCTTATCTTTTAATTTTAGACATGGTAGAAGATTTATCATAAACCTTAAGAAGAGTCATGGGGTCCTTGGCCCAGTTTTGTAAGATACCAACCAAAATCACAAACGGTGTAATCTTCTCCGGATAAATATATTATCTGGAAAAGTTTACACCGTTTATTTTGTATTCTCACTTCAAATTAGATTTTGTTTAAGACAGAATTTCAATTACTTTTATTTCGCCATCATTTTTTTGATTTTTTCACCTGCGGGACTTTCATTTATGATTTTGTTATACTTGTTAAAGTCCGCTTCAATGAATTGTTTAAATTCTTCTCTACTCATTAATTTTGTATGCCTTCCGACGCCTGTAATCCTTTCAGTAATCTCAGGTCTTTCAATAATGGAATTAATTGCTTTGTTTAATTTATCTGCAATATCCTCAGGAATCCCTTTTGGAGCAAGAAAACCTTGCCATCCATCAGAAGAAACATCGTACCCTAACTCTTTAAAAGTCGGACAATCGGGAAGTACCGAAACTCTCTCCGGAGTACCAACGGCTAGCGGTGTGAGATCGCCGGATTTTACATACTCATATGCAGTACCACCGATAAATGCAAAATCGATGTGTCCTCCCAATAAAGCCATTAAACAGTCTGCATCACCTTCAAAACCAACGGGATTGCCCTCTCCCCCAATTTTTACCAGCAAATCTTCTGTGGAAATATGTGCCAGTGCTCCAACTGCTGCAACGCCATACTTAACTTTACCCGGGTTTTCTTTAATGTAGGATACCAAATCCTCTAAATCTTTAAACTTACCTGCCTTAGTATATAATACGTCTGCTCCTATTGACAGAAGAGAGATTGGTTCAAGATCGGTATATTTATATGGAAGTTCTCGATACTGAGGTTGCATTGTAATCCCACCTAAAGGAGTAGCCAATAATGTATACCCATCAGGAGCACTTTTCGCAACTTTTTCAGTTCCTATTGTTAACGCACCACCAGGCATATTTGTAACAAAAAAGGGTTGTCCAAATTCTTTTCTTAATTCCTCCCCTATTATGCGGGTTAAACTATCGATGTCTGCACCTGCTGGTACCGGAATAATAATTTCCACAGGTTTTTCAGGCCAACTAGCCTCTTTTGAACTTTCTGGTTCTTTATTAGCTGTTGAACATCCTACTACCAATAGACCCAAACACATAACTATACATACCGCTATCATTAAATTTCTTTTTTTAAACATTGAAGCACCTCCAATAATCTTAATTTATTCATTTCACAAACAACTTCACCAATTCATAATATAGATAATCCAAAATTCCTACTTGCTTTTCAATTATATAGAATTACTCTTTAATTGATCTCCGTTCCCCTCCTCTGTTATTTTTACAACTCACTGTTCTCACTAACCATAGCGTTTCCTTTAGTTATCCTTAAAAAATACCTAACCAAACCAATTACTAAAATAAGAAAGGCTGCACTTAGAAAAACTGCACTTATTGGTCTTTGCATAATTGCGAATAAACTGCCCTCTGATAATACCATAGCCTGTCTAAAGCTTTTTTCCACCATAGGCCCTAGTATATAGCCAATTATTATTGGTACTAAGGGAAAATCCACTAATTCTTTCATAATATAAGCTAGAATGCCAAATATTAAAGCAATCCATAAGTCAAAACTATTGCTATCTAAAGCATAAACCCCAATTATAACCATACCGGCTACAATTGGCATAAGAATACTACAACGAACCTTGGTCAAAGAAGCAAATATCCCAACTAACGGAAAGTTCAATATTAACAACATAACATTCCCTATATAGAAACTCGCTACAACAGCCCAAAACAAACCTGAATGTTGAGTTATCAAAAATGGTCCTGGAATAACTCCATGTACCATAAAGGCACCCATAAGAATGGCTGTGATTGGCGAAAAGGGAAGGCCCAAAGCCAATAAAGGAATCATTCCTGCTGTCGCGGCGGCATTGTTAGCAGATTCAGGTCCTGCTACTCCCTCAATTGCGCCTTTGCCAAAACGACTTGGATCCTTAGCAAAGAATTTTTCAGTACGATAGGATAACAAAGTGGCAACTAAAGTACTGGATCCAGGTAGCAACCCAATGGGTAATCCGCATAACGTTCCCCTTATTATGGGCATTACAGATCTCTTAAGCTCTTCTTTCTTAGGGTATAGATCCTTAAAGCGAACTTTAATAGCATCTTTTATATCATAAGGCTTGATTAAGGCCGATAATACTTCAGAGAAACCAAACAATCCCATTACTAAAGAAACAGTTTGAATTCCTTTACTAAGCTGAAAAAATCCAAAAGTAAATCTATTAGCACCTGTCAACACATCTAAGCCTACAGTACCAAACATCATACCTAATAAGACTGCCAATAACGATTTTAAGGGAGAGCCTCCCGTTGCACTACTTAAAACAATTAAACCAAATAACATTATGGAAAAAAACTCCTGAGGCCCTAGAGTCAATGCTATTCTTGCCAGCGGAGGAGCAAACAATGTTATCAAAACAATGCCTGCAGTTCCAGCCACCCAAGAACCTATGGCACAAACAGCTAACGCCGCACCAGCTCTTCCTTTCTTAGCCATCTGATTCCCATCAATACAAGTTACAACCGAACATGCTTCTCCAGGCACATTGATTAATATAGAGGTTGTTGAGCCTCCATACATTGCTCCAAAGTATATACCCGTTAGCATAATAATGCCATACATAGGCCCCACTTTTAGGCTTATGGGAAATAAAAGGGCCATTGCTCCTACAGGACCAAGGCCTGGTAATACTCCAACCATAGTTCCTATCGTAACACCAATCAAACAATAAAGTAATCCTTCAGGTGTGCCTGCTAGTAAAAAGCCATCCATCAAATTGTTAAACGCGCCCACATTATCAACCCTTTTTTAAAAGTAGATCTTGAATAATTTCGTAAATATTATATAAACACTGCCTACAAATCCGCCACTCATTAAAATTGGCTTTATCCATCCTTCCAGACTAAAAAGCTTAGCTAATAAAACCATCATTACAAAGGTATTTATAAAGAAGTTGACCATATCAAAAAGATAGATATAGATCACCATTATTACTATAAAAAGCATTATCTTTTTAAATGAATCAGTCATTAGAATATTGTTGCTATTTTCTTTAGCCTTATCTACTGTTGACGTTTTAGCATTAACAGTAATACTTTTTAAAGAAGCTGCAAATAAAAAGGCTGAAAGGACAAAAGCACCACTACCAATAAGGAGTGGAACAAATCCCGGTCCTGGGGATTTAATTGTTCCTAATGGAAGCGAAGATACTGTAGAGTATAAATAGATTAAGCAGGCAACCATTAGACCCAGATAAAAATAAGCTTCCCTCTTTTTCATCTAAAACCCCTCATTTCAAATAATTCCATGTGTTTATTTAAACGTCATATGCATTTGGACCAAAAAGTCGATTAATATGGTCTGTTTTGGAATCATCAAATACTTTACCTTTTATACCGGGATAGTTAATATCATATCTCATACAACGAAAAACATTATTTGTATTACCAAACCTATTATTTACTCTTGTATAAAATGGTGATACGTATTCCCACACTTTCTCCCCTCTTTGTGTAACTTCGAAAAATCTCCCTGTTGCACCTTCACAAATCAAAGTGTTTCCATTTTGTAACCTTCTAGCACTACTTATAAAAGATGAATAAAAGTCCACTGGATTATCCTCTTTATAATCCCAGACAACCTCATTTGTACTTGGATCTATTTCTAATATTCTACTAAAATCGGGTGGTAAGATGTTTTTAGTACCATCTGGGAGTGATGAAAAGTAACGCCCATTATCAAAAACCAGGATATTACCATTATCGAGAACTGTAGGATCATGGGGAAAAGATAATTTTGTTTTCCCTGGGCCATTGGCATTTCCAAATCTCCATTTAACAGTTTTTGTTTGCTTATCAAAAATAAAGATCGTACTTAAATTGAAGGATGTTGCTATAATATTACCATCTGGCATCTCTTCAATAGCATTTAAACCAGGCCATAATTCCCGCTCACCATAAGGAATAATAATATCAAGTTCCGGATCTAAGGCATCCGATAATTTCATGCTCCATACTATTTCACCCTCAGGGGTAATTTCTTCTAACTTTAAGGTATGTATTTGACCATTTTTTTTCTCAGTAGTAATGGAAACTTTATTATCAAGGGGGTCCACTGCTTCAGTGCCAGGTTCCCCTCCTTTTATTTTTGCCTGTAATTCTGGTTCCAATGGTTCATATTTCATGATTAGTGTATTACCGTTTCTCATTCTACAACGATCATGACATTCCAACAAATCATCATCATATTTCCATACCACGTTACTGTCCCAATCTAATTCTAAAATAGCATGTGAACTAAATGTCAAATGCCTGCTAGGTAAATTTACATCTTTTAAACCACAAAGAATATTTCCGTTTTCAAGCAGTTCAGCATGCATTCTAACCATCCCTGGGACATCCCAAAAATGAACTATTCGTCCGTTCATATCAATTAAGTAAACTCTACTTGTCTTTCCGTCTATTAACTGTTTTCTGGAAGATATTAATGGAGCAAACATTGTAAACCCCGGATAAGCCTTATCGCGTTTCCACAAAGTAACACCATGTCTTGCAGTTTGTAATTTTCCCACTTTCATTCCCCCAGCCAAAAATTTAGTTTTTTCTGCGTGTTCTATTTTATCGCAATAGTTCAAATAATTTTGTAATATACATTACTGTATATCAAAAAGAATAACCATCCATCTACTTCACCAAATGGTAATATAAGAAAAATCTACCAGAGAACAATATTCCACATTTTTAGTCTTAATTCCTCCTTGGAGCCGGTGTGTTTCCAGAGAATCTTTAGTTTATCCCAGTACTTATTAAGCAGGGAACTTTTTCCATGGTAGTAACAGGCAAATCGGATCTTTAGCTATCGCTTTTTGTTTAATTTAAATTATGATCTTTTTTTATTTACCCTATATCCCTGCAAGGTTATAAGATTACGATAATCTATTTGGTTTTAAACAGTATACTAATCAGCTCTGCAAAGCTACATTCACGTAAGAAAGTTCCATAATTAAAAATAATGCGATACTATAAATGATCCAACAGGCACTTTTTACATACAAAAAGCACACCCGCAAGAGCGTGCTCTATTTAAGGCCTTTATGGATCTGATAAGTACTAAGTTTGTAAAGTACTCTGTCTTACGATTTGATTCCGTCCGTTTCTTTTAGCTTGATATAATGCTCGATCTGCCGCATCGATTAGTTCATCAGGGCACATACTATCAATAGGAATTACCGCTGCTACACCTAAGCTAACTGTTAATAGCGAACCTATTGACGCATTTTCAATTTCTAAGCTTTCTACTTTCTTTCGGATATTTTCAGCAACGACTGCCGCACCCTCTTCTGTAGTATTGAACAACACAACTATAAATTCCTCGCCACCAAAGCGTGCCACTAAATCTCCCGATCTTCTAATAACACTTTTTATTGCCAAAGCAACCCTTCTTAGGCATTGATCTCCAGACAAATGTCCGTATGTGTCGTTAAAGAGTTTAAAATTATCTATGTCTATCATAATTAATGCTAAAGGTTGTCTTTCTCTCATACTTATTTTCCATATATTTTTAAAAGCAACATCAAAAAATCTTCGATTAGCAATAGCAGTAAGTTCATCCACCATCATAGTTTTTTTAATTCCACATTAGCTTTTCGAAGCAATTCATTTGCATCATGCAACTCTTGAGTTCTTTGCTTAACATCAGCTTCTAGTTTTTTACTCAATTTTCGAAATCTAATAACCCAATACTGGGAAACTAGCAAAAAAATAGCCAGAATTATTATCACTGAATATACTAAAGTGCTCTTTAAACGTTCTTCTGTAAAATAGATTACTCTTTTCCCTTTCCAATTACTGAGTATATTAGCAATTGTTCCATCTTCGTTCATTTCTTTTAGAGCGCTATTTATCAAGAGAAGCAGCTCTTTATTGCCTTTTTTTACTGCTATTCGTGAATACTGTGTTTCAATAGGCTCATCTAAAATATGTATACCTTTTATTCTACTATGAGCTAATGTGTATTCGCCAATCCACCTATCAACAACAATCGCATCTATTTCACCGGCTGCAACCTTGTGGAATCCTGCTTTCCAATCAGCAATTAGCTCAGTTTTTATTCCATCGTATTTCTGCAATAGTTCAAATGGGTAGCCTCCGTTCTCAACTCCAACTGTCTTGTTTTTTAAGTCATCCACGCTTTCGATGCTTGTATTACCGCTTTTTATGAATATGGAAAATTCAGATTTCAGTAATTCATCCGAAAAATCATATGCTTTTTCTCGCTCAGGATTTGAGTTTATATGAAGTAGTGCATCCCCTTCTCCTAGTAGCACCATATTTTGAGCTTCATCCCAATTAATCGCCCTCACTTCAAGATTGTAGCCAATTTTTTTACCTAGCTCTTTAGCAATATCGACTACTACGCCTCTGGCTGTTCCTTTTTCATTGTAAACAAAGGGAGCAACCCTTTCATTACCTAAGAAAACAATCGTTTTAGAATTGTCAAAATCATTTGAGAAAACATTTACAGTTCCTAATATGAATAGTAATGCTATTGATATTAGCAAAACCCAATAAGAAATTACTCTATAATACTTCCTACTCTTATCTTTCATTTCAAAACTCCTAATCAGAAAATCATAAATCTCCGTTCATTGGAATATTTATGCTTATTCTCCACAGTTTTACATATGTTTTTCCAAAGTTAGAAACAGTTCATCATTAAAGTCTTTTATTCGAATATTCGACAAAAATACTCTTTTTCCTTTGAGGATGCAATAATAATGCAAAGTAATTCCAGATTAGGTAAATTTTTGGTCATCTTTTTTGAAACGCAAGGATATTTCTTGCCCTTCCAAATAATACTCCAAAAACTGAAAATCTGTTCGACCCTATAAAACACACAAAACGGGGCCACTAATCTGTACTAAAAT
>JBMNUR010000140.1:0-7617 GCA_050946395.1 Peptococcales bacterium
CCTAACTAAATTATATAGAAAAAAGAAAAGCTTGTTAGAAAAACCTTTAAGGTTATTCTCAAAAAAGTAATGTTCGTATTTAAAAACTGTAATTTTGATAAGTATTTTTAACTATATCTTACAAGTGAGCGTGTGAACGAGTTTTAAATAACCATGGGCCCTGCGAGTACACAAATTAACACGGAAAAAATAACTTAAAATTAAATAGTAAACAAATTTCCCTGTCATCATTGCTATGAAAGAAGTCGCTATTATGTCATCGCGAGGAGCGATAGCGACGTGGCGATCTCGGTTGTGTGGAGATAATCGCGTAAAAAGCGGGATTACTTCGCTAACGCTCGTAATGACAAGAAACATTTCGTTTATGGTGGTGCGGATAGCACATGAAAATTACCATGAAAGAAGTCGCGACGACATAACAGATAATCTTTTGTAACATGACAAAATGATAACCTATCGTCTATCGACTATTTTATACGTGTTTATCCATGGTTAAATAAATTTTCACTGTTTTACTAAAAAAGAGGTGTTCACATGTCTAATAGTAAAAAGCTATTTTTAATATCAATTATCATACTATCTATGTGTACCACCGCCTGTTGGGACAGGAGAGAATTAGATAGATTGGCAATCGCAACTTGCGTGGGAATTGATAAAGGCCAAGGGGAAAGTAAAGTGAAAATGATTGTAGAAATTATACTACCCCAAAATGTTAACACACCCGGTGGTGGAGGTGGAGGTGGTAAGCCTTCAGAAAAACTTGTAGTCGAAGGAAAAACTGCCTTTGATGCCGCTCGAAACTTTCTTTTTGAGTCTGACAGAAAAGTATATTTTGCTCATAACCCTATTCTGCTTTTTAGCGAAGAAATAGCTCAGGAAGGAATTTTATCCTCTTTTGATTTTTTTGTTAGAGACCCTGAACATAGAAGAAATGTTTGGATACTAGTATCTGAAGAATCCGCGGAAGAATTAATTGGTGTTCAGACCGTTCTCGATCCCGTAACCGGTCGGTATCTGGAAAAATTAATTGAGGAAACAGGCCCAATTTCTGAAACTGCTATTATGGATGTCCAAGGTTTCCTGGAAAGACTAATGAGTCCTACATCTGCTCCTTACTGTTCTTTAATTAAAACTAAAGGGGAAGAGAAAAACAAGTCTATGGAATTAGTAGGTACAGCTATTTTTAAAAAAGATAAAATGGTAGGAAAATTTAATCGCAAAGAAAGCCGCGGTTTACTTTGGGTCTTAGGAGAAGTAAAAGGCGGTATAATAACAGTCCCCTGCGAAAAAGAATTTCAGATAGCTTTGGAAATAAACCATGCAAAAAGTAAAATTATCCCTTCTATCGTAAATAACAACTTAAAAATTACTGTTGAAATTACTGAAGAAGGGAACTTAGGTCAACAAGAATGCACAGTGGATTTAACATTACCCGAGGCCTGGAGCAGTCTAGAGAAGAAGAAAGCAGAAGCAATTCGGCAGGAAGTACTGACCGCTATAAAAAAAGCCCAAGAATTGAATACTGATGTATTTGCATTTGGTGAGGCTTTTTACAGAAAATACCCCACTCTCTGGCAAGAACAAATAGCAGAAAATTGGGATGACTTTTTTCCCGAACTGGAAGTAGAAGTTTTAGTTAAGGCTAAATTACGCAGATCCGGAATGATCTCAAAGCCAGCCATACCGCAAAATAAATAGTGATGAGTGGAAAGTGGAACAGTAGGAAACAACCCCCGTGTCGTTCCTTGACCCGAGAATTTTAACCATAGACAGTAGACTATAAACTTACTAATCACTAATGGAGGTAATCCTATGCAGTTGGAAGGAGGAAGAATAGATAACATACATTTAATTTTTCTCATTATGGGAGTTACTTTTGGATCCTCTGTTATTATTAGCCCCGGGGTTGGTGTCGATCAAAATAGCTGGCTTGCTGTGTTAATCGGTCTAGTGGGGGGAGTTTTCTTTGCTTATATTTTTTTCTCCTTAGCCAAAAAGTTTCCTAATAAAACACTAATGGAAATTAATGATTTTATATACGGGAAATTTTTGGGGAAAATAGTTTCAATTTTATATTTAAGCTATTTTTCTATAGTCACTGCTCTTGTGTTAAGAAATTTTAGTGACTTTTTAACAATTACTATTTATCAAGAAACCCCGGCAGTAGTACTTATTGGTTCAACGGTTTTAATCTCGGCCTCTGCTGTCCGTAACGGGATAGAAGTTATTACCAGATGTAGCCTACTGCTTGTCCCAATTACTCTATTTTCCTATCTAATTTTAACAATTTTTCTTCATCCGCAAATGGATTTAAATAATCTTTTACCTATCCATTTTCCTTTTAAAAATATGCTAAAAGTAAGTTTTAAGGCTGCCACCTTTCCGTTTGGGGAAACTGTGGTTTTTCTTATGGTAATTGCCTATCTTAATAAACACAATTTAAAATCAATGAAAAAGTTTGCTTTATCCGGAATTATCCTTCCGGGCATAGTTCTCCTTATTGCCTCAGCCCGAAATGTGGCAGTCCTGGGAGCTACTATGGAACTAAGTGTTTATTCGGCTCTTGAGGCAGTTGAACTTATAAATGTCGGTGAAATTTTTACCAGATTGGAAATACTCTATATTTTTTCTATGTTTTCCGTGGGCTTTATAAAAGTAGCTGTCTTTTATTATGCTATAACACTGGGAACTGCCCAACTTTTAGGACTGCGTTCTTATTTACCTTTAGTCTTACCTATCGGTGTTAGTTTAACTGTGCTTAGTATCACTATCTTTGAATCAGTTTTCGAAAATATACTTTGGAATAATAATATCTATCCTCTTTATGCTTTACCTTTTCAATTTTTAATTCCACTAGTGACCCTAATACTTGCAAGAACCAAAAGTAACAAAGAGGAAGTAGCAGGTGAAATAACATGAAATTAGAAGGGGGGCGAATATCACAAGGGCAAGTTATTTTTTTAGTTATGTCTTTTAGTGTAGGTGCGACAATTTTGAGAACCCCTGCCTCCGGAGCTAGACATGCGGATTGGCTGGCGATAATATTGGGCCTAATAGGAGGAATTTTAGTTGCCTATATGTTTACAACTTTAAACGTTAAATTTCCCGGAAAAACTTTAGTAGAATTTAATGATTTGATCTATGGACCATTTTTAGGAAAACTTATTTCCTTAGCCTATATATTCTACTTTTTTGTACTGGCAACATTAACATTACGACTTTTCGGCGACTTTTTAAAAGGCTTAATTTTTACAGAGACTCCTGTAATTGTTTTAATTAGTCTTATGACATTAATTTGTGCTTCTGCCGTTAGAAATGGAATTGAAGTAATTGCCCGTTGTAATCAGATTTTATTACCTTTTACCATTATATTGATATCTTTGAGTATTATTTTAGGTATTCCTCAGATGGAGTTGAACCGATTTTTACCTATATTTGATATACCCGTAATAGAGTTTCTGAAAATCAGCTTTTATACAGCAACCTTTCCTTTTGGTGAAAGTATCGCTTTTTTGATGATTCTTGCTTTTGTCAACAAGGATTTACAGGAAGTAAAAAGAGCTCGGATTTCTCTAATATTTGGGCTTATAGGAGGAGCTATAATTTTAATTTTAGTTGCGGTGCGAAATACAGGTATGTTAGGAGTAACTAAAGCTATCTCCAACTATGCCTCTTACCAGGCAGTCCGGTTAATAAGCCTTGGTGAAAATTTTACTCGCGTAGAGATAATAGTTTCTTTAAACTTCTTGGCCATGGGGTTTATGATAGTCGCTATTTTATATTATACTACCACATTAGGCTTGGCTCAGGTTCTGAAACTTCGTACTTATTTACCCTTGGTATTACCGATTGGTATTTTGTTAACTTGTACTACTATTATTCAGTTTGAAAATATCTTTGAATACAAACATTTTAGTGAAAGCATTATTACCTACTTTTCTTTTCCTTTTCAAATTCTTATTCCTATACTTTCACTAATCATTTGTAAAATCAGAGGATTGCCGAAAGAAGGTGACTAGTTTTCAACCACGGGCCTTTCAGGCACACGGACGTATAAAATAATACATTATAAGTACTTTAAATTCTTAGGAGCTGGAAGAAATGAACGTTTTCCTTTTACTGGTGGTTTTTGGCGGGATAATTGCATTTGAAGCGCCAGGCCTCATTTATCGTAAATACTGGAAAGAGCTAATCGTGTTCCTTCTTTTTTTAGGCTTCGCCTTTATCTATAGTTTACTTGCAGTACTTGAAGTGCCTTTGCCCAGCCCTGCCAAAGTCATAGAAAAAGTGGTTACATTCTTAATTAACTTAATAACAGGCAGATAATAAACTATTGTTTATACAGAATGTAGACAAACTCCATATTTATCAACGTTACGCTGGCTCAGACAACTTTATTGTGAATGAACTCAACGGCTTCAGGAATTAGCAAAACTCACCTTCGGTTCAAACAGTTGCTAATTCTGGTCTTCAGCCGTCTGCGTTCTTTTTATCTAAACTCACCAAATGCTTCACTTAGCCTAAATGAAAGAAAAAATTTTAGGTGGCATAAGTGCAACTATGGCTTTAGCTTAAAGCTAAGCAAAAGCCAAGTTTTACTAATGATAAAATTATATGGATTTTGTTTTGAATAACTTTGTCAACAGGCTGAATAAACTATTGTTTATATATTGTTTAAAAGTATACAAAAGGCGGACCGAGTCGTCCGCCCCTACAATCTAACAAAGGGAATCTCTCACTAACTTTACTGCTTCCTTAATCAATTCATTAAGAGGCCCACTTTGAAAACCTACTAATTCTACATGAGGTTGATTAACGGGTAATAATATTTTTCGGCAATTAAGATTAGATACTATTTCAGCAATTTCAGGGGTTATTTCTCCCATTAAAGCATTAGGAACAATAATACCCAGGGGACCCATAACTATCTGAGCCATTTTAGCACTCACTCTAATTGCATTTTCCCCAGTAGCACCTTTTGATGCTCCAGCCTTAACCATGGCAGCGGTGGCAATAGCATTTGTTCCTAGAGCCCAAATTTCTACCTTTTCACCTAACTCCCTGACCAAGCCCTGAACTAATTGGGCACCCATTCCTCCACCCATTCCATCAATAACTACAATTCGCATTTTAAAAAACTCCTTCACCTACTTACCATTATCTTAGAAATATTTTAGGCTAAATTGGGTAATAAGACAAGTAGACGTATAGACTAATTAATGAATTTATTTCTCTTTTGTGCCGGCAAATTCCGCTTGGAGCATTTCCTCTTTTTTTGTTCCAGCAAATTCAGCTTGAGCAATTTCCTTTTTTTCTTTAGTCTTTTCTAGTTGCTTGGGCTTTAAAGCCGGTTTGACTAAAACTTTCCCAAGAGTATTTTTCAAAGTTAGAGTTTCAAAAATACTTTTACCTAAAGACTTAGCTTTATTTTTTTCCGGCTTACTACTTTTCTCTTGGCCCAAATAAAAACTTCTTTTAATAAAAAAGAAAGCTAATAAGGCCGATATAATTGCCAACCCTCCCGTAGTACCAAAGGTTAACAAATTGCTTTTTTCCATAAGTATCCCAAATATGGGTGGCCCAATTGCTACACCAAAAAATCTAACGGCACCATAGAGAGATGTAATCATACCCCTTTCTTCCATGGCTACAGTGCTGGTTATTATGGTATTTAAGCTGGTTAAAACTAAACCACCCCCGATTCCGCCGATAACTAGTGCCGTAATAAAAATATAAGTATTATTAATAAAAAATGGTATGACAAAATTTGATATCCCTAATAAAGTCAAGCCGGCAATAACTAATAACTTATAACTACTTGTTCTCCCTTGGGTAACAATCCCTGTAGTTAGAGATGTAGTAGAAATAGCCAAAACAGGAATAGCCAAAACCAACCCCTTTATCACACCATCCAAACCATATTTTGTTTCCAAATAATCTGATAAATAAAAAAGAGTACCAAAAAGCGTAAAAAGAGCTACTGAACCAGCAAAAAAAGCGCTAAGTAAATGAAATCCTTTTCCTTTAAAAATTTTCTTAAGTGACCCTAAATATTCCTTCACCGATTGACCTTTTTTATTGGTGGTAGGATCTTTAACAAAAAACCAAACTGCTAAGGCAGTTGGGATACAAAGAATAGGGAAAACAAAAAAAGTTGCATACCATGCAATCATACCCACTAGGGAGCCAAAAATAGGACTAACAACTTTTCCCATACCATTGGAAGCTTCCAAAACTCCTAAAGCTTTGCTTCTCTCTTTCCCTCCAAAAATATCACTGGAAAGAGCCATAGCAATTGGAGCGGTACCTGCAGCCCCTATGCCCTGTAATATTCTACCCGCCATAATTATATAATAAGAGTTGTTAAAAATTAAAATTCCTATAAGTGCTACCACACCACCTAATCCGTATAAAATCAAAGATGGAACAATAATCACTTTTCTACTGATTCGATCAGAAAGAAACCCGGCAAAAGGAATAACTAGTCCTGCCGGAATGGAGAATAAGGTAATTACTAAGCTTACTTGAAACTGGGATATATTTAAAGCTGACTTCATTTCCGGAAGAACCGGAATGAGCATGGAGTTGCCCAAAACCATTATTAAAGGAACCCCGGCTAATGAAGCTAATGTAAAACCTTTTCCTTTCAAAATAATCACCCCTTAAATTTCTCAGCTAAAATATTATGCCCCTTAAAAAGAAAAAAAAACGGTGCACCGTTTTTTAAATTTCACTTGCTAGACTAAGATTCCGCAAGGGTAGATTAAGAATTAGATTAATCTCGATCTTCTTTTATCTTCTCCTAGTTTAAATTAGTTTGAAAACATTTCAATAATTCTAATAAAAGCGGCTGCTAAACCGGCGGCCATCAATGGTCCTACTGGAATTCCTTTGAAAACTACAATACCGATAATTGAGCCAACAACTAAGCCACTCATCAGTTCAGGTTGAATTTTTAACATATGTAACCCGGCTCCGTTCATATAGGTTGCCAACGCACCACCTAAAGCACACATGATACCTTTCCAGCTTAGAATACCTTTTAATATATCACGGACATTAATTTGGTCGCCAGCAAATGGTACTAATACTGATAAAAGTAAAAAAAGCAACCCTACTTCTAAACCTCTCCGTTCAATTAAAGGAAAATAATGCTGCAAGCGGGTAAGTTTTAGCACTAGCAATATACATGCAGATGTTGCCAACAAACTCGACCTTCCTAAAATGCCAATTAATATCAATGAAATTAAAAGACCTTCACCCCACATATAATCAACTCCGTCTAATTGGCGAATTAAAAGGTAGCTAGCTATGACCAGTTAGGTTATATGTTTAAATATATTCAAGATGAAGACCGATATGCTTTTAAATTTCTCTGGACTTTTCCAACAATTTTAAGTTAGCTTAAATACTAAAATGTTATTTTTTGAATATTAATTATAAAGACTATTATTTAGGTGGCAAAAGTATGCTAAAAATAGTTTTGGGAATGGGAGTATTAAGAATTATCTCCGGTCTTATTGAGCTATCAGCAGCCTTTTTAATGCTTTATTTTAATAAAGTTGAAACAGCTTTTAAAATTAATGCCTGTTTAGCTATAGTTGGGCCAATTATTAT
>JBMNUR010000141.1:0-7610 GCA_050946395.1 Peptococcales bacterium
ATTGTCAGCCGAGCTTAATGGTATTAATGAAAATGAATCTGCAATAATAAGAATAGGTTCTGGAAAAACAATTTTTGAAAATACAATCGCCACTATATTTAACAACGATGATTTGAAAAAATGGATTATAGAAAGAAAATCAGGAAAAGGAAACAATTTTCCTATTAGTAGAACAGTAAGTCTCAATGGTCCAGTAATGGAAGTATGTGGGTGGATAAAAATTACAGCTTTATTGCATTGAATAATAATTCGAGGAGAATAAAAAAATGAACTCCAATCATCACAAAAAGATGCTATTATTATTTTCCCATACTCTAACTGATACTCAAATAGAAGACGCACAAAAAAATTTCGGTATTGATAAATTTATTTATCTGCCGAAAGATTTACAATACCAATGGTCAAATATTTCCCCGGAATTAGAAAATATTAGTAGTATTTTTACATTATTTAAAGATTGGATTGAAAATGAGGCTAATGCCGGAGATATAGTTTTAGTACAAGGAGACTTTGGCTTAACCTACAATATAGTCGAATATTGTAAGTTGAAAGGTATTTTCCCGGTATATTCAACTACTTCTCGAGATGTGGTGGAAAATAAGAAGGATGATCTTACCATATTACAAAGAAGTTTCAAGCATGTGCGGTTTAGACGGTATTAATTAAAATACCTCCGAGAGGCTCGGGTGTGCCTAAAACTCTCGAATCTCTCGGAAACCTACTTGACAACAAAGGATTATATTAAAAAGCTCATTCATATTTCTGCCTTTTCTAAGGTATTAAATCATACATATTTAGGGCTTCTCGCAAAACACGATATAAATATTAATTTTTAAACGTTTACAAGGTGTGCCTTTATTAAAAAAAACTAAAGCCCCTTGAGGGGATTGAAACAGGTGTGCCAAAATGTTGGTTTCTGGGTATTTTGCGCTTAATAAAACTAAAACCCCTATTGGGGATTTATGTGATTTTGAATATCAGCACAGTAGTGTTTTGCAAAATAATTAGTAAAGTTACTAGAGGTCGCATGTTCAAATCATGTCGCTCCGACCATTTATTTTAAAGGGAATGCAATGGTTAGGTTAGTTAGGAAAAACGGCTTGTTACTAACACAAATGCTAACAAAAAAGCTAAAATCAAAATAAAGTATTAAGTAAGGTAGTAATAAATATATTTACTATATTTTTGAATATAATCAAGACGAGCCCTAAGCAAATTTGCTTAGGGTTTTATTATTGTAACTACCAAGGAATTTTATCCATATAATCACCATGTAAAACAGGAAGAATTTTAGACTTAAACTCAAAAATCATATTGACCGACTCCCTTTTAAAGTTCTATGAAACATTCAATATAAACCGTATTAAATCCTTCCCAACAAAAATTAACTTTAGTTGAACTCCTAATATTTTGGAAGGCTTTCATTGGCTTTAAAATGGAATTTATTTTTCTAATAATAAAAATGGAATTTATATAATTAACAGGTTACAATATAGTTGAAGCAATTACTTTAGGAGGCATATGAATGGTAGAAATAAAGTATGAAATTATTGAGCAGATTGGGCAACTTTCGGAATCTCCAAAGGGTTGGACTAAGGAGTTAAATCTTATAAGTTGGAACCAAAAGACACCAAAATATGATTTAAGAGATTGGGCTCCCGAACATGAAAAAATGGGTAAAGGTATTACCCTAACAAAAGAAGAGTTGAAAGAATTACGGGATATTTTAAACGGGTTAAATTTATAATCATTAAATAGTAGTAAATTAACTTATACAACTAAAAAGAAAAGCTAATAAGTAGTCTTGCAATGGTTTAAGAGTTGTAAGGCTATTTTTTTTAATACAATTGTGATAAAATTAGTTTCTATGGATAGGAATTTTTTTTGCAGGATTTTTAAATATTGGCAGGAATTATTAATTAGTTATTAAGAAAGCAAGGTGGCTCTTATGAATATTAATATTCGGAACATAGATTTAGAAATGTCACTGATTTTAGCTCGTATTTATAAACATATTAGAATTAAATCCGGAATGAGTACTGATATTCTCGATACTAATTTTTCAAAATTAGATATGACTTTTTATCCTCTTTTAGCTTTGCTAGCCGCTCAAGGACCAAAAGGAATAACTAAAAAGAATCGAACTCTTGCTGTGGCTAGTCAAATTATCTACTTATCTACTGAAATTCACAACCAAATACCTGAAGATTGTTCAGACAATTACTTTACAAAGCAAGTTCAATTACCAATTTTAGTTGGAGATTTATTATATAGCCGATTTTATGAAGTTTTATGTGCCGAAGATTGTATTGAGTTTCTAGATTATTATGTAGATTATATCTCTAACTTAAACATTAAATGGGTAGATTATTTACAAAATAAAATATCTATAGAAGATATTAATATTAGTTGGTATGGTGAATTTGCAAGCTTAATTTTAATGCTAAATGCCAATGTCAGCGGTTTTAATAATTATTGGATTAAAATTATTAAAAGATATGGATTTGGATTAGGTGGTCTTTTAGGAGTATATAAATTAAACCTTAATAATTCGGAAGCTATTAAATTTTGGTCCATAGTTCAAGAGGCTATTAATTTAATGCCTCCTGGAGATATTAAAGATAATTTTAATTTATTTGCACAAGACCTATATAAGAATCTCTTTAAAAACATTATTCAGGAAGATATTTTTCTTTCAGTAGCTGCCGAAAATTAAGCGAAACTCTTAAAGTTCCTAGTAGGTGAAATCATGAAAAAAACCTTAATGTTTAATGAAATAAAAACCGAATTAGAAAATGTAGAAAAATTTCTAACTGAGTATGTCAATTTTTCACATTCAGAATTAAGAAATAGTTCCCAACATATATTAAAAGCTGGTGGAAAAAGAATTAGACCAGCTTTTGTATTGCTCTCAGGGAAAGTTTTTAATCCCAAAGGTACTACAGATTTGATTCCATTTGCTGCAGCGGTTGAGCTTATACACATGGCATCTTTAGTACATGATGATGTTATCGATAAAGCTGATTTGCGTAGGGGGCAACCTACAATTAGAGTGCTTCAAGGGAATAAGTTTTCTTTGCATTGTGGTGATTATCTACTTGCACATGCTATCAAATTAATTAAACCGGATAAAAACAAAGAAATTGCCAACTTACTGGCTAAAATAAGTGTAGAAATGTGCCAGGGAGAAATCCAACAACTACTAACTGTTTTTAATACCAACCAAACAATTAAAGATTATTTCTACCGAATTAAAAGAAAAACAGCATTGTTAATCGCTGCTAGTTGTAAAATAGGTGCCATAGCTACAAATGCACCTATTGAGGGAGTAAATGCTCTATATAGATATGGTTATAATTTAGGTATGGCTTTTCAAATAAAAGATGATGTACTAGATATTGCCGGTAACAGCGATATAATTGGTAAACCAGCCGGAAGTGATCTAGCTCAAGGAATAATTACTTTACCAACAATTTATGCCTTAAATTGTTCAGGAAAGGACAGTTCTCGGCTTCGGGATCTAATTAATAATCGATTTGTAACTAAAGAAGAGCAATTAGTAGAAGCCATTGATATTGTTAGAAAAAGTAATGGTTTAGAAAAATCCTTAGATATCTCTCAGAAGTTTATTGCAAAAGCTAAAAATCAATTATCTTTTTTACCGAAAGGTCCAATGAAAACAAACCTAATGAAACTAGCTGATTATATAAATGAAAGGAAATTTTAAAATGGGTTTTACTTACCATGTTTCCTTAAATCTTACAAATAAAACGTGTATGGTAGTAGGTGGGGGCAACGTTGCCCAGCGTAAAATAAATACTTTATTAGAGGCCGGTGCCTCAGTCTGGATAATTAGTCCTCAAATTTCCCAAAAGGTTCAAGAATTAGTCACCGCCCAAAAAGTAAATTGGATTGAAACTGAATTAAACTTTGAATTATTAAAAAAATGTTTTTTAGTAATTGCAGCTACCAATAATAGAGCAACCAATCACGAAATAGCGAGTTTCTGTCATAACAATGATATACTAGTAAATGTAGTGGATAGTCTTGAAGAAAGTTCTTTTATTGTTAATTCTTCTTTTAAACAAGGTGATCTAACTATTGCGGTTTCTACCAACGGAAAAAGTCCTGCCTTAGCTTATAAAATAAAGAGAGATTTGGAAAAAATCTATGGCCCGGAATATGCTCTTTTTATTGAAATTCTTGCCGAGGCTAGAGAAATAGCTAAAGAAAAAATACAAGATGAGAAAAGCAGAAGTAAGTTCTTTAGGGAAATTGTGCGGATGGATATTATAGAACTAATTCAAAAAGGTAATATAAAGGAAGCTAAGGAAAGGGTGAAAACATGTTTATTATCTTACTAGGATTAAATCATAAAACTGCTCCTGTTGAAATAAGAGAAAAACTAGCAATGTCCAAACCGCAATTAAAAGCCAAAGCTTCCCAATTACAAAATCTACCTGGTATCAAAGGATCAGTTGTTTTATCCACTTGTAACAGAACGGAATTTTATATAGCCACTAAAGATGTTAACTTAGGTAGAAATTCCTTAATTAATTTTGTAGCAGAATATGGTCATTGTTCAGTAGAAATATTGGAAAAATACACTTATATTAAAGAATGTCAGGATGCGGTACATCACTTATTTCGCGTTTCTGCCGGTTTAGATTCCATGATTTTAGGTGAAACTCAAATTCTAGGACAGGTGCAAGATGCTTATAATTATGCTTTGGAATTTAAGTTATCAAATAATGTTTTAAATACTCTTTTTCAAAAGGCCATTACTTTAGGAAAGAGAGTACGTACCGAAACTTTAATAGATAGACAAGCAGTTTCTATTAGCTCTGCTGCTGTAGAACTAGCAAAACAAATATTTGGTGAACTGAATATTTGCTCGGTGTTAATTTTGGGTGCCGGAGAAACAAGTGAGTTAACAGCACGCCACCTTGTTGCTAATGGGGTAAGTACTGTTATTGTTGCTAACCGTACTTTTGATAGAGCTAAAATATTGGCTCAAGAATTTGGTGGTAAGGCTATTCGTTTAGATGATTTTACTAAACACCTCTTTGAGGCTGACATTGTGATAAGTTGCACAGCCGCTCCTAAATATATCGTACAAGCCGATGATTTGGCACCACATCTTAAAGATCGACAAAATAAGCCTATTTTATTTATTGATATTGCTGTACCAAGGGATATTAATCCAGATGTATGTACATTAAATAATGTGTCTCTATATGATGTAGATGATTTACAAAATGTCGTAGAAAAAAATATAAAGGATAGAAAAAAAGAGGCTTTAAAAGCAGAGCTAATAATAAACCAGGAACTAGAAAAATTCTTTCAATGGTTGGATACTTTAGTGGTTATACCAACTATTACTGCATTAAAAAAGCAAGGTGAATATATAAAGACTAAAGAGTTGGAACGGGCTTTACGCAGGTTAAGCCATCTCTCTGAAAAAGAAAAAAGAGTTGTAAGTTCTTTAGCAAACACAATAATTAATCAGTTACTACATGCTCCTATTACTAATTTAAAAAAACAAGCTCATAAAGATAATGGTCCAATCTATGCCGAAGCAATTCAGACACTCTTTGGTTTAGATAATAATCCCCAAAATAAGGAGGCCCTAAATGAATAGAACTATTAAGGTTGGCTCCCGTCAAAGTCAATTGGCTATGTGGCAAACCAAACATGTGGTGAATATTTTACAAGAAAAATGGCCCCATTATAAATTTGAAATAATTCCTATGAAAACTAAAGGTGACAAAATATTGGATGTGGCCCTTGCCAAGATTGGTGACAAGGGCCTTTTTACTAAGGAATTGGAAATTGCAATATTAAATGGTGAGGTAGATTTTGCCGTTCATAGCATGAAGGACCTGCCCACCGTGGTACCTGACGGCTTAAAAATTGCGGCAATTACTAAGCGACATGACCCAAGAGATGTGCTAATCTCAAAAAACAATTGTAATTTTCAACTACTTCCCGAAGGTGCCTCAATCGGTACAAGTAGTCTCCGAAGAAAATCACAACTTTTAAATGTGCGTCCTGACCTGAAAATAATTGACCTAAGAGGAAATTTAAATACAAGATTAAATCGATTGACTACTGAGGATTATGACGCAATTATTTTAGCGGCGGCTGGTGTGGAAAGGCTCGGTTGGGAAGACAAAATCACAGAAAAATTAAATTATGATATATGTCTACCAGCTGTAGGGCAAGGCTCCATTGGAATTGAAACCCGTGATAATGATACAGAAATAATAAATATAGTACGAGAAGCAAATGACTACGCTTCGGAATTATCTATTAGAGCGGAAAGAGCCTTATTAAAATCTTTAGAAGGCGGTTGCCAAATTCCCATAGGTGCTATTGGAGAAATTAAAAATAATAGTTTAAAACTTACTGCTATGGTTGGTAGTTTAGACGGTAAAATAATTATCAGGGAAAATTTATCTGGTGAATCATCTTATCCGGAAGAATTAGGTATTAAATTAGCGGATATTTTAAAGCAACGAGGTGCCGATGAAATATTAAATAAAATAAGGCAGGAGATAGATATATGAGTAAGGGAAAAGTATTTCTAATTGGTGCAGGTCCTGGTGATGTGAAGCTAATAACCATAAAAGGGTTGGAGTGTATTAAGGTAGCTGATGTAATCGTTTATGATCGATTAGCCAATCCCCGGCTTTTAACCTATAAAAAATCAACAGCCCGTTTAATTTATGTTGGTAAATCACCTGATAGGCACACTTTAACTCAAGATGAAATCAATCGTGTTTTAGTAGAAGAGGCCTCGAAAGGCCAGATCATTGCCCGCTTAAAAGGGGGGGACCCTTTTGTTTTTGGTCGAGGCGGGGAAGAAGCTGAGGTTTTACTAGAAGCTGGGATTCCCTTTGAGATTGTTCCGGGGATTACATCTGCAATTTCAGTACCTGCCTATGCCGGAATCCCGGTAACCCACCGAGACTTTACGTCTACATTAACTATTATTACCGGACATGAGGATCCAACTAAAGATGAGACAAATATTAATTGGCAAAGGCTTGGTCAAGATCCGGGAACTCTTATCTTTTTAATGGGAGTAGGAAATTTAGAGAAAATTGTCGGACAGTTAACAGCACATGGCAAACCCCAAAATACACCCATTGCCTTGATACGGTGGGGAACACGACCTGAACAAGAGGTAGTTATCGGAACTTTAGAAAATATTGTTGAGGAAGTTAAAAAGGCAGGTTTAAAATCACCGGCAATAATTATTGTAGGTGATGTAGTCAAATTAAGAGAGAAATTAAAATGGTTTGAAAATAAACCCCTATTTGGAAAGAGAGTCCTAGTTACACGTTCACGTGAACAAGCCTCCAGTCTTTCGGAAAAAATAGAAGAATTAGGTGGGGAAGCTTGGGAATATCCGACCATAGAAATTGTTGAACCATTGGATAATAAGCCTCTCGAAGATGCCCTTTATAATGCTCATAGGTATGATTGGATAATCTTTACAAGTGTCAATGCTGTAAAAGCCTTTTTTAGACAATTGACCAATCTAAAAATAGATATTAGAAAATTAACCAATGTTAAGTTTTGTGCTATCGGACCTAAAACTAAAG
>JBMNUR010000142.1:0-7588 GCA_050946395.1 Peptococcales bacterium
ATAAGATCAACGGACAATGGCGATTATCGCAATTCACCAAGAATATCAGGAAGCTGTGCACCGACCTGAACATCGAGATTGACGATCCTCTAGTCGGGTAGGGATACCTAAAAACTGAAAGTTACAGGTTAATATTCATAGCTTAGGGAGAGTCTAACACAATTCCATATAACGGTACATTAACTTTTGGAATTTAAACTCACCAATATCTTCGCAAGATTGTAAAAGGATACTTTCGGTTATTTAAAAATCAAAAAGACCCGGATTCTCTTTAAATCGGTTATCCTGTGCCTCAACGGCTACGTGATGCAATTGCTGTCTAATGTTGGTGCGGTCAATCGAATCCGGCCACGCTAGTGCACCCAGATTCAGCAGTTTTTTGTTTCCCTGAGGCACATCATCTCCAGTCCGAACGAAGACGGGCAATGAGTTTTCCCGTTTGAGCTCTTCTTCTGCTCCAGCCCAAGTACCGCCTTTTCTGTACTCTGCACTGACCACCAGACTGTAATCCGACATGGCATAGATTAGCTTGTTCCTCCCCATGGCGGTCCCTACGGTGAAGCGGGCATTTGGATGGTAGGGGGAGAGTAGCAACAGACGTCCATCGGCGATAGCTTGACGCGCGCTTCGTTCGACACTTTTCTTCAGAAGGTTTTCAGCGAGAATTCCTATGGAGATACCCCCGGCTTCAAGAGCTGTGGTCATGGAAATTTGATCGACACCTCGGGCTCCTCCCGAAACCACCGGCATGTTGTTATATGCACAGAGCTCTGCGACGTGACGGGTGAATAATTCACCTGCCTGATTTACATTTCGAGAACCGACAATTCCGAGTCCGCCACCCTTTAGCAGGGAACGATTTCCAACACCGAACAATAATGGTGGTGAATTGTGTTTAAGGTGCTTTTTATAGCGGGCCGGATAATCGGCATCGCTTCGACTGATGATCCAGATGCCATTGCGTTGCCATTCTTCTACAGCGAAACCAAGCTGGACACCGCGACCAAGCAGTGATTCAAAGCGTTTCTGAGCGATACCAGTGCCCATGGTGGCTTCATGAATGAGGTCTTTCTGTAGGAGATCGCCGGGACGCATGTTCACCTTCATGAGCCAGCGGACAAGCGATGAGTATTCTGTCAACGACAGAGGCTTTTCCAAGCAGTCTTTCCCAAACACACCATAGAGCAGGATGATCGCTTTTGTATCTTCTGTTAACACACTGTTCATATCAGTCCATCCCTGTCGAGTTCAAGGCCAACGCCATTGGATATACAGCGGAACAACCCTTTTGACGCAATAGGGCCGACGCCACGGTGAACGTCCACCCGGAATCGATTATGTCATCGACTAACAGACATGGCGTATCGTTTTCGGGTTTCAGGTTTATAGTAAATACGCCATCCAGATTTTTAGCCTGCTGATAGCTGTTTTCCATGTATTTCTGCTGCTTGTTGGCACGCACTTTCTCAATGCATGGCACAAAGGGCAATCCAAGCGCCTCTGCCAGCCTCGCTGCAAAATCGGGCACCAGCTGAGGGTTGTTCAGTGATGGGATGCAGGTTACCCATTGGGGTGCCGGATCTGGGGACCATGACCGTAGCATTTCTACACAAGCTTCTACCAGTTCGTCGGCGAATCGATTGGTTTTATATTTACCCTGCGCTACAAGCTGCCCCCATCCAGCATCGCGCCAAAGACTCAATGCACGGCCCTCCTCTGCCCGTTGTTCCTGAGGAATTCGTGATCCACTCAATGGTGATTGAGTAAACATATCTGAGGCGGGCCATTGTTTTCTCGGTAGAAGCTTCTGATGGTTTCTGCGGAGGAACAGGCCGGCTTGAATGGCCAGATTGTTGTCATAGGTTTCATCCAGCAGGAGTTCGGGGTTGCAATTTCTGCACTGACCGCAGGCTGTTGGAGCCGGATCGTCCAAAGCTTTCTGCAAAAAGGCCATCAGACAGCCAGTGTGTCCCATATATTCACGCATTTGCTGTTGCTCTATCCGTCGTATTTCTATAATTTCATCTATATATGTCTGATTTACCTGATATGTAGCAGCAGTTGCCGTGATCAACCATTTTGAATCAATCTTGGTGATAGGCGATGGAGATTCGACAGTCAGAAATTTAATGGTTTTATCGATCTGGCTCTGTCTCAGATTTAAAGTACGTTGAATATCTTTAACGGAAAGTCCGTCGTTGGATTCATTCAACACTCTGAGAATTTCGGAAATATGCTGCTGAGGCGGAAACGCATTTCGTATGAAGTAATCGGCAATATGATCATCCTCCTCGCCGCAGAGCAGAATGCCATACGCTTCATCGACAGCGCGACCCGCTCGACCAACCTGCTGATAATAATGAACCACTGATGCCGGTCGTTGAAAATGGATGACAAAACCAAGATCCGGTTTATCAAACCCCATTCCGAGAGCGACAGTCGACACCAGCACTTTCAGTTCATTATTCAGAAGTTGTTGTTCCAGATTCTCTCTGACTGAGCTGTCTAGGTCTGCATGATACGCTTTGGCATCAATGCCATTGCTCCTGAGCCATTCAGCCACCTGTTCGGTATCGCGCTTGGTGAGCACATAAATGATTCCGCTTCCGGGGAGTGTTGGAATGGTTTGCGCCAACCATGCCATCCGGACAGCTGGGCTGGGCATGTTGATGTTCTGGAGTTTAAGGCTTTTGCGAACCAATGACCCTCTCAGGAGAATGATATCCTCACCAAGCTGTGATGTGATATCAGTTACAACCCGGTCATTTGCCGTTGCTGTGGTCGCCAAAACAGGAACATTGGATGGAATAGCCTGAAGAACGCGCACTATCCGACGATAATCCGGTCTGAAATCATGTCCCCAGTCAGATATACAATGGGCTTCATCGATAACAAACAGCTCAATATTGTTGGCTATATTCGCCAGAATATTTCTATGAAAATCATCATTGCCCAATCGTTCCGGTGAGATTAAAAGGATATCCACCTGATTCGACGTCAACTCGCTCTTGATCTGTTCCCATTCTTCGGCGTTGGTACTGTTGATGGTGCGGGCTGTTATGCCAATTCGTTGAGTAGCTTCGAGCTGATTCCGCATGAGTGACAGCAAGGGAGATATCAGAAGCGTCGGACCTGCACCCCGGTCGCGCAATAGTCGTGTAGCGAGGAAATAGACCATGCTTTTCCCCCAGCCAGTGCGCTGTACGACAAGAACCCGCCTTCTCTGTAAAAGCTGTTCAATGCTCTCCCATTGGCCATCCCGAAAAGAAGCGTCTGGATTATTCAATGCACTTCTCAGGTATGCTTCCGCTCGTTGTCTCATACTCACCTCATATCCCTATAGTCAAATATTTACTTTTTCCCCATTACAATAATCAATCCAATAAGCAACAATTTGTACTGGCAATGGCATTTCTGATTGTCTGCTTGCAGAAATAAACAACGGAGCGAAATCATTTTCAATGGTTTTACTGTTGGAAAGAAAAATGTGCTCTCGTATGTATGTATTCATGAGATTAACATTCTCTGAGATTGTTCTCTTTCTATCAAATAGACAGGAAGTCAAACCCTGTGAAAATTCTTCCCGAGAAGAGAAATATAATTCTTCTTTCTCTGAAATTGTTGATATTGGCAATTGATATTGAGTTTCTTTTGGCATCAATTTCAAGACTGCTTCATTGATATCTTGAATTAGCCCTTTCTCATTGAAATGATCTAACAGATATACGATGTAGGGGATAAATACATCTGCACTAAAACTGTCTTTCATATAATCTGAAGAGTTTTCTGCTGAATGCTTGAGCAATGCAAAGTATGGTCGATCATATGTCAAATAATTTTTTTTTATGAAAAAACAGGTGCAGATTCCATTAAAGACTTTTTCTATATATTCTATTGCTGAGTCTTTGGTATCCAGAAGAATAGCAAAAGTTGCAAGCAAGAAGCTAACAATCTGGGATTCCACGAGAGGAGTCGTTAGTACAGGGTTGTTATCAATCAGAGATTTTATTACTCCCGTATATTCAAATACCTCTTCTCCTCTTGCCTGTCGCCATTTGCACCAAAGAACAATGGAAGAAAGCTTTCCCAACAACGCAAATAGCTGTAAATTGATATCCACGTATGAATTCGATTTGATTGCAGAAGATAACACATATGGTAGATTGGCGTGCTCTGCATACTTCAAAAAATATGATTCGCTTACTTGAAAGAATAATTCCAACAACTCGTTAAATAATTCAATCTCTTTTTCCCCTTCCTTTTTGTTCTTAACTATCGTTTTCCAACGATTTAAAATGACCCTTTCTGTTCCCTGAAATGCAACTTCAAAATGGTCTTCATTTCTTGACCATACATATAGTATCCATAACATCATTTTCATTGTTGGATGGTTAACATTCGCATCAATGATTTGATTGAAGTATGATAAGGAAATTTCCGGAGTTTGAATCATTGCTAGAGTCTTATTGAAATTAGCTCTCAGGTTGGAAGCCAAAAGCCGGTCATTCAACAAATAGTTCATGATGTAATCACTTATTACTTCACCATTCCATTCATGAAACTCTACATTTGATTTTTGTTCCGTATATTCCGTATATGCTGATAAGTTGGGTCTGACATCTTCACCAACTTGACCGCCAAAAGTAGGGCAGATGACAATATCATACTCTTTATATTGCTTAGGTAGCATCGTACGTATGTAGGTGTCAATTATTTCATTTAGCTCGGGACGCAAACTATTCTTTCCCGAATCCCAGTTCTGTCTGTTTAGATTTCCTCCTTTTATTGAGAAGAGGTAAACTTTTTCTTTGGCTTCCGGGTCGTTTGGCATAACACCGAAAGCTCCAACATCGACACCGTATTGCCTGTGTCCCGGTTTCTGTGGTTTTGTAAATACATGTAAACCCATTGTGGACAGGAGATCGGGGATTATTCTATCAAGCTCATCCCTCTCTTTCAAAGAACCGACAAATTCCCTAATTATTATCTTCATGCTTCATCTTCCTTCGTAAGCAACCAAATTTCAAAATGCAAGAGAGGATTCTTCCAAATCATACTTCTAGGAATATCGAAAGAATGTTCATATTTTGTCATCCTTGAAGGAGGGGAGAACTGGCGTTGGTGTCCAACAATAGTCTCAAAATCCATGAATAGCGTTGAGTCTGCAAATAGAACCTTGCTTTCCGTTGCTAGCATATGAAATATTGAGTATTGTTTTGACATCTCTATTATTTTGCTATTCATCTCTGTGTCATACAACCATTTCATTGAACGGTGTTGTAGAGATGGTTGAATTTCCTTCAATTCTTGGCATGAATTGATTGATTCCTCGAAATGAGTTGAATAGAGATCCAGTTCGGATAGAAACTGTTCGGAATCTGGCTTTTTGGACTCGATGTTTTCATTCTCTGCATTTCTCCAAGAATTATACTTCGTAGGAAAGGGTATTAATATCCATTGCTCAAATAGGGATTTAATCCCAGCTCTAACACTGGTATATTCATTCGCCGATTGCCAGAGAAATAACAATACACTACACAGTGACTTAATATGAGTCGGAAACAAGACATAAACAAATCGTCTAGCCAATAGCAAATAATGCTTATCTTTATATTTAGACACCAACTCTTTTTCGATAGTTACTCGGGTAGTGTCGCTATCAGATAGTAATTCTATAATATTATCTTTATAGATGGGAAAATTTGGATAAAACAACAACAAAGAAATAAACGTCCATGTCAAGTTGCTCTCATGTATCAACCTAAAACATGTATGAAATTCACGAAAATCAAATTGAGGATTGTTGGAAAGTAAGGAAAGCAGGATGTACGATCCTCCTATCAGGTTTTCACTGATTATTGCATTAACAAGACAATCTAAAGGATGACAGTTTATTTTCGTTTCATAGATGATCTTTTTTAAGATATCAACTTCAATACTTCGTACACAATCTATTATCTGATTCTTACAGATACATCGGTTGATGTATAAATACATAACAATTCCATGTCCAAAATCTGGTTTAATTATTATGGAGCTATTCAACTCATGTACCAAAGTCTCTTCAATCCTGCTCTCTCCCAATTGAGAAGAAAAATGTAATATCAAGCAAAACAGATCGGATTTATCGCCAATAGTTGTGCATTCTTGATACTGATTAAATAGCAATGATAGAATTGATTTGAATCGTTCAAATTCCGAGTTCTTCTTAATGTGTATTTTTACATAATACATCGCAGAAATTATCTTGGTATTTCTATTTCCAGATGTGAGAATCTTTTCAATGAAACATGAAATCGAATCGTCATATTTTTCATAGAATTGTGTTATTAGCATCCAACTGCAATGAGGTCGGTTTATAAAATTATCAAACACCTCGTTTAAGACCATGTGAAAATTTTCCAATTTCTCATGGCAAAAAGACACTAAGACTTGACTTGCAAGATGACCTGCGCCATCTCCCTTGGTTTTCTCGATAAACTTTTCCGTGCAATCAATTAATTGTATATGGTGGTTTTTAAGATCAAGGTGTTTCGCAACTCTATTAAAGAATATAATCACGTCAAAAACCTCATAACGCTCCTCCGTATCAACAGAAACTTGACACCACTCAATAAACTCCTCAATGTTCTCTGAACATCGTGAAAGGAAATACTGATCAATTGGTGCATCTGTGTTGTGTTCGACTCTCTGTCGATGATAGTATTCTTCAATGTAAGAATAATGTGTGTTTTTCATTCTAGTTACCTTAGGACTAGTCTATTACATCATTACGATGAAAACAATTTCTCCGTTACGTAAGTGACCATTTCTCCGTTACGTAAGTGACCACAGTGAAGGGTATCGGTGGAGTCCGCTCAATAGCGCCAAACAAACAAATCAGATGTGAGCTTCACACCAATACGTATATTCTAGGTAAGCAAAGTGCCCTATGCTCCCTGGTATGGAGGGGGAGCATGGGAAAGATACCTGAAGCTACCAGAAAACTCATCAACGATTACTATAGCAGGCCTGGTGATATGAGCATGGGCCAGTTCTGTCGAGCCAACAAGATCAAAGTGTATTACCTGAAACGGGTTCTGGAGCTCTACGGCCAAAAGCTGATGCCGGTTCTCCGTGATCTTTCCGCTTGCGGTGCAGCGATCTGCGATGATGCATCCGATGAAAGCCTTGATGAGCTGTGGAAAGAGAGCAGGAAGTTCATTGCAGTTGAAGTGTCAGACCAAGAGAGGGTGAGACTGAAAACCCCGTCCCGGACATCAATCGAATTTGAGCGCATTCGCTTCAGACTGCTCATCGATATAGCGATGATGCCGTATACGACGAAATCCGACAAAGCGATTCGCTTTGCTCAAAAGGCGGTTGACCATGTCTGTTCACACTGATGAATCTTTTGAAGCCCAAATCCTTTCAACCTTCGCATCAAGACAGTTGTACATCATGCCGGGAACAACCAGTGGTCGCTATGGAATAGACAGCTTGTCGGCATTGGCGATGATGTATGACTCTGATGCGGTATACCGTGGATCGGTATTTGCGTTCTGCCATAAATCAAGAAAGCAGATCCGCTTTCTCATCTGGGAAGATG
>JBMNUR010000143.1:0-7410 GCA_050946395.1 Peptococcales bacterium
AGAAGCCATATGTCATCTTAAAGGAGTACCCCCTTCGCGAGAAGATAAGGGCATTTATTATTTAGGGTATCATCCTGAAAGAAAATTTGATTTGCTAGATAATTATGTGAGGGAACTGGGGATCTAAAAAGTTGGAAAGGATAAAGCATCACGAGCGTAGCGTGGCGATCTTCGGGGAAATAGATTGCTTCGCCTAACGGCCCGCAATTTTCATGCGCTATCCGCACCACGATAAACGAAATGTTCCTTGTCATTACGAGCGTTAGCGAAGTAATCCCGCCATTACTTGATTATCTTCACAACCGGGATCACCACGTCGCTATCGCTCCTCGCGATGACAGAATAGCGACTTTTTCATATTAATGACATTTATAGGGCATAACCTATTGGCCATCGACAATCGACTATTGACCATAGACGTTACTAAACAACCCCTAGTCCTTCAACGAAAAATGTTAAAGTACTAGGGGTTTTTTAAAATTTGTCTTGGGTTATTTTGCAAATACATGTTTGCCAATCGTTTTAATAATCGGCCTTGACCAAATCCACTTATTAGTAGCTGTTTGAGGATTCCAATAGTATAATGCACCACCAGTGGGGTCATGACCATTGATTGCATCTCTTACAGCCCGCATTGCAGTAGCATCTGGATTTAACCAAAACTGTCCATCATGAACAGCGGTAAAAGCCCAGGGCTGAAAAATTACTCCCTTTATATCATTGGGGAATTCCGAGCTATTTAAACGATTTATAATAACCGCCGCAATAGCTACTTGACCTGTATAGGATTCACCTCGTGCTTCACCATAAACTGCTTTGGCCATTAGTTCTATTTCTTCCTGAGTAAAGTTATTTCCCCTTTGACCCCGGGCAGAGGTCACTTGAGAATTCACAGGAATACGTAATTTCTGACCAATCATAATGGTGTTACCGTTAATACCACTAGCTCTTTTAATTGCATCCACGGAAACTCCGAACTTTTTTGCCAAAAGAAATAATGTATCTCCGGCTTTAACTGTATATAAATTACCTGCATCGGGTTTTTGGGGTATGTTTAAGTTCATGCCGGGAGTAATAATGGAGCTCTTAAGTCCATTCTCCTTGCTAATAGCTTGATGTGATACCCCAAATTTTTGTCCAATTTTAAACAAAGTATCACCCGGTACAACGATATAGTTCATGGCCATAATTGGAACAGCTAAAATTGGTACCAGCATAAAACCCAAAATTATACCGGCCAATATCTTTTTATAATTCATTGTATTACCTCCTTCTTTCCCCACATTTCGGCGGAAACTGACAACTTCAATTATAAACAGGAGTGTGGATAATTTCATCCCACAATTTTTGGGTAGTCATGAAAAAAGAGCCAACGGCGTATACCGTTAGCTCTTTATATAGATTTAGCAAGGGCTGACGGACAGAGTCGTTCGCTCTTACAATCGAACAATAAAGAATCCATAACCCAAAACGGTAGGGTCACCGTTCTCTACAATCTAGCGAAGGAGGATCTTAATCTCAACCTAAACCTTAACCTTAGACCTACGGTTTACTTAGTATGCCGGTCGGCTACTTTAGAAGCACCAAAAGAATTTGGCTTTATTTTGGCCACTAAACCTGAACCTGTGACCATACCTACAATTTCCCGGATAAGGTCCCTGGTTTGCCCATTATTCCCAATATCCACATGAACTTCCAAGTTCACTTTCTCTAAAAGACCGCTGGTTGCTAAAAACTCTTTCAAATATGTAGTAATCTCTAAACTTAAGGCTGTTTCATAAAATATCCGTTGACGTAAACTTTCAATATGCCGCCGTGGTTCTTTACGATAGTAATAACGAGCACCTCGCCCTAGTCGGTGAATAACTATAGCTGACACAAAAATAGTATCGGTTTTGGTCATGGAATCAGTACCCACAATAATTTTATACTTTTCCGTGGGATTTTGATGAACAAACCTATTTATATCCTCAAAAACTTGTTCGATAGATACCTTACCAAGGGAAGGACTGAAAAACTGCATGGTTTTTCCCCCTTCTTAGCTGATTATGGCAACCTATTGGCTACCCTTACAAACTCCTCCAAGGTCAAAGTTTCTCCCCGTCGCTGGGGATCAATGTCAGCATCTTTAAGTATTTGAAAAATACGATCTTTTTCAATATTTAAGGTCTTTAAAGCATTATTTAAGGTTTTGCGGCGTTGATTAAAAGCTACCCTAACTATTTTTCTTAATATGCCAATATCATTTAATTCATAAGGCGGCACCTCACGAACTTGTAAATCTACCACAGCAGAATCAACATCTGGCCTAGGAATAAAGACATTACGAGAAACATTAAAAGCTATGCTTGGTTTAGTATAAAAATTAATGCTCACAGTCAGTGCTCCATAATCCTTAGTACCCGGCTGGGCAACAAACCGCTCGGCCACCTCTTTTTGGACCATAATAACGATCCGCTCTATATTAAAGCCACTTTCTAAAAAATGCATCACTAATGGTGTTGTAATATAATAAGGGAGATTAGCGATTATTTTATAGGGCCTTGGCTCACCAATGACCTCATTCACCAACTGATCCAGATTTATATTTAAAGCATCCCCTGCTATTATTCTTATATTCGTAAACTCCGCTAAATTTTCCTCCAAAATAGGAATTAAATCCTGATCAATTTCAATGGCTATTACCTGCCCCGCCTCTCGGGCAATAGCTTTAGTTAAGGTACCGGCACCAGGTCCAATTTCTACCACAACATCTTCTTGGGTAATCTTACCGGTCTCGACAATTTTCTTCAATATTCCCGGATCGCTAATAAAATTTTGCCCAAACTTTTTTTTAAATTTAAAATTATGTTTGGCTAAAACATCTTTTAAGCTCATTTTTGATCAGGCCCTTCTAATTTCATTAAAGCTTTTTGGATTTCCTCCCTCGGTATCCCAAAGGAATTGAGCCTTTTTAAAAACTGCTTAGCATTAGTATTACCAATACCCAAAATTTCTCCCAATTGGGCTCGACGTCTTCTCCCAAAGATTGAGCCTGTTAAACCCCAAGTATACAAATCCTCTATGCTATAGAGGTCTTCTGAGGTATTTTGTTCAACTTTAGCCCTAAGAAGTGCTTCTCTTATAGCTTCGGGACTGGCATATTCTACACCAATTTTCCCTGTTGCCGGGCATCTGGCTTGTTTTTTGGTCAAGTAAGCCTGTTTACAATTTCCTACCCGCTGACTAACTATACTGCGTATCCGTTCACCAGGATAATCAGGGTCAGTGAGAATCACAATACCGGAACGCTTGTTGGCACCTTCTATTTTCTTAAGAGTCGCTTCGGATATGCCCATACCACTTGTGGTAATAATTTCAGCTTCTACGGCCCTTTTTACTGCACTTATATCATCTTTACCTTCTACAACTATGACTTCTTTTATCCGCATCTTCTTTCCTTCCTCTTCCACATGCCGACGGAAAATCTTAATATAATAAGTACCATCTTCATATCGAATACTGTAAAAATCTTGCTCACCAAATCTAATGTTTTCTTCTTGCAAAATTTTATCCACATCTGAATTGAAGGAGTAAAAATCCCTTTCTACTCCTTCATCCATAATTACATAGTGTAATAACTTAATATCCTCCACATTTATATCTGATGTTTCCCATTGTGTCTGTTCGGAATATAGCATTACCGATGTTAATAAAACAAGTAACACTAAATTTCTCATTTGCTCTCCCCTTTATTCTAAAACCACATTATTTACACTAACCTTACAATATTTTAAGCAAATAATAGGGTTAGTGTGACAGTTAAAGTGATTCTTAGCTTCAGATGGAGCTTGCCTCAGAGGAATACTACTCCAACTGAAGCTTAGAAGAACTTATGCCCCAGGGCACCTTCTCTTGCCCTTAGGGGCAATTCACCTTGTCCAGGGACGTAGCAGCCGTTATCTCCCATTCGATGATGACATTCCTTATCTGCCCAAAATGAAACCCCAAAAAGAGGTGTTTCTCCTTTCCTTAATAGAAGTGGGAGTCTTACGGATGGTAGTCATCGGATAAAGGGGTAAGTAATTCTAGTCAATACCGAAAAGTTTCATCCCATTTTCTTTGGTAGCTAAAGCTACTTCATCATAACTTATATTTTTTATTTCGGCTATTTTTTCCGCTACTAAACGAACATAACCTGGTTCATTTCTTTGACCCCGATAGGGATGGGGGGTAAGATAGGGGCAATCTGTTTCGATGAGAAGTGAGGTAAGGGGAATTTTTTCAGCCACCTCAATAATTTTGCGGGCATTTTTAAATGTAACAGGCCCACCAATAGAAATATAAAAACCTAAATCCATCACTTCCTTAGCCATTTCCCAACTACCGGAATAAGCATGAAAAACTCCGCCTACTTCATAAGCCTTCTCTTCTCGGACAATTGTTAAAACATCCTGGTGAGCATCCCGGTCGTGAATGATGATGGGTAGTTTTAATTCCCTGGCCATTCTAATCTGGTGCCGAAATACCTCTTTTTGCACATCTCGGGGCGAATTATCCCAGTAATAATCTAAACCCATTTCCCCTAAAGCTACTACCTTGGGGTGGGCGGCAAGCTTAGTAATTTCCTGCCAAAGAGCATCATTAGCATCTTGGGCATCATGGGGATGAAGGCCTACAGATGCATATAAAAAATCATATTTTTCTGCCAGAGCAATAGATTGCCGGGCATGCCGTAGGTTATAACCGACATTGACAATCAAACTTACACCATTTTCTTTCGCTCTGGCAATTACCTCATCTGTCTCTCCTTGAAACTTTCTATCATCTAAATGGGCATGTGTATCAAATAACATTTTTATCCCCTTACTTAACTCTACTGCCAGCCGGTAGATCTTTATCTACAGTCAATACTTCCAAAACATCACCATTAGATGCCGCTAATAGCATCCCTTGGGACATAATCCCTCTAAGCTTAGCAGGTTTTAAATTAGCTACTAAAATAATCTTTTTACCAACTAATTCCAGAGGGTCATAATGTTTGGCAATACCAGAAACGATAGTCCTGGTTTCTTCACCGAGTTTTAATTCCAACTTCAAGAGCTTATCGGTATTTTCTACCTTTTCGCAAGCTACTACTTCTGCAACACGTAAATCAAGTTTACTAAAATCATCAATAGTAATTTCCTCTTTTAAGGGTTCCATTATAAATCCTTTTTCTTCCATCTTGTTCTCCACCTTTTCTGTTATGTTTGTTTTTTCCAATTCCAGTACTTTAGGGTCAATTCTCGGGAATATTGCCTCTTTTTTATTTACCTTTGAACCAGGCTTAAGAAGTCCCCAAGTTTTGGCATCATCAAAACTTGCCTTTGAAAAGTCATACCCTATTTGTTCCCCTACTTTAGCCGGTGTCTGAGGCATAGCCGGTACCATAAGGGTAGTGCTAATGCGAATAGCTTCCAAAAGGTTATAAAGAACTGTGCCTAGCCTACCTTTTTCCTCCTCGTTTTTAGCCAAAACCCAAGGCATGGTTTCATCAATATATTTGTTAGCCCTACTAATTAATTTCCAAATAGCAGCAAGAGCATTGGCGAAATCCATATTTTCAAAATATCCTTCTACTTCATTGGGTATTTGAGCCGCTAAACTTCTTAGCTCTGCATCAAATTCCCCAGATACATTACCATCAGGAATAACTCCGTTAAAATATTTATCAACCATGGCCACAGTTCGACTTATCAGATTACCAAAATCATTAGCCAGATCGGTATTACACCTGTGAATAAGAGCTTCCTCGGAATAATATCCATCAGAACCTGCTGGAATCTCCCTCAATAAAAAGTAACGAATTGCATCCACCCCATACTTATCAATTAAAACATTAGGGTCTACTACATTACCTTTAGATTTGGACATTTTACCGCTCTCTAGTAACAGCCAGCCATGACCATAGACTTTTTTAGGTAAGGGAAGCCCGGCAGCCATTAAAATAGTGGGCCAAATTACAGTATGGAAACGCACAATATCTTTACCTACTAAGTGGATATCAGCAGGCCAAAACTTTTGGTAAAGTTCATCATTCTCTGTGCCATAACCCAAAGCGGAAATATAATTTGTTAATGCATCAAACCACACATAAATAACATGTTTTTCATTAATGGGTACAGGTATACCCCAATCAAAGGTAGTCCGGGAAACACATAAATCTTCCAGCCCCTGTTTGATAAAATTAACCATTTCATTGCGGCGGGAAACCGGTTGTATGAACTCAGGATTTTTCTCAATGTACTCTAAAAGTTGATCTTGGTATTTTGACATCTTAAAGAAATAACTTTCTTCTTTAATTATTTCTACAGGACGACCACAATCTGGACAGTTTCCTTCAACTAACTGCCTTTCTGTAAAAAAGGTTTCGCAAGGAGTACAGTAGCGACCTTCATATTCTGATTTATAAATATCACCTTTTTCATAAATCTTTTTGAAAATGTCCTGGACAACCTTTTTATGAAGGTCATCGGTAGTTCGAATAAAATCGTTATTGGAAATTTCAAGCCTTGACCAGAGCCGCTTAAAGCCAGCCACAATATTGTCCACATAATCTTTTGGCTCCACACCTTGAGCCTTGGCTGTCCGTTCAATTTTTTGCCCATGCTCATCAGATCCGGTTAAAAACCAAACATCATAGCCTTTTTGCCTTTTATAACGGGACATGGTATCAGCCATTACAGTGGTCAAAGCATGCCCGATATGTAAATTGGCACTAGGATAATAAATAGGTGTTGTAATGTAAAATGTTCTCTTTTCACTCATTTATATAACCTCCTTGTTATAGCGGCGACCTTTAATAAAAAAGCCCCTTATCCCAATACAGGGACAAGAAGCTCTTGTGTTACCACCCTGCTTCATTTTTGCCTTACGGACAAAAATCTCAGCATCTTTCCGAATATTACCTAGGAAAGGACAGCTCTTTAACGGGAGCTACGCGGCTTGGCAGTTCCAGATCCATCTTCGCTATCTTTCATCAGTATGGGTTTCCACCATACCCCACTCTCTGGTTCTGTTACTTGATAGTTACTCAATCCTTCATAACTTTAACCATTATTAAATTACTTACCACTTAGTATAATTAACACATTTGTAAATGTCAACAATTGCCGATTTTGTCACATTTCCTGGTGAAAAATACCAGTATTATTAATTTTCTTCAAAATATTAGGAAAAAACCTTGACTTTTAATGGAATTACTGGTATCATCTAGATGAGGGTTGTCGAAAATTGTAGGAAAGAGGGGGGTAAACGTGAAATCAACTGGTATCGTACGTAAAGTAGATGAACTAGGCAGAGTGGTTATTCCTATCGAGTTACGAAGAACCTTAGGTATCGATGAAAAAGATGCCTTGGAAATTTACGTAGACGATGAAAAAATCATTC
>JBMNUR010000144.1:0-7368 GCA_050946395.1 Peptococcales bacterium
ACTTTATAATATGTAAGGAAAGGCTGAAATGTTTTAGTTTAGATAGAACCTTATAACAATATAGTTAATTAAATAAAGTCTTGACAGCTTTGGCTGTTGATGGCATAATTAGATGAAAATTGAATAATAAATGTAGAGGTGCGAGTATCAATAGTATGTATCTTGAGCTGACCAAGTGATGAGGGTTACTGAAAGGGATATTCGCCGAAGTAAAGACTTTTGGTCATAGTTTTTACTGGGGCTATAGTGAATAACTATAGAACTGTCACCCTTTAAAAAGGGGTGGAGCGCTATTACCTAATAAGAAAGGAAAAGAACTTCCTTTTTGTCCTTATACGGTTTACGTGCTCGTAACCGTTTTTTTATTTTCGTATAAGTATTGTTAGATGCATTTTTACTTCTCAAAATGATAAAGGAGGATTTCTGGTGGCAGAAAAAAAATTACCTTTTACGAAAGAACACTTAGAAGATATTGTTGCGAAATATGGTACCCCTTTTCATATTTATGATGAAAAGGCAATTAGAGAAAATGCCCGGAAACTAACTGCTGCTTTTAATTGGGCACCGAACTTTAAAGAATATTTTGCGGTTAAGGCTACTCCTAACCCCTATATTTTAAAAATATTAAAAGAAGAGGGCTTTGGAGCAGACTGTAGCTCCCTTCCCGAACTAATCTTAGCCGAAAAGGTTGGTTTGGTTGGTGAGGATATTATGTTTACGTCAAATAATACTCCCCCGGAAGAATTTGTTAAGGCCAAAGAGATGGGTGCGATTATTAATTTAGATGATATAACCCACATTGATTTTTTAGAAAAGCATGCAGGCATACCGGAAATGATCAGCTTTAGGTATAATCCCGGTCCTTTAAGAGCGGGTGGAAATGCTATTATTGGCAATCCGGAAGAGGCCAAGTATGGTTTGACCCGGGATCAAATTTTTGAAGCTTATAAAATTATGCAAGATAAAGGGGTTAAGCGTTTTGGCATTCATACTATGGTTATTTCCAACGAACTAGATCCGAATTATTTTATTGAAACTGCTAGAATGATGTTTGATCTAACCGTAGATCTTAATAAGCAATTGGGTATTAATATTGAATTGGTAAACTTCGGGGGAGGTATAGGCATCCCTTATCGTCCCGAACAACAAGCTGTAGATTACAATGTAATTGGTCAAGGAGTCAGGGCACTTTACGAAGAAAAAATAACTGCCAATGGTCTACAACCATTAGGTTTGGCTTTAGAGTGTGGTAGGGTTATTACCGCGCCTTATGGTTACCTCGTAACAACAGCTATTCATCAGAAAAATATATATAAAAATTATATTGGTGTAGATGCCAGCATGGCTGATCTGATGCGGCCAGGTATGTATGGAGCTTACCATCACCTTAGTGTTATGGGTAAGGAAAATGCACCTAACACTAATGTTTATGATATAACGGGTGGCCTATGTGAGAATTGCGATAAATTTGCTATTGACCGCAATCTTCCTCAAATAGATATTGGAGATATTTTGGTAATTCATGATACAGGTGCTCATGGACATGCTATGGGTTTCAACTATAATGGTAAACTTCGCTCAGCAGAACTCCTTCTCAAAGAAGATGGAAGTGTAGAGTTAATCAGAAGAGCAGAAACCATTGAAGATTATTTTGCAACTTTAGATTTTTCCAGACTGTAAAAAAGAGAGCGTAGGCTCTCTTTTTTAGTGAAAGAGTGAAACAGTGGAAGAGTGGAGAAGAAATGAGTAGACCACGGTCCTTCGGGCACACGGCAGATGCTGTTAGCTTAAGCCAAACCGTGCCCACGAATAGACGAATAGACGAGAGACGAAATTTAGCGTATTACTTCTTCTTTTGTGGTATACTCTTAAAAGATAATCACAAAGGAGAAAAGGAATTTTTATGGAAAAGGTAACATTGATTGCTACTGCCGCTTTTGGCTTAGAGGCGGTTGTGGCCCATGAAGTAAAAAAGCTTGGTTATAGTGATGTACAAGTAGAAAATGGCAAAGTAACATTCCAGGCTGATTTAAATGCATTGGCTCGAGCTAATTTATGGTTGCGGACTGCTGATCGAGTCAGGCTAAAGGTGGGAGAGTTTAAGGCTACTTCATTTGAAGAACTTTTTGAACAAACCAAGGCATTACCTTGGGCGGATTGGATTCCGGAGAACGGTACTTTCCCTGTGGAGGGCAAATCTGTTAAGTCACAGCTTTTTAGTGTGTCTGACTGTCAAGCTATTGTGAAAAAGGCAATAGTTGAAAGTTTAAAAAAGAACTATAAAAAGGAATGGTTTGAAGAAAAAGGACCTCTTTATAAGATCGAAGTAGCTTTACTAAAGGATGTGGCTACTTTAACGATTGATACTAGTGGCCCGGGGTTACATAAAAGGGGATATAGAGATTGGATTGGACCTGCACCATTAAAAGAAACTCTCGCGGCAGCACTTATCCAATTAAGCTATTGGAATCCGGACCGTGTTTTAGTAGATCCCTTATGTGGTTCAGGCACTATCCCTATTGAAGCTGCTTTAATAGGCATGAATATTGCTCCAGGGATGAATCGGACATTTGCTTGTGAAGAATGGCCTGTTATTCCTCGAACCATTTGGCGAGAAGCTCGGGCTGAGACCCATGATTTAGCAAAATATAATCAAAAATTAAGTATTATGGGAACAGATCATGATGGGGAAATTTTAAAAGTAGCCCGGCGTAATGCCCAGGAAGCAGATGTGGCTGATCAGATTCATTTTCAAGAGATTTCTTTGAAAGATTGGCGTAGTGCAAAAAAATACGGTGTAATCATTTGTAATCCGCCCTATGGTGAACGTCTAAGTGATCGGCGGGAAGTAGAAAAATTGTACCGAGAAATGGGTAAGATTTTTTTAGGTCAAGATACCTGGTCATATTATGTCATTACTTCCCATAAGGAATTTGAAAAATTATTCGGGCGTAAGGCAGATAAAAAACGCAAACTATATAATGGTCCTATGGAAATCCATTATTATCAATTTTTCGGCCCACGGCCACCGAGATTAGTGACTGGTGACTAGTGACTTGAATTTGGATTAATTTAAAGGGCATGGTTGATAGACGATTGTCGACAGCTTATATGTCATTGGGAGCAGCTAGGCGCGGCAATCTGCAACCCAATTAGATCGCTACGTCGCTATCGTTCTTCGGATGACAGGTTGTAGTTCTGTGGCAACTGTAGGTACGGGGCGAAGCCCCTAAAAAAAACGGGCTTAGGCCCGTTTTTTTTACTTCCCAATAAATAATTGAGTATACATTTGTCCATATGGGCCGCCTTTTACAATGCCGATACCGATATGGGTAAAGCTACTATTTAAAATGTTTTTCCGGTGCCCATCACTATTCATAAGGTTAGTATGTGCTGTAGTGACAGTAGATGCACCTGCTAAGTTCTCCCCGGCAGTCCGATAAGAAACCCCGTTATTTTTCATCATGTCAAAGGGACTGCCATAGGTAGGAGAGGTATGGCTAAAGTAATTTTTATCGATCATATCTTGGCTTTTCATGCGGGCCAGTTTTACTAGCTGCATGTCCACTTTTAAAGGTTCTAAACCGTTTTTAGCTCGTTCTTGATTTACTAGGTTTACCATTTGCTGCTCATCAGCGGTTAGACCAGCTGTTGGAACCGGTGCTGGTTCAGGAGCAGGTTTAGCAGGAGTCGGTGCTGGCTGAGGTGCAGGCTGTGGAGCCGGTTGTGGTGCTTGTGGCTTAGTATAGCTATAATTCCAGTAGTTAGTGCTGGGTACATACCTATAATAGTTATAGTAATAAGGTTGTGAATAGCGTTGGGGGCTATAATAATTATAGCCGGGATAACTATAGGCAAAAGCCATACCAGAAAGCCCAAGAGTGAAGAAAATTGCTAGAACAAGGGATAATTTAATTTTTCTAAAATGTTTGCTCATAAAATGCCTCCATTATAAAGTATTTTAGTAGTAGTTCAATAAATACTACTTTTAAATAATAACACATGACAACTTAGCAGTCATAGGTAAGTTGTGGCTGGTTAGGAAAATCTTGGTTAACATTATCAAATCTGCTTTTTATTAGCAGGAATTTGAAATTTAAAAGCGAACATATAAACTAACATTACTAATATCGATAATTTAAAAAAAGAGGAGGAAGAATTTATGCCAAACAAAGAAATGTTATTAATCCCCGGCCCTACTCCAGTTGTCGATGAAATTTATGAAGCTCTGGCAGGTGAAACTAGAGCCCATACAGATCCACGGTTTGTCGAAAGTTTTAAAAATAGCCTTAGAATGACTAAAGAATTGTTTAATACCGAGGGTGAGGTTTTTGTATTTGCTGGTTCGGGTACTTTAGCTATGGAAATGGCTATTGTAAATACAGTAGCCCCTGGTGAAAAACTTTTGGTTGTCAGTCATGGCTATTTTGGTGATCGTTTTATTCCTTTAGCTAAAGCTTTTGGTATCCAAGTAGAGACCCTTCAAGCAGAGTGGGGTACTCACATTGATGCCAAATTAGTTGAAGCAAAATTAAATGAAGGCGGCTTTAAAGCTGTAACTGTTACTCATGTTGATACTTCAACAGGTGTTATTGCTAATTTAGAGGACTTAGTTCCTGTAGTTAAAAAAGCCGGTGCTTTATTTATTCTTGATGGTGTATGTGCCACTGCAGCAGTAGAAGAAGATATGAGTAAAGAATATGGTCAACCTGATTATAAAATTGATGTGGTCTTAACAGGGTCCCAAAAGGCTATTGGCGTTCCACCCGGACTAGGTATTGTGGCTTTTGGCCCCGAAGCCCTCGCTGCTCGTGAAAAGCTAGAAAGAGTTCCTGCTTATTATTGTGACATTAAAAATTGGTTACCTATCATGGAAAACCCAGGCAAATATTTTGCAACACCACCTGTTAATATGATTTGTGCTTATGAAAAAGGTATGGAGCTAGTTATGGCTGAAGGTTTACAAAATAGGTATAAGAGAAGTGCTGCTCTTGGTAAAGCAGTAAGAGCTGCTTTAGGTGTATATGGTATGAAAGCTTTAGCACCGGAAGAAATTGCTGCACCTACCCTAAGTTGTGTTCTTTACCCCGAAGGTGTTGATGATGTACAATTCCGTAAATCATTAGCTGATAAAGGTATGGTTGTAGCTGGTGCTTTAGCATCTTTGGCCGGCAAAGCTTTCCGTATTGGTCATATGGGTAATGTAACAGAAGAAATGTTTGTTAAAGCTATTACTTTTGTAGGTGAAACCTTACAAGAAATGGGCTTAGAAGCTGATGTTTCCTCTGCGGTAGCAGAATTTAAAAAAGTGTATCAAGGTTAATAAATAAAGGGATTATATTAAGGGCGGATCTTGGTATCCGTCCTTTCGTGTATTCGTCAATTCGTCAGGAGGCTTTATTCATGCATCAATCATTTTTCATCAAAACTACAGATGGCTTAAACCTTTTTGCCCAAGTTTGGGAGCCTAAAGGGGAAATAAGTGCCGTTACCTTGCTAGTTCATGGAATAGGTGAGCATAGTGGACGGTATGAATTTTTAGCCAATAAATTTAATCAAGAAAGTATTGCCATTTTTGCCTTTGACCTAAGAGGTTCTGGCCGTTCTGAAGGGCCTCGGGGCCATACACCTTCGTACCAAATGTTCATGAGTGATATTGACTGTTTACTTAAAATAGTGGAAGAAAGGTACCCTCGAAAACCAAAATGTCTCTATGGACATAGTCTAGGTGGAAATCTAGTTTTAAATTATAGCCTAAAATACAATCCCCCTTTATGCGGTGCAATAGTGACTAGTCCTTGGCTGAAATTAGTATTTGATCCACCCCTGTTTAAAATAATTTTAGGTGAAGTAATGGACAAGATTTGGCCATCCTTTTCTCAAGAAAACGGGATAAGTGCCCACCATCTATCCCATGATTCTGAGGTAGTAAGGAAATATATGGCGGATCCTCTGGTTCATAATAAAATTTCTACTAGGTTATTTTTTGAAGCAACCCGCGCAGGTCACTGGGCACTGGAATGTAGTGAAAAGCTTACATTACCATTACTTTTAATGCATGGGACAAATGATCAAATAACCTCTCCGGAGGCTAGTAAAGCCTTCTTTGAAAACCAAGGTTCTAATTGTACCTTAAAGCTATGGGAAGGACAGTTTCACGAGCTACACAATGAAGTGATTAAAGAAGATGTGATAAACTTTACTCTCAATTGGTTAAAAAAGTATATTTGAAATAATAAACGACCTATAACTCTTATGGCAAGGTCGTTTTTTCCGTTAGTTATCATTTTTTAAATCAACATAAATTTGACCAGTGCTATCTATTTGAGCGAGAACGATGTCATTTAAATCCTGCAAATTTCTATTTTGCAGTTGAGTAGTTACCCAATTTTTGCTTAAACCCAATTTTCTTAAGTTTTCTTCAACAAAATTCCCATCTTTAATTAAATCTGCAGGTAAATTGGCAACTGGAGCAACCTTAAAAGTTAATGTTCGGGGTGTTACTGGTTGCATATCTGACTTTAATAATGTGCTTAATTTACCGTCTACTTCCATTACAGCAAATTCCACATCAGCTACATTAAAAGCATTTTTTTCTCTTAGTTTCGCCATGAGATTATCCGTAGATAAGTTTAATTTACTTAAGTTTTTTTCTAATATTTTTCCTTTTGATACAACTAAGGTGGGCTCACCATCTAATATTTTTCGCGCAGTATAAGATCTTAGGGCTAATTTACTAAATAAATTAGATAATCCGAAAAACACTAATAAAGCAATTAAAGGAACAACAGGGTTTAATGTTTTATCAATAGCAAGACTCGCAGTCAAAGTGCCTGCTGCTGCCGACGTTGCAAAATTATAATATGTTAATTGCCCGATTTCCTTTTTGCCTAAAAGTCTCAGACCTAACCAGAGGGCTAGAAATGCTAATGGTATTCGCCAGAACAAAGCAACATCCATAGGGCCACCTCTTAGATAAATAATTGCATATTTGATTCAAGAGCATCTTCTAAATATACTTTTGCCGTAACTATTTCCAATTCGGGGATCATCTCTTCTTGTTTAAAACCCATCACATCCATGGAAAGTTTACAACCATAAAATTTTACACCCTTTTTCTGAGCACCTTTAAGAAATGCTTCTAAAGGCGGTGCATCATCATCTTCCATCATCTCTATAAGCATTGACTTACCGATACCACTAAAGTTCATTTTAGATAGAGGTAATTCTTGAGGCCCTTTGGGGGTCATCATACTAAACATTTTTTCATAAGTTGTTTTATCTTCCAAAGTCATCTTTTCCGGGTCTCTAACTAACATCAAGCCCCAAAAAGCAAAAAACATGGTTACATCTACTTTCATTTCCCGA
>JBMNUR010000145.1:0-7331 GCA_050946395.1 Peptococcales bacterium
TTATTTATATGTATTTTACTAAAGAATATGTAAAAGATTTATTTTCCAAGAAAATTGATAAATTACAGAAAAAATTAGATATGGAATGTTTTATTAATTGTTATTACCAACAACAGGTCAAGCCCGAAGAAAAAAATATAAGCTATTATAAGATAGACTTTAGGATATAAAGGATGGAGTTTATGAAAAAAGCTGCCGCACTAAAATACGAAAAGGGCGATAATGCTCCTAAAATCATTGGGATTGGCAAAGGTGAAGTTGCTGAAAAAATAATTGCCATGGCTCAAGAAAAAGATATACCTATTGTAAAAAATGCCCCCTTATCGGATGCATTAACCTCAATGGAGTTAGGCCAAGAAATTCCCCCGGAATTATATAAAACAGTGGCCGAAATACTTGCTTTTGTCTATAAGACTTCTAAAGAAATTCCTTAGTTTATTCTTTGAAAAGTAAACTACCCATAACTACTTTGCCAAAAGTCGAAACATAATTTTCATCAATACGTGGGCACGTGAGCGCAACTAAAGGACTAGCAAACATGTCAACCGAGGAGCTTTAGCGACGTGGCGATCTGATTGGAGTGTCTACATATGATCCAAAAAAACAAGATAAAGTTCTTTATTCTTCTAACCTTGATGTTACTCCTATGCTGGACCTTAGCAATTACTATAGGACCGGCAGATCTTTCTTTTATTGAAGTAATAAAAATCCTTACTTCTACAATCCCTGGTTTAAGTTCATTTATCCCCTTAGAAGGTATTGAAGAGAGTAAAATTACTATTGTCCTTAAGATTAGATTGCCCAGAATAGTATTGGCTACTTTAGTAGGAATGGCTTTAGCTAGCGTCGGTACATCTTTTCAAGGTTTATTTAAAAATCCTATGGCTGACCCCTATATTATTGGGATATCTTCCGGTGCAGCTTTAGGTGCGGCTTTTGCAATTGTCATGCACCTTCCTAATATAATCGGTCAGTATGCAATACCTTTATCGGCTTTTATTGTATCTCTACTTAGTATTTTTATTGTCTATAATATTGCAAGAGAAGGACATAAAGTAACTATATATAACTTGCTCTTATCCGGGGTAGCATTGGGTTCTTTTTTATCAGCATTAATGTCATTATTGATGGTTATCAATTCTAGAGAAATGTCCCAAATTGTTTATTGGCTTTTGGGAAGCTTTTCTATGAAAAATTGGTCCCATGTTCAAATAGCCGCACCCTTAATAATCTTGGGAATTATCATCTTAAACTTTTTTAATCGAGAACTAAATGTTATGTTGTTTGGTGATGATACTGCCCACAACTTAGGTATTGATATAGAAAAAACAAAAAAATACATATTAGTTTTTAGTTCGTTAATTGTTGCCACAGCCGTATCCGTTAGCGGAACAATAGGTTTTGTGGGACTAATTATTCCCCATACCGTCCGTTTGATTACAGGCCCTGATCACCGTATCTTAATGCCTGTTTCGGCAATAATCGGAGGCATATTCTTGGTTATGGCTGACACCTTAGCTAGAACTATCTTAAATGGTACGGAAATACCCATAGGAATTGTTACTGCATTATTCGGCGGACCTTTTTTTATCTATTTATTAAAAAGAAAAAATAGTTAATCCTTTGCTAGAGGTGGATACTGATGAGTGAACATTTACAGATTAACAATTTATATTTTAAATACGATTATGACTTAGTCCTAGAAAATATCAATATATTAGTGAATAAAGGCAGTTTTGTAACCATTATAGGCCCTAACGGTTCAGGCAAATCAACCCTTTTAAAAGCTATCTCAAAAGTAATTTTACCTAATAAAGGTCAAATTCTATTTGATAATTTGGATATTGCTGTACTTAACCAAAAATTACTAGCACAGAATATGGCAGTAGTACCCCAAAATATTAATATTGATTTTCCTTTTACGGTTTTCGATACTGTCCTTATGGGGCGTACACCTTTTTTAAGGAAATTTGAAAGCGAAGGAAAAAAAGATCATGCTATAGCCACATGGGCTATGGAGTTAACAAATACACTCCATTTAAAGGATAGAAAAGTTACTGAAATTAGTGGTGGAGAATTACAGAGAGTTCTTGTGGCCCGCGCCTTAACTCAAGAACCAAAAATGATTCTTTTAGATGAACCCACTGCCCATTTAGACATTTCCCATCAAATTGAGTTATTGGAGCTTTTACAAAGTCTCAATACAACAACAGGATTAACGGTAATAGCTGTTTTACATGATTTAAATTTAGCTGCCCAGTTCAGTGACTATATTTTTTTATTAAAAGATGGCCAAGTAGTTGTTTCCGGGGAACCGGAAAAGGTACTTACCACGGAAAACATAAGAAAAGTATATAAAATGGAAGTGTCTATAACTGACAACTTACTTACAGGCCGCTTTAATATCATTCCCTTAACTAAAACTACAAATAAAATTAACGGGAAAGGACTTCATGTGCATCTTATTTGTGGCGGCGGAACAGGATTATTTCTTTTTGATAAATTGGCTTTTTTAGGTTATAAAGTTACTTGTGGAGTTCTTAATATTGGCGACTCAGATTGGAGTAAGGCCAAAAAACTAGGTTTAAATATTGCTGAAGAAGCACCTTTTGCACCTATTTCTAAAAAAGCTGCCTTAAAGAACGAAGAATTAATTATGCAAGCTAATTGTATTATAGTTACCCCTGTTCCTTTCGGCCCCGGAAATTTGATTAATCTAGAGTTAGCCCTAGATGCATGCAAAAAAAACCAACCAGTATTAGTTATCCAGCATACCGATTCTAAACAAGAGGATTTTACCAATGGTGCAGCTAAAAAATTACTAAATGATATCCAAAATGCCGGTGGTAAATTTATAAATAACCCCCAGGAAATCTTTGATTTTTTAGAACATATCCGGAATTGATAATTTTATCAAAATGAGATTAAATAGTGAAAACTAAGGAAGGATGTAATCTAGATGAGAGAAATAAAAAAAGTAATTTTACTAATATTAGCTTGTACTCTTATTTTATTAACTTTTGGATGCAATCAGGAAAGAATTACTTCTAAAAATGGGAATGCTAACATTTTTGTAGATAGTCTGGAAAGAAAAGTAGCAATAAATGATTCCCCCGGGAAAGTAATTTCTTTAGCTCCTGCTATCACAGAGATTCTCTTTGCTTTAGATCAAGGCGATAAAGTAGTTGGAGTTACTGATTATTGTGACTACCCTGAAGAAGCATTAAATAAGCCTAAAATAGGGGACTTTGAAAACCCAAACCTGGAGTTGATAGTATCTGCACAGCCGGATATTATTTTGGTCGCCTCTGGAATCCAGACAGATTTGATAAGTAAATTTGAGGAATTAAATATTCCCGTATTTTGCTTGGATGCCCGAACAATAGATCAAATTTTAAGCAATATAAAAATGGTAGGCCAAATAATGGATGCCGAAGAAAAAGCCTTAGAGATTACACAGACAATGGAAGCTAAAATAGAAAATATCCAAGAAAAAGTTAAAAATCAAGAAAATCCCCTAGTATTTTTTGAGGTATGGGATTCCCCCCTTATGTCTGCGGGACCTGGCACCTTTATCGATGATATGATTGCATTGGCAGGGGGCATTAACTTTGCAAAAGATCAAAAATCAGAGTTTCCCCAGATAAACTTTGAAACCTTGGTAGAAGCAAACCCCGATGTATATATTGCTATAGCCCATCAAAAACAAGATCAAATCGCAGATAGACCAAATTATGAGGCTTTAAAAGCTGTCCAAAATAATAGGATATATACAGTAGAGGATGATTTAGTCACTCTACCCGGCCCCCGAATAGTTAACGGTTTGGAAGAGATAGCAAAGGCTATTCACCCGGAATTATTCGAATAGCACGATTGGAAACGTTTAATTCCAAAAACATATTGGTTAAAGCTAGGCAAGAGAATCATCAATAATTGTACCATCCTTCAGATAAACCGTTCTTTGTACATGTTCCCGGTTATCTTCATTGTGAGTAACCATAAGGATTGTATGCCCTTCTTTATTTAATTCTTTGAATATCTTAATTACCTTCTGCCCCATCTTTGTGTCTAAGTTTCCTGTAGGTTCATCTGCTAGGATTATAGGGGGCTTATTTACTATAGCCCGGCCTATGGCCACTCGACCTTGTTCCCCTCCCGATAGCCGGTATTCCCATTACATTAAAAAAAGATATTGGGAGTTATCCTGCTTCATATTTTTTTTAACAAAGGAATAGTTGGGAAAATCGGAATACAAAAACCAAAAGTACTGCCCGTACCTACTTCACTTCTTACCCACACTTTGCCATTATGAGCCTTAATAATATTTTGTACTATTGCTAGCCCTAAACCTGTTCCTCCTTTTGCTCTTTCCCTCGATTTATCGGCTTTATAAAATCTTTCCCAAATAAAATCTAAATCTTCCGACGCAATACCGCTCCCCGTATCAGTTACCTCGATACAGATTTGGTTATTCTCTTTAAAAGCAAAAATTGCAATATATCCCTGATCGGTATGTTTTAAGGCATTTTCAACAAGATTAATTAATACTTGTTGCATTCTGTCCAAATCCGCATAGACTTGAGGTAAATCCTGTTCAATTTCCAACTTAAATTCGAGCCCCGCTTTCAATACTGCAGGTTGATATTTTTCTTCTATTACTCTAAGAATATCGGGAATACTTAAATTTTGTTTATTAAGATTAAAATGCCCTGTTTGGAGTCTTGATAAATCTAATAATTCGTCGACCATACGTTTTAATCGCAAAGTTTCCTGATGAATTATGGATATTACTTTTTCTTTTTTATGGGGGTCTTCTGCCATTCCATCTAATAATGCCTCGGAATATCCCTGCATTAAACTAAGAGGTGTTCTAAGCTCATGAGAAACATTGGCAATAAAATCCCGCCGCATTTGCTCAAGTTCCCGTTCTTTAGTAACATCCTGAAGAACACCCACTACACCTATTAAACTATTGCTGTCACCTAGCAAGGGAGTCATTCTGACGGCTATTATCTTACCGTTAATTTCAACATCTTTAGTCTGGATTTTCTTTTCATCATTAACTTCATCAAACATCAATTTAAAATCAGACATCATCAAACAATCAAAAACTTTTTCCCCAGTTTTAAGATTGTGAACACATTTTTTTAAAAGATTTTCCGCAGGTGGATTTATCAAAATAATATTTCCCTGGGCATCAAGGGTTATGACACCGTCTGACATACTTGCAAGAATATTTTCTAGCTTCTCCTTTTCGTGGGAAAGTTCGGTAATGTTATTCTTGAGTTGTTTGGACATGTGATTTAAAGTAGCACCTAAAAGTCCCACCTCATCTTCGCTCTTAACCTGAATCTTATGGTCAAAATTCCCCTTAGCCATTTCCCGGGCAACCTTATTCATTTGCACTAAAGGCCTGGAAAGACTACGTGATAAGAAAAAACTTACCACACTGGCTAAAAGGATTGCTCCTATGGCGGCATAGATAATAAGCCACCTCATAGAACTGATTGTTTCAGAAATAGGAGCAACAGGCCGATACAAGAGTAAAGCGTTGTCAATTTCTTTTCCCTTATGCATAGGAATTGCCGCTGAAAGCATTGGTGCCTCAAAATGATGATGATATCCTCTTTTAGTCACAATGTTACCTTGGAAAACCTTTTCCAAGTCTCCTACGTCAAAATGAGTACCGGAGTTAACACCCATCATGCTATTACAAGCTTCAACCAAACCTTTTTTATCAACAACAATAATGTGGGCGTTAGTAAAATTACTTAAAAGGTCTAATTTCTCGACAAGCCGATCATAATCATCTTCCGAATTTACTACCTCAATCAGCCTTTGCCCTTCGACAACTAATTCTTGGGAAATTCTCGAATAATAGAAGTCCTCTAATAAACTGGAAAGACCTAAACTTAAGAATAGCAAGACCATGACAATCAAGATAACTATCGAGAGCCAAAGCTTGCTAATTACACTATTTCTAATCATTGTTAACCTCAAATTTATAACCTACTCCCCATACGGTACTGATATAGTCAGGACCATTACTTCTGCCTAGCTTTTCCCTTAATTTTTTGACATGGGTGTCGACAGTCCTGAGATCACCGAAATAATCATAGCCCCAGACATTTTCTAGAATCTGTTCTCTTGTATAGACCCGACCAGGCGTCCGGGCCAAATAATAGAGTAATTCAAATTCTTTAGGGGTCAAAACTCTTTCTTCCCCGTCTACCTTAGTCGTTCTGGCTAATTTATCAATAATTAATCGAGGATATTTTAAGATATCACGTTCATTGGTTTCTACATTTAATGTTCTTTTTAAGAGAACTTTGACTCGATGAACTAATTCCCTAGGGCTAAAAGGTTTAATCACGTAGTCATCACAGCCTAGCTCAAAGCCTAAAACCCGCTCATATTCTTCGCCTTTCGCAGTCAACATGATCACAGGCTTATCAGTAAATCTCCTAATTTCCCGTACTAAACCAAAACCGTCTAATTTAGGCATCATTACATCTACAATAAATAAGTCATAATCTTTTTTTTCGGCCTTGGCAAGAGCAACCTGACCATCCGGGGCAGTATCCACTTCTAACTCTTCCTTTTCCAGATACATGGAAACCAAGTCCCGGATACCTTCCTCATCATCCACAATTAATACCCTGGGTGTACTCATTCCTTTTTTTCCTCCTAAAAAATCGCCTTTTTAAGGGCGATTTTATCAACTATCCATTATTTTAACAGAAACTGCTTCCTTTGTTCATATTCTTCTTCATTTATTTCCCTTTAGCATACCTTTCTTTTAAAATATTTAAAGGTTCAGTATTCTAGCTTTTGCTTGATTTACCTTTAACGAGGCTTAATAAGCCATTAAAGGCCAAAATTAAACCACCAATTACTAATGCCCACCAAAGAAGCATGCCAAAACCTATCCCATATCCCCAATGCATCATCCTTATCACCTCTGCTTTAGCTTTTAAATCAAATATAAAATATATTCATGTTTTTGCTATGTCAAAAATGTGAACATTTTATGAACTTTGAACTTGTCTTTCGGTCACCTTTATGATTTTTTTAGAGTAAAAAAGGAACCACGCATCGCTTGGTCCCTTTTTTTGCATACTATGCAGTTTTACCAACCCATCATTCCACCGAAACCATTGCCACCCATCATTCCGCGCATCATTCTACCCATCATCCCATAACCCTGGGGTGCTGCTCCATTTCCATAATACTGATTCATCATGCCGTTAGGACCATGACAGAAATTCCACATTTGTTGATAAAAATCCTGATTAGGAGCATTTGGTACAGGTACTTGGGGTGCAGGTGGT
>JBMNUR010000146.1:0-7327 GCA_050946395.1 Peptococcales bacterium
AATCGCAATAAATGTTTTCTTAACTCACCGCCCCATTAAGGCGGCAGTTATTTTTGTATAACTTAATTTTTCTTTTATTTAAGATATTTAACTTCAAAATTTTGAAGAAGATCATGTAATTTTTCGTGAGTCCCTTTTCCCATTACTTTTTCTTCAAATTCCTCAAATTGTTCTAACAATTGCTGTTGTTCATCCATCGGGATTATTTTATCACCTAAAGGAAATAATATTCTATTTTCTTTATTAATATGTTCCCGCATCAAACTGATATAGTTTCTTGCAGCTTGTGTAAATTTATTTCCTTCCAAGACCCCATTATCAATAGATAAGCCCATCCTAGCTATATGTTTTCTACCTTCATCATGTTCAAGAAGCATCTGTCCGATAGGTCCCCCGTCCTTGGGTACTCCAGCCTTTTGCATTGCAGGAAATAAGAGACCTTCTTCCTTACCATGATGACACTTATCAGCAAATAATTTAAAAAAATTAATTATTTCTTCTATATCGCTGACTTCAATTTCGTCTGATTGCTCAACTTTATTGGCCATTTTCTCAAGAATTGTGAGACCGAATAGAACACCTTCATGTTCATTTATTAAATCTTGGCTTGCATACATCATTTGATTTCCCCCCTAATTTTTCGTTTACTTAATCTTTGCATTTTTCTGATAACAAATCAGTGATTATTATTAGCTATTCTGAATAAAAACTGCCCTCTAGGTCATTCAGATGGCTATTAACTTACATTTCATTAATACCCTCGATTATTATTTTTAAAACAATATAATTTAGTATTTTATCAATATTTGAAAGGTATAAACACACACCTACAGATATCAGAGTCTTATCCATTTTGATTTGGATTTTAGGCTCCCTGTGTGAATTTGCTGTTATACTGATATGTCTTTGGCCATGTACAAAATATTGATTTTGGACTTAAAATCATTTTTGTAAGAAAAGAATTAGGTGCAGATTGCCATCCTTTGCCATAAGGCAGACCATTTAGGTATTGAAGTTCTAGACCTCTATAAATATCATCCGGATCATTTGCAAAACTAACCAACGCCAGCTTTGATATTGGAATGTATCTTCATTTAAAGGGAATGGTAACTTTCATTTTATGGTGCACCTCCGGGCATATCCAACATTTTTTTATTAGACTTGCCATAATTGTAACCTCATAGAAACCTTTATACAACGATGTTACACTACATAGGGGAAAATGTAGTCTAAATTTCATAGTTTTATTTTGTTCGCACTTATTTTATGGTAGAATATTCCCATCATTATTATAATACGACATTATAAACCTTCCATAATTTAATACCCAGGAAATCGCGAAAGGAATGATAATTGATGATGCTTTTTGATTTTCATCTTCCGACAAAAATCTGTCTCGGTAATGGTGTGTTTAAGAAAACCCCTACTTATCTAAAACAATTACAAATGAGAAAAAGAATTTTTATTGTTTCTGACCCTGGTATCATAAAGATAGGTTTAGTAGATAGATTAGAAACACTTTTAAGCCATGAAGGTTTTATTACTCAGGTTTTTCAGGATATCAAACCTAACCCCCGGGATCAAGATTGTATACTTGGTGGAAAAGTAGCCAAGGAATTTAGGGCCGATGTCATTATCGCTTTAGGTGGTGGTTCGGTTATTGATGCCGCAAAAATAATATGTGTTTTACAAACACTAGGGGGTACTCCCCAGGAATACAGGGGTAAAGACAAGATACCTCAACCAGTTACACCTTTAATAGTAATTCCGACAACCGCGGGGACGGGATCGGAAGTTACTAGATCTTCAGTTATTTCTGATACTTTAAGCAAAACTAAATTTACAGTAAAAGATGTAAAAATTGCGCCAAAACTAGCTATTGTTGACCCCGAGCTTACTTATGATTTACCGCCCCACCTGACTGCTTCAACAGGTATGGATGCATTAGTTCATGCCATTGAAGCTTATACTTGTAAAGAAGCCAATCCAATTTCCGATGCATTGGCACTAAAGGCAATGGAACTTATTTACCCTAATTTACGAAAAGCCTTTCAAAACGGGAAAAACCAAATTGCCCGCTATAATCTAATGGTTGGCTCAACAATTGCCGGGATGGCTTTTTCCCATGCTGATGTAGCAGCAGTACATTGTATGGCTGAGGCGATTGGTGGTTTATATGATACACCACATGGAGTAGCCAATTCAATGTTTCTTCCGTATTTAATCGAATACAACGCCGTAGCCGATATATCTAAACATGCAACCATTGCGAGAACTATCGGAATTGCTACTCCCTCTCTTTCAGATGTAGAAGCCGCAGAAATATTGGTTAAAGAAATGAAAAAGCTAGCCGAAGACTTATCTATACCAACCTTTAATTCATTACCAGGAGTAAATGAAGCTGATTTTGATTACCTAGCCCAATCAGCTTATGAAAATGGCTCAACACCAAGTAACGCCCGGGTAATTACTAAAGAAGATTATCTAATACTTTTTGAGAAAGCTTATAAAGCCTCAAAATAAAAACGTGGGTAACTACTATGTGCCTTGAGGGTAAAAAAAGGCCGCCAAGAATCTAGTAAACTTGGCGGCAGGATATATTTTAACTACGGTTTCTAATTTCGACTGTCATTTGTTCTGGCTGGTAAATAGACTCATATACAAGATGGGTACTTTAAAATATTATTTCTCTAACTTATGTTTTTTAATAAAATCCTCTAATATATCATGAAGGTTTGGACTCGTAATCTCATCTAATTCATAATGGACACGGGTACAAGGTTTATTAATATTGATAATTCTGCTTAAATCAATAGGGGTACCTATAATTACAGCATCACATTCAGTATTATTAATAGTTTCTTCAAGATCTTTTAATTGTTGTTCACCATATCCCATAGCAGGTAGCAGGGCACCAATATTGGGATAAGTATTGAAGGTATCTTTCAGTTTTCCCACCGTATAAGGACGAGGATCTACAAGATTTTTAGCCCCCAACCTTTCCGCGGCAACTGTTCCGGCACCTAACTTCATTTCACCATGAGTTAAAGTAGGACCATCTTCCACAATTAAGACGCTTTTACCTTGAATGATATCTGGATGATCAACCGTTATTTTGGATTCTGCTTTGATGATTATAGCAGAGGGATTTACTTTTCTGATGTTTTTTTCCACTGTAGCAATCCCATCCGGATGAGCACTGTCAATCTTATTAATAACTGCTACATCCGCCATTCTGAGACTAACTTCCCCAGGATAATAACTTAATTCATGACCTGGACGGTGAGGATCCACTACGGTAACGGATAAATCTGCTTCATAGAATGAAAAATCGTTATTTCCTCCATCCCAAAGGATTACATCGCAACCATTCGGATCATTTTCTGCCTGGCGTAGGATATCTTCATAATCTACACCTGCATATATAATATTTCCACGATTTACATGGGGTTCATACTCTTCCATTTCTTCAATAGTGCAATTATGCTTCTTTAAATCTTCTATAGTGGCAAATCGTTGTACCCGCTGTGCATTAAGATCACCATAAGGCATTGGGTGTCGAATCGCGATGACTTTAAGCCCTTTTTCCATCAGTATTTCAATTATTTTTCGTGATGTCTGGCTTTTTCCAGAGCCAGTTCGCACAGCACAAACCGATATTACTGGTTTCGTACTTTTTATGGAAGTGCTATTAGGTCCAAGGAGCGTAAAATTTGCACCGGCAGCATTGACGATGGCAGATATGCCCATTACACTTTCATAACTTACATCACTATAAGCAAAAACACATTGATCTACCCCTAATTCTTTAATGAGCTGTGGCAATCGGCTCTGGGAGTAGATGGGAATTCCTTGTGGATATAAGGAGCCGGCTAATTCAGCGGGATATTTTCTATCATCGATATCCGGTATCTGGGCAGCAGTAAATGCTACTACATGATAAAGCGGATTGTTACGATAATATGTATTAAAATTATGAAAGTCACGCCCGGCTGCTCCTATAATCAGTATATTTTTCTTATTAATGTTCATTACCCCCTTAAGAGTGAAAATTTTTTCTTATATTCTATATCTAAAATGGCTATCTGTAAAGAAAAACTTAGGATAAATAGGGAAACCGCTGATTGCAAATTAAAATGAAACGCTTTTTCTCTGTTAAAAAGAATTTATATTATGCGGCTTTCCCCAATTCTCCGATTATTTCAAGTGGCATAAATCCCACCTCTATCTCGATACCTACTCCGCAGCCTTGAAATTATATATAGGGATTATTCTTTCTACAACCTCAACTGTTTCTCCTATGTTTTTTACTATGTCATCCAGTGGCTTATAAGCCAACGGACATTCATCAAGGGTTTCTTTGTTCACTGATGTAGTATAGATACCTGACATCATCCTTTTATATTGATTTAGGGTTAAAGAATTTCGAGCCTGAGTTCTACTCATTATTCTCCCAGCACCATGAGGGGCGGAATAATTCCATTCAGGATTTCCTTTTCCTATACAAAGAAGGCTGCCGTCAAGCATATTGATGGGGATTAATAGCTTTTCACCCTTTAGTGCAGACACGGCACCTTTACGTAGGATCATTTGTTCCGTGTCAATATAATTGTGAATAGTAGTAAACTGCTCAACAATATTTAATTTAAGTCCCTTTACTATTTCCTGGATTATAGCCTTACGGTTTAGTTCCGCAAAACGTTGAATAATTTTCATATCATGTAAATAATCGTCAAAAAGCTTCCCTGAAACAAAGGCCAAGGATTTGGGTATATCTGTTAGAGCTTCAGTCTTGGTATTTTTGTTGAGAATTTTATATGCTTCATTTTGGTATAGAGTTGCTACCTCATGACCTAAATGACGGCTACCAGAATGTACAACAAGATATAAATTATCGGCCTTGTCCCGATTCACTTCAATAAAATGATTGCCGCCTCCTAAGGTGCCGATACTAAGCCTGGCTCTAGCCAATTTAACTTTACTTTTACAATGAAGCTTGTTTAGGTCTATAGCGTCATTAAAGCTGTGTTCTCTAGATCTAATATTAAATCCACTGGGTATTTTTTCATAAATAAGTTTATCAAGCTTCTGTAAATCGATACGGTGATTTTTAAGTTTTATGACCTCCAAGCCGCAACCGATATCCACACCTACAAGGTTCGGAACAATTTTATCTTTAATGGTCATGGTTGTTCCAATTGTACAGCCGGCGCCACTATGTACATCGGGCATAATCCTTATTTTACTACCACTAACAAACTCCTGATTACATAAAGTTTCAATCTGCTTAATTGCTCCAGGATCTATATTTTCCGTATAAACAATGGCCAAATTGTATTTTCCTCTAATCTCTAACATCAACTCAACTCCATTTATTACAATCTTGCCTCTGTTTTATCCGATGACTACCAGCCATAAGACTCCCATCTAACGGCTGCTACGTCCCTGGATATAGAAAGCTAGCTTGCTATGCAAGCTTTAGAACGCCCAAAATACTTATCTAAATTTGCTCTTGTAAAAAAACCTAGTTGAACTAGTAACGTGAATTTCGAAGGCAAATCCAATATCAATTATGCTCTATTTCGGTTACACATTCGGTTTTAATTTTTTCAACTAAAAATTGAAGGGCCTCTACAACATGTGGCCTAATATCACCTCCTATCAATACATACATTATATCATCGCCAACGTCAAGGAAGCCTTCATTAAGCCAAACTCTAACCTGGAAGATTCCATCCATTTTATAGGTTTCTTCAATCGCCATATCTACTTTTTGCCTATCATAAGAAAATTCCATTCCTTTTACTAATAAACCATCATCAAACCCGTGACGAACTTTAGCTTTGGGTGTTTGACGTACAACACCATTATGGACTAAAAACATACCTTCCTGTGGGGCCAAAGGACTTGCTTTTGCCTCTTTTAGCCATTCATCTATCGATGGTGGGGCTTTTTTATTGTTTTTATCAAACATTGCTTATAACTCCTTCGTATCTTTATTATTGCCTATCAAAATCCAACCTGGTATTTTGATCCTACCGCAAGCCATCATACTCCGTTGGATAGTTTTTTGCCTCGGCTACGTACCAAGCCTTAGGTATTCGCAATTATTGGCAACCGTCAATTCCACAGACTCTATTGGTCAATTTACTCGAACCTAATATTCCTTTTTGCATATTTTCTATAATATCAACAAAAGACTGGTAAGCTTGGGCGCCAACAATTTTTCCCTGTTCAGCAATAATAAAAGTTGGTATACCCGCTACTTTATATTTTTTACCAAGCTCACGTCCTTCCTTTAAACGGGATAAATATCTCCCCTCATTTAAAGCTTGCATTAGTTTTTCGGGGTTTAAGCCGACTTTTTCACCACAGGATAAAATTACATGTAGTTGACCGATATCCTTATCTTCTGTAAAAAGTGCATAGTAAACTTTCTCCTGAAACTCATTAAGCTTTCCATTATCTCGGGCAAATTCACTTGCCGCCAATGCTAATTTGGTATTAGGCATCTTTTCAAAAGGATTAAACTTTATATTATAAGGTGCGGCTGCCTGATTTAATTCCTTAAGCATTTTTTTCATGTCCAGTTCCGGGAACTGCTCCGCCACCAAGACACCTTCCTTTGGGGTATCCGGATGTAGTTCATAAGGTACCCAATTAATTTCCACAGGATATTCCATACCAAGTTTTTTTAAGATACCTTTCCCAATATAGCAAAATGGGCAAGCATAATCTGAAAACACTGTAATTTTTATAGGGCTCATATTAATTCTCCTTGTAGAATATTTTATCCGTTGACTACCAGCTGTAAGACTCCCCTCTTCTATTAATTATCAATTTTTACATAGCTTATTTTTGCTTTATATCTAGTTAAGATTATGTAAAAAGTTTTGGCAAAAAAGAGTGTAAAAACAACATTACTAAAAGCATGAAGGGTATCAGCCGGTAAACTTATTAAATATGTAGCAAGAAAAGTTTTTAATGTTAACGGATAAACAAAACCAAGCCAATGCCAGAAATTCATAATCCAACCGAAAAAATAACCCCAGACAAAAGCTAAAGATAAAAACACAGGGTAATTAAATCCTTGTTGTTTTTTACCAAATAAGCCCATAAGCCAGCCAATTAATCCCCAGGCAAACATTTGCCATGGTGTCCAAGGACCTTGACCTAAAAAAATATTAGAAACCAAAGCTCCTAAGGCTCCCACCATAAATCCAAAGAGGGGGCCAAAAACATAACCCGTTATCATCACTATAAACGTAGTAGGTTGCACACTGATTATCGCCGCAAAGGGGATTCTCATAACTGCAGCCAAGGTAGC
>JBMNUR010000147.1:0-7327 GCA_050946395.1 Peptococcales bacterium
CCGCCGACTTCCTTCAGATTCCACCTCACGATGGACACCCTTGTCTTAAGCTAACGGTTGGCACTATCAACCCCCGTATCGGACTTTCACCGACTAGTTTACGCCCATGCTGGGCGCACAAATAAAGCACAGCTTACGCTGCACTTTGTCTAATTATTTTTCTAATTATATCACCAGAGATTTTTTCCTCTCGTTTTAACACATCTACTATTTGTTGTAGCAAATCGGTATTTTTATCTAAAATATTTTCGACTATTTCCTCTTCTTCTTTGATAATTTCTTGAATCTCATTATTTAATTTCACCTGTGGTAAATCATCCAAGGAAACTACCCCTAGAGAAGATAGACCAGTATTAATAATTGTTTTAGCAATTTTTACCACCTGTTGATAATCATTACTTGCACCAGTACTTTTATTTCCTAAGACTATTTTTTCGGCAATTGCACCAGCTAAGCAAACCTTAATTTGATCTCTCAATTCTTTTAAAGTATAAAGTTTCCGATCTTCTTCCTGGCTTTGACGCACATAACCTAAGGCATTTCCACGAGATGTTACCGTAACTTGGGAGACCGAATTAGGCTTGGTTAATTCACTTATTAAGGCGTGACCTGCCTCATGAATTGCTACTCGATTTAGAATTTCAGGATTTGCCTTGTCCGCCAATTTTTCACCCAGCATTACTTTATCAATTGCTTCTTTAAAGTGTTGTTCCGTTATTTCCTGGCAATTTGAACGTAAGGCTAAAATAGCTGCTTCATTGGCTACATTTTCTAAATGGGCACCTGAAAAACCATAGGTTTCTTTAGCAATTTCCCTTAGGTTAACACCTAAAGCCAGCTTTTTATTTTTTGTATGCAACTCTAAAATTTCTAACCTGCCTTCAAGCGTTGGAAAATCAACTTTAACCTGCCGATCAAACCTACCAGGCCTTAACAAAGCTGGGTCTAATAAATCCGACCGGTTAGTAGCTCCAATGACCAAAATATTGATATCATTATTACTATTTAAACCATCCATTTCAACTAAAAACTGATTTAAAGTTTGATCATATTCCAGATGACTGGCATGGCTTCCTCTTTTTGCACCTAAGACATCAATTTCGTCGATAAAGATGATTGCTCTATTTTTGTTTAATTTTTTTGCTTTGTCCCGAGCTGACTGAAATATTTTTCTTACTCTCTGGGCACCAACCCCTGCATACATTTCGATAAATTCTGAACCTGAAGTAGCTAAAAAAACTGCATCAGAATAATTTGCTGCAGCCTTAGCTAATAAAGTTTTTCCAGTACCAGGCGGTCCTGTCAACAAAACACCTTTTAAAGGTCTAATCCCTCTTTTGTTTATTTCTGGTGATTTAAGCAAAAATTCCAATGCTTCCTTAAGTTCCTGTTTGGCAACTTCTTGGCCACCAATATTTTCAAAATGGAAATTTTGCATTGCTTGAATTTCTTGAAATGATTCAACTCCTTTTAGTACACCTTTTCTTTGTAACATAAAATAAAACATAGTTCCTAAAATAGCTAAAATAACAAAAGGAGTGATATCAAATCCTAAATAAACTAAAAACACAAATAGTGCTATGCTAATTCCTAGTATTAACTCCATTTTCATTGAACATCACTTCCAATATTATTAATTATTTTTGGAAAACTATCGTTGTTTTTATTTAGAATATAATACAGGTAATCTTCATTATCCTCCATTTGTAAATAAATATAATTTTCGGAGACACCTAAATTTACTTTAGTCAGACCATATTGGGAATTTTTTTCGGCAATTACATTTTGTAAATTAGTATAATTTCCTAAGGATAATGCTTCATATAGTGCAGGATTTATCTCCTGATAGAATTTTAGAAGTTTGGCGTTAGGATGACTGGCTAATTCCAGTTCCAAATCTTTTTCAGTAAGAATTTGTCCACTGGTAGTTAAAAACTTGGGGAATTCATAAGCTAAATCATCTACTTTGTTAAGTTGGAGCTTAATAATGGGTTTTTTTCCTTCAGAAACTAACTCATATTTCGCGATTAGTGCTGAGTTATCTAAGGTGAGGGAAAGAGGCTGGTTAACAAAAAAGTGCTTATAAAAAAAATAACCTCCAAATAATAAACCCAGAGCAGTAAAAAAGATTAATACAGTTAAGAATATTTTATTAAAAGGCTTAAACAATTTTTCCTGCCTCCTTTTCCAAAGTATATTATATCAATCATTACATATGTTTACCTTATGAAATCCATGGAAAGAAAAAACACGCCTGGTTGCGTGTGTTTTTAATGCATTATTATCATTATTATTCCAAGGATAACTCGAGTTATTAGTCCGGCAGCAATATCATCAATCATTATACCTACTCCACCAGGTAACCTTTGTAAATTATTAATCGGAAAGAATTTAAAAATATCAAAAAACCTAAAAAGAAGAAAAGCTATTGGATATAAGAAAATAGGTACACCCCAAAGGGAAATCCAAATACCCACCATTTCATCAAAGACAATCTTAGGACTATCATGTTCATTTAAAATCCTTTCACCCTCATGACAAATAATAATCCCCAATAGTGAAAATATTATTAGCCACATTAAGGGTATTTTCCAAAAAAAATAAACAGCTAGTCCAGCTAAAGTACCCCAGGTACCAGGGCCTGGTTTTAGATAACCTGTTCCAAAACCTGTAGCTAAAACCTTTATTAAGTTTTTCATTATTTAAGACCTGCCCTTAATAATTTGCCAGCCTTAGAAAAGTAATCCCAACCAGAATAAAGAGTAAAAAATACTGCAACATACATTAAGTATTCTCCTAAAGGCAAGCCAATGTATTTTATGATTAAATCATTTATTAAAATAGCTACAATAGCCACGATTTGAAAAACAGTTTTATATTTTCCTAATTTACTTGCAGAAATCACAATTCCCTCAGCAGCCGCAACAGAACGTAATCCAGTAACTGCAAATTCTCTACCGATAATAATTACTGCAACCCAACCGGAAACTTTACCTAACTGGACTAAGGAGATCAAAGCAGCTGAAACTAATAGTTTATCAGCTAGAGGATCCATTATCTTACCAAAGTTTGTAATTTGCTTTCTTTTACGAGCAATATAACCATCCAAACCATCAGTACTTGCAGCAATTATAAAAATTAATGCTGCAAATAGCTGTCCATAAGGAATTTTTACCAGTAGCACTAACATAAAGATTGGTACTAAAATAATTCGAATCATCGTCAATGTGTTAGGTAAGTTCACGGTGTATCTCTCCTATTAAGTCATAATCTTTTAAATGGGTTATTCGCACCTCTAATAATTGGCCAGGGTATAAATCTTGAGGATAATAAACTAAAATCATGGGGTCAATTTCCGGTGCTTCCCCCATACTACGACAAACCCATAAATCATTATTTTCTTCTAAAAACTCATCCACCTGAACAACTATTATTTTACCAATATATTTTTGATGTTGTTCTAAAAGAATTTGATATTGTCTTTCCATTAACTGTTTTAATCTTCTTTTTTTGGTATTTTTATGAACTTGTCCGTTCATTTTAGCAGCCGGAGTATTCTGTTCTTTAGAATACAAAAAAGCCCCTACTCGTTCTAATTTCATTTCATTTAAGAAATTTAGGAGATTAATAAAATTATCTTCTGTTTCACCTGGAAAACCAACAATAAATGTGGATCTTATAACTATTTCCGGAATGTTGGCTCTCAGTTTCAATATTAAATTTCTAATATCCGCCTGGGTAATTTGCCGACCCATTTTCCTCAAAATGGAATCATCTGCATGTTGTAAAGGTAAATCAATATACTTACATATTTTGGGTTCTGTCTTGATTATTTCTATTAATTCATCAGAAAAATTATTCGGATAACAGTATAATAAACGAATCCACCTAAGTTCAGTAATCCCTGCAAGTTCTCGTAATAATGGCACTAGCTGAATTTTCCCATAAATATCCTTACCATAATGACTAATATCTTGAGCAACGAGAATAATTTCCTTGACACCTTGACTAACAAGATAATTTGCTTCTCTAATTATATTTTCTATAGGTCTACTTCGAAAAGGTCCTCTTATTTGTGGAATTGCGCAATAAGTACAAAAATTATCACAGCCTTCAGCAATACGAAGATAGGCATAAGGTTTGGGGGAAATAATTGCACGAGGAAGTTCACAGTATTCTCTAGCATGATCCTTTTTTACTTTTATAATTTGTTCCCTATTGAGAGTTCTATTAATTGTTTCAACTATCTCATGATAACTATCTGTTCCCAAAAAAGCATCAATCTCCGGAATTTCCCTTTTTAGTTCTTTTTGATACTTTTGGACTAAACAACCAACTACTATTAAGACTTTACACTTTCCATCTTTTTTATATTGGGCCATTTCTAAAATGGTATTTATAGACTCTTCCTGAGCACTTTCTATAAAACCACAAGTATTTATAATAATTACTTCTGCTTCTGAATAGGTATTAATTATTTGTAAATTAGCTTCTTTAATTAAGGCTAGCATATTTTCTGAATCAACTAGATTTTTGGGGCAACCTAGGGAAACCATGGCAACACTATTTTTCAAAATAGGTACTCCCTTCTATTCCTAAGAGTATATCAAACATAAGTATATTATAACAATATTTTGCTGTCAAAAGAAAAAATCCTCCCTATTCTAGAGAGGAATTATGGGATTCAGAAATAATAAATTCTTTCTCCCAAACTTGATTGACCTTTCCAGGAATACCCAGGTCTTCTTCATCCAATAAAAGCTTTACTACACCTGCGTTACCTAATTTTATTTTGATTTTTTCTAGAGCTTCAATAGTCTTTTTCTCACCTTGATACATTATGCCTTCAAATTCTTTATTATTATCAGTATAAATTTGTACCCAACAAGCATCCTTGGCTGAGGTAATATCTAAGACTTCAATTGATAATTCTTTTTTTTGTGGCTGTTGAATTATATCTGTTTCATCGGGTAAAGGTGGTTCTTCCGGGTCGGGAGGTATTTCAGTAACAATGTTTTTAGGTGGCTCTGGTAAATTATTTTGCTCTGCAAAATAATTTTCGTAGAGATGTTGAACACCAAATAATACCAAAATAGCTAGAAGACCTAATAGGATTTTAAAATATTTTTTTTGAACGCCTTTAGGAGATTCTATTTTTTGAGGGTAAACCTTTTCTGATGAAACTTCAAAAGTTGGTGATTTATTATCTTCTAAAAAACAAATAATTTCTTCATTATCTTCAATAGCTAAAAATTTTGCATATGATTTAATAAAACCCTTAAGATAGACCTTACCCGGAATTATATCAAACTGCCCATCTTCGATTGCCTCGAGATATTTAATACGAATTTTTGTTGCCTCCTGAGCTTCTACCAAGGTAAGACCTTTTTCTATTCGGGCTGATTTAAAAATTGAACCTATCCCGTCCATTAAAGCCACCCTCCTTTAAATCCTAATTCTACAATAAGAATCTATTTCCTGCTTATTAGATGTTAGAAATTCGATGTTCGATTTCAAAATACTCCGCAGCCTATCGAAATCTGAACTCTAACTTCCTAAATTCGACTTCTATATCGAGGTGTGTCCCCTTTCATTAAAAGTTACCATACAAACGTTCATAATCTTCAACAGTTATTAATACTTGTCTGGGTTTACTTCCTTCATAGCCTCCAATAATACCTTTTTTTTCCATCAAATCAATAATTCTTGCTGCTCGATTATAACCAACTCTAAAGCGTCTTTGCAGGAGAGAAATTGAAGCTTGTCCATTTTCAATAAAAAGTTTGGCTGCTTCCGGAATCAATTCATCATCCTCATCATCTATTCTAGGCTTTGCAAAATCCACTTCTTGATTAACTACTTCTTCATTATACTCTGGTTTTTCTTGTTGTTTTAAGAATTGTACAACTTTCTCAACATCTTGATCAGAAACGAAAACACCTTGTAAGCGAATAGGTTTGGGGTATCCCGTAGGATAAAAAAGCATATCCCCTCGACCTAAAAGTTTTTCTGCACCATTCATATCAAGTATGGTTCTAGAATCAGTTTGGGATGAAACGGCAAAGGCAATTCGAGAAGGTATATTTGCCTTGATAATACCTGTTATAACATCTACTGAGGGCCTCTGCGTAGCAACAACTAAATGGATACCTGCAGCCCGAGCCATTTGGGCTAAACGACAAATTGCATCTTCCACATCGGCTGGAGCTACCATCATTAAGTCGGCTAGCTCGTCAATTAAAACAACAATATAAGGTAAGAGATTTTTTTCCCCGTTATCATTAACAGTTACCTGGCTATTATAGCGGATAATATCTTTAACTCCCGCTGCGGCAAATAATTCATACCTGTTTTCCATTTCATGGACAGCCCAACGTAAAGCGGAAGCCGCTTTTTTAGGATCGGTAACAACTGGTGTTATAAGGTGAGGAATACCATTATATGTAGTCAGTTCAACCATCTTGGGATCTACCATTAAGAATTTAACTTCGGCAGGGCTTGCGTTAAATAATATACTAGTTATTAAGGCATTCATGCAAACACTTTTACCTGATCCCGTTGCCCCTGCGACTAAAAGGTGAGGCATTTTGGCTAAATCTGCCATTACTGGTTTGCCGGCAATATCCTTACCTAAAGCAACAGTAAGCTTAGATTGGGAGTTTTTATACTCTTCAGTTTCCAAAACATCCCTAAGGCCTACAGGTGAAATTTCACGATTAGGAACTTCAATGCCAATTGCAGCCTTACCAGGAATAGGTGCTTCAATTCTAACTCCGGCAGCAGCTAGACTTAAGGCAATATCATCTGCCAAATTGACAATTCTACTGACCTTTACTCCCGGGGCAGGTTGTAACTCATAACGAGTAATAGAAGGACCGCAACTCACCTGTACAACTTTACCTTTTACCCCAAAACTCTCTATGGTATTTTGTAAAGTTATAATATTTTCATTGATTTCCTTTTGAGTTAAAGTATTGGAATTTCGTTTGGATTTTGCCAACATAGAAATACTTGGAAGAACGAATCCTTCATTAAGCTGTTTCTCCTTAATAGAAAAATCAACCACATTATTAACTGGTCCTTCCTTTTTTGTTTTAGGTTTTGATGGTGTTGGGTTTTCAAAATGGTTAATAACTAGACTAGTTTCTACTTCTGGCTTCTCATTATGATTTATATTTTCCTTATTATTAACTATAATTGGTTTAGTCTGATTATCCTCAATAGTAGTAAAAATAAAATTCGTAAATTGCTCTTTTAGGCTTGATAATAATTTTATAATGAAACTCCAAAATTTTACTGTTAATTCTTTAAAAGATGTTCCAGTTAA
>JBMNUR010000148.1:0-7245 GCA_050946395.1 Peptococcales bacterium
TATAAGGTAGTTTAAAAAGGGGTAATATTAATAAACATAGTAAACATAATAATAACAATAATCATTAAGTAATATTGTAATAATACTAAAGATATGATATAATAATAATATAGTAATAATTTAAATATATAAACAATTTATTATTTAAGTGAGGGGGTGAAGAAGTGAATAAAATGAGTGAGAAAGCAAAAGAAGCCAGGCGGGAATATGCTAAAAAGTGGAGAAGAGATAATCCCGAAAAAGTGAAGGCAATACAAAATAGATACTGGGAAAAGAAAGCAAAAGAACTGGAAACTTTAAACAAAGAAATTAGAAAAAAACAGAAATGATTAAAATAGAACTGGGGAGAGTTTAAAGGTGGCAGTTGTATATAAAAGAAAAAACGAAGATATAGAAGCCTTATTAGAAAGATTTAAAAAAGAATGTTTAAAAGAAAATATCTTCAAGTTAATAAAGACTAAAGAATATTTCAAGAGCAGCAAAGAAAGAAAACTTGAAAAAATACTTGATAATAAAAGAAGGGAAGAATATGAAAGAAGAAATAAAAACAGGAACAGTAAAAGTAATATTTGAGAGGGGTTTTGGTTTTATAGTGGATGAAAATAATGAAGATGTGTTTTTCCATGTAACAGGATGTGTAGAGCCAAAATTCAACGATTTAAAAAAAGGAATGAAAGTTAATTATACAGAAGAAGAAAAAGACGGAAAAATAAGGGCTATAAATATAGTAGAAATATAAAAGCTAAAAAAGGGAGAATGAAATAAATTGATTAATGAAGAATTAAATAAGGGTGATAGAGTGGAATCCACCGTAATGGGTTTTTATATGGGGGTACCTGGTACAGTTGCAGAAGTATCACAAATACAAGTGGGTGCGGGGAAAGATTACATCATAGAATTAGACACAGGTAAAAGAATAATTTTATCTAATTACAAATTAAAAAGAGTGGAGGAATAAAATAATGAATAATTGGAACTATGAAGCATTAGGATTTAGAAGTGAAAAGGAAATGAACGAAAGCATTGAACGGGTAAAACAGCAAATGGAACACCCAAAAAGTGAATTAGAGATTAGGCAGCAGAACAGAAAAAACTTTGAAAAATTAAATAAACATGGCGGAATTGATTTTGAAGCATTGAACGAAGGAGCAAGACTTCAAGAACTTGACAAGGTAGTAAGGAATAAACTGCATTTTGAGAAGCAGGAAGCGAAACTTGCAAAGGAACAGGAAGAACTAAACAAATTAATGACTGCTGCAGGCAAAACTATTGCCAAAGACAATGAAGCAGCAGCCAAAGCGGAATTTGAAAAGTCGAAAGCAAAGCAGGAAGCGGAACTTGAAAAGCAAATATATTCAAAGCATGGAGCAAAGACAGAAAAACAAATAGAAGAAGAAGCAGCTTATAAAAGTCTGCTAGACAGTTTAAAACTATAAGTAATTAAATAGAGAGGGGGGAACTAAAACAATACCCCCCTTGCTTCATCAGAAGGGAAGGGAACTAATGAAACCAAAGAAACAATTAAGACCAGACCAAAGCGGCCCGCATAGAAATGTTTATGAACGTAACAAAAGAAGGTTAATGAAAACTCAAACGCATTGCCATATATGTAATGGCGAATTAGATTTTAATATTAAATGGCCAGATCCTTTATCAGTAGTTTGCGACCATATTATTCCCATATCTAAAGGTGGTTCGCCGAGTGATATTTCTAATATGAGTTTATGTCATAATATCTGCAATTCTGCAAAAAGTGATAAACTATTTGCTAACAAGCAGCAGCAAAAGGAAGAAGTAAGAACTAATAGGAATTTACCTCAAAGCATACAATGGGCAAAATATAGATATGATGAGAACACAGGCGAAAGTAATCAAGATGAATTAATGGGAAAAAAGTAAAGATAAAAAATAATTAAAAAAATTAATTTAAAAATAATTATTGGAAAAATAATTTACAAAGAATAATTGATAAACATAAAAAATAATTGACAACAGAACAAGCATAGCGGGATACCTCCCCACCCTCTACCCTTGTTCTGATATGCAGTCGTACTATACAAATGTGTGCGTCCGTACGGGATAGATTTTAAGACACAATAAGAAATAATTAGGTATAAACCTATAAAACAATATAACATTGCTTAAATAGGGCAAATAAGGGCTTATAAGGCATATAAAAGGGGTTGATACAGTGTTAAAAGTATGTGAAATATGCGGAGAAGAATTTGAAACAATATATCCAAATAAAAAGTATTGTACTATTATTTGCAGTGCAGAAGCTGAACGGGAAGCAAACAGATTAAGAAAACGCAAGGTAAGGGGACAGGTTAAAGAATACTATAACACCAAAGAACAAGGAAATAGCAAAATAGAATTAATGCAAAAGGAAATTGCTGAAAGTCTTGAAAGACAACATATTGAAAACGAAGAACAGGCAAGACAGGGAAACCCTAAAGCTATAATGAAAATTCATAGTATGTATGATGTTGAATACTGGGAAGCATATAAGCAAATATTTCTTGCTGATAAATATAACGATAATTACACTTACTTTATAAATGATATAGATTTAAGAGAAAAGAACTCACCAAAGAAAATAGCCAAGAGCATACCAGAACGGGGAAAAGTATTTAGTCAGCTAAAAAGAATAAAATAATAGACTAAGGCTAAGACATAGCCTTTTTTTATTTAATGGCTAATTATCAAGGCTTTAAATCGTTTTTAAGCAAAGATATTTTTAACTTAATACCTTTATACCATTGAAATAAGACTATTATTCCTATAAGCCTATGAAGAAGTATAGCAATAGATATTATTAAGGTGATATAGAACTATTAAAATAATAATTGTATATGCTTCAATGCTATATGAGTAAGCCAGGGGGTACAGGAAGCCCTAAAATCAGTTTTAAGGGGTTTTAATTATGTTTATATGTAAATGGTAGTTATACCATATAAACCCTTGTAATTGCTTAATATAAGCCATGCAGACAGGATAATTATTATTGATTTAATTAAAGTATTATAAATAAATAAAAATAGTGCTTGCATTATATTTAATAATAAACTATAATAATATTATAGTAATGTATCAGTAAACATTACTTATTAAATAAACATTGTAAACATAGTAAGAAAGGGGGACAGAGTAATATCAGTAACATTAGTAATATAAGTAAACAAAAATGAGTACCTGGAAAGTCGCTAAACTTTTATAAGCCAGATACTCAAATTATCACCCTAAAGGGCTTTAAATAATTATATCACCTTTAGGGAAAAAAATCAAAGGAGATATAAAGAAAATGAGTAAAGTATTAGAAATTAAAAAATCAGTTGATGAAATTCAAGAGGAATTAGAAGCAAGACCAGAATTATTAGAATTAATGAAAACAGTAAAAGGCATGGACAAGGGTAATTTAAAAAAGTTAGCTGAACAGATTGAAAAGTTTAACAGCCTTAAAGAAGGTACTCAAAACGGATTAAGAAAACTTTACAAGGACACTAAAGATATTGACAAGGTTAATAAATTAATAGACCTATACAGTAGCCCAGACTTCCCAGATAACTGGGGTTATATTGTTCGTGATGGGTGGATAGATAAAATTAACGAGATACTGAACGAGCAGAAAGAAGACCACACAGCAGAAAGAAATTACAGGCACGAATTATTAAACAGCCTATCAGCCATTGAAGACGCAAACCTTAAAATTGAGTATGCAAGATTTTTAATAGGTGATTGGTTAGAAGATTATAGCTTCAGAGAAAACCCAGATCCAAATTTAGCCTTAAAATGGCTGCATACTATATCTGAAAAACCATATTGCGAAAGACCAGCAGAAGAAGGACAACAGTCTGCAAAATGGTTTATGGAATATGACAGAATTTTTAAAATTGTAGACATAGCATTTGACTACATAGTAGACGCACACAAGATTTTAATTAAAGCAAAAGAAGAAGGCTTTAAAGAATTAAAACAGCAAGCAGAGAAAAGCACGAAAGGGGCTTAAAGGAATGATGAAAGTAGCCAAAGAATTATCAAATAGTGCAACGTTGCACCATTTAGGAGAAACAGATAATAATAAACATGAATTATATTTAAACGCATTTCAAGACGCAGTAAGCCAATATAAAGAAACCCCAGGCAACAAAGAAAAGAAAGACCTTATTAAAAAGGCTGCATTTCATGGAGTTAAGTTTATAAATTTAACGGAAAAGCCTAAATATTTAACCAGAGAAGCAGCAGAGAATAATTTTAATATGGTTAGTATTGTAAAAGATATAATAGGGCTATTGACACCAAGCGAATTTATGGAAGTATTCCCAATAAGAAAAGACTTTAAAGGTCATAAGTGGGAAACTAAAGATTATTTTTATACCAGGGATTATATTAAAACATTGGATATTAATAAACCGATAGGAGAGCAAGAAGAAACTTTAAATTTTTTATGGGAATATGTAAATTTAGATATAACTTTATTTAATGTTAATTTAATGGGATTTTTAAGCGATTTAAGACAAATGGAAGGCTACCCTTCAATAGCTGAAGAATGGGCTTACATAAACGGGATAGAAACCCACACAATGCACCAGGACAACAAGGGTAATGACTTTATTATAGTAAATGGGAAAGTAGCAAAAGCCAGGAAGCCAAAGCCTAAACATTTAAGAATAATTAAGTAAACAAGGGGCTTTAATGCCCCTAAAAGTCTTTACAATAATAAATATAACAATTTATGACGCAAAAGAGCCATTTTGCGACAAGAAATAATAAAAATAGTAGAAAATCATTGAAATTTACACAAAACAAGCCTTTAAAATGAGTTATAAGCAAAGATATTTAAAGAAAGGGGTTAAGGTATGGCAAAGATTATTAATTTAGAAGAATTTAGAACAACAGAAGCAGACGATCCATTAATGGAAAATAGCTTTAATGCAATAAATGAATTGATATATTTAACAGAAAGTCATTACAAAGACTTTATTTCAATTTTGGAAGAAAGCACAGTTTTTTATAAATATCAAACCAAGTTAAAAGAGCCGGTAACAGAAATTATTAATTTAATAAGTGAAATTCAAATTATCTACCATGATTTAATTAATTCATTACTGAAAGAACACGAAGCAGAATTAAAAGAAAACAATAAGGAAGTAGAGGAAATTAAAAATACTATTATTGAAATGATTAAAGAAAGGGGTTAGACCATGATAAGTAAAATTATAATCACAGAACAATTAGATACGCAGCTTAAAAATGTATTAATGGAACTACAAAAGGAACATAGGGAAAAAGTAGAGGGGATATATGATTTATATGATGGATTATATGCAACGGGTAAATGTGAAAGTTATAGCCTGGATAGAATTTATTATGTAGCCTATACATTAGCAACTAAAGGAATTGATTTTATAGTTAATGAAAGGAAGGGTTAAAAATGAAAATTGAAATTCCAAAGGATAAGGATAAGATATTAAAGCAAATACAGGCCCTAGAATGGCAATTAAAACAAGATACCAACCCAAAGGATAAAGTAATACACCAGGAAGCATTAAAAGACCTTAAAACGGCTTTAAGGGGGTTATAGTATGACTAAAATGATAGCCTTGGTTAATCAAAAAGGTGGCACAGGAAAGACCACAAGCACCGTAAATATAGCCGCAGGATTAGCCAATAAGGGTAAGAGAGTTTTAACCATTGATTTAGACCCACAAGGTAGCTTAACAGCTTCTTTAGGTATTCAAACATACAATAACCCCAATACAATTTATGAAGTCTTAAAAGGGCAAATAACAGCCCAGGAGAGTATTATAAAAAAAGACTTTGACATTATACCTTCTGACATTAGATTAAGTGGGGCAGAAATTGAATTATCAAGCATACCAGGAAGGGAAACTATTTTAAAAGAAGTATTAGAGCCAATAGTTAATAATTATGATTATATTTTAATTGATAGCCCACCAAGTTTAACATTATTAACCCTTAATGGATTAGTGGCAGCAAAAGAAATATATATCACTTTACAGCCAGAATATTTAGCCTTATTAGGTATGAGCCAATTAATTAAGACCATAGAAACAGTTAAAAAAAGACTTAACCAAGATTTAGAGGTTACAGGGATTATTATAACCATGTATGACAATAGAAAGATATTAAATAAAGAAGTAATAGACAATGTAGAAGAATATTTCCCAGATAAGATATTCAATACAAAGATTAGAAATAATGTAGCACTTGCAGAAGCCCCCGCCCAGGGATTAGACATATTTAGTTATAAGCCTGGAAGCAATGGGGCAGAAGATTATAATAATTTAGTTGATGAAATATTAAAGAGGAGATAAAGCAAAATGAGCAGAATAAAAAACAATCCATTGAATTGGATCGACAAAGAGCCAGAAGAAGAAGAAAAGCAAAGCCCAATAAGACCGCAGAATGTTAGAAGAGAATACACCAAGAGCAGCCAAGAGGGGTTAAAAGAGAACTGGACAAGAGCAACCTTCATAGTTAGAGAAGATATTTTAGAAAAGTTTAAAGATTATGCTTATACTGAAAGATTAACCCACAAAGAATTAATTAATAGTATTTTAGAAGAATATTTAAAAGACAAGGAAATTATTGAAAGAGGTGAAAATTAATGAATAGTGAAAAAAACAATATAGTTTTATACACAGTACCAGACCTATGTAAAATATTAGATATGACACCCCAAAGCATAAGAAAATACTTAAATACAGGTAAAATAAAAGGTATTAAAGCGGGGGGTAAATGGTTAGTAAGTGAAGAAACTTTAAAGGAATTTTTAAGGGGCAATTAATAAACAAGGTAACATTAGTAAACATTGTAAACAAGGTAATATTCTTAAACATAGTAATCAATGTTTACGAAAGAGGGGATAATATGAGTAAGCCAAGTAATTATATAGAATTTAATGCTAATTTTGATGATTTAAAGGCAGATTTAACACCAGAAGAAATTGAAGAAATGGAAGTTATAGAAGCTGATTATAAAAAAAGGTCCTCAATATTAGAAGAAAAAATAAGTAAAATGGAAGCAGCGAAAGAAAGTGAAAATATAATACATGATAAGTATAAAGAACTCTTTGATGTAATGGAAGATTATAATAAAAAAAGAGGTATTTTTTATAATAAGATACAGGAAAGAAGATTTACACAGACAATTAAAAATGTAGGAATTGAAAAATTCTTTACTGACAGAATTAAGTTAGCAGAAGAGGCCATTACATCAAAGAGT
>JBMNUR010000149.1:0-7145 GCA_050946395.1 Peptococcales bacterium
GGGTTCCTATATGATGGCTCAAGTGGCTAGTCAAAACCCTGAAATGGAAATCGATATTTTAGCTCCATATACCGTTCCTGAAAGTGAAAGAGTATGGGATGGTATCCATACCGCTACTTTCATGCTGGCTGTAAATAGCCAATCTAAACATAAAGAAGAGGCTAAGAAGTTTATCGAATTTTTAACAAGACCTGAAATTGCTTCGATTTATGCTAATAAAACCGGGCAGCATTTAACAGTTAACGATGTAAAATATGATTCAAAAGAATTACAAAATACAATTTATTGGGCTGAAAAGAAAACTCGTTTCCAACCACGGTTCACCCTTACTAATCCACAAGTACAAGAAGCAATGCTTTCTTCCATCCAAGACGTATTAGGTGGAACTAGCCCTGAAAAGGCTGCACAACAAGCACAAAAAATCATTGACCAAGCTATTAAAAAATAAATAAATAAATAACATCGCAGGTAAGCTAATAATGCATCATTGGGGCTGGTAAAGTTTTTGGCAAACCGGCCCCTTTTTCCATAAGTGATTCTATTAAAATTTCGAAAACATCAAAGGTTGGGTGCTCAAATTAGGCAGTACCTAAACCTATTCAATAAAGAAGAGCACCCTATACTTTTTTAAATATAACAATTTTCTTCAGTGGGGGGTTAAATATGAAACCAAGTAAATGGATCTATCTATTTCTTGTCCCAGGAAGTATTTTATATCTCATTTTCTTTATTGTGCCCACAATCAGTGCACTATTTTACTCAGTAACAGATTGGTCAGGGTTAACTGCAACATATAATTTTGTAGGGCTACAAAACTTTAAAGATTTATTATTTAACGACTTTGTTTTTCAAAAAGCTGCAGGTAATAATATGAAATTTTTGTTAGCCGTTGTTATCTTTCAGACCCTGTTTTCTTTAATATTCGCTTTAATTCTTGTTAAGAACACTAAACCCAATATTTTCTTTAGAACTTTATACTTTTTCCCAACAATTTTAGCATCGGTATCCGTAGCTTTTATTTGGACCTTTATTTACGATTCAAATTTAGGTATGCTAAATAATTTTTTAGAACTGGTTGGCTTGGAAAATTTGATTCAAAGTTGGCTGGGAAATAGGAAGATTGCAATCTATTCTATAGCTTTAGTTCAAGTATGGGCCCATACCGGTCAAGTAATGATTATGTTTATTGCGGGTCTACAAGCCATCCCCACAGAAATTTATGAAGCAGCTAAAATTGATGGAGCTAACCGTTGGCAGACTTTCAAAAAAATCACTTGGCCGCTTTTAGCGCCATCTACCACAATGGTTGTTGGTTATACTATGATTCAATCATTTAAAGCTTTTGATTTAATTTTTGCCATGACAGGTGGAGGACCTGTGTATTCTACAGAGATATTTGCAACCTTTATATATAGATCGGCCTTTACTAACTACACCTTTGGTTATGCTAGTGCTGCATCAGTAATCTTTATGATGGTCATTGCAACCTTAACCTACTTACAAAATAAAGCTATTAGTAAAATGGCTAATTAAGGAGGGCCCGTAATGTTTAGATATGGAAAAAAAGTCTTATTGTTTATTTATGCGGCATTAATCATAGTTCCGTTGACCCTAGTTGTTTTTACTTCATTTAAGACGACTCAGAATTTTTATCTAAGTCCATTGGGTTTTCCTAAACCATTTATACTTCAGAATTATGTTGATATGTTTGAACGAGCAAAAATGTTTACTTATTTTAAAAACAGTGTAATTGTAACAGTTTCGACAATAGCCATAGTTCTACTTTTGGCAAGTATGATTTCCTATGCTATTATGCGGATAAAAGGATGGAAAGGTAATTTACTTTATAGTATTTTCATCTTGGGAATGATGCTGCCTGCCCAAGTTAATATGATACCTCTGTATGGAGTTGTAAGTAAGTTAGGTTTAACTAATAGTCGTATTGGTTTGATTCTTGTATCTTCGACTGCTTTTTTATCTGTTGCTGTTTTCATTATTGGTGGTTTTATGAAAACCTTGTCTAATGATATGATTGAGGCCAGTTCCATAGATGGTGCCTCTGAGTGGCAAATTTACACAAGGATAGCTTTGCCTCTATCGGCTCCTGCGATGGCCACAGCTGCAATATTTGTCTTTGTTATGGTTTGGAATGACCTGTTGTATCCATTATTGTTTATTACCGATAATACATTGAAAACAATGCCTTTGGCCTTACTTGACTTCCAAGGTGAATATTTGACTAACTATCCTATGATTTTTGCAGGAGTATTAATTGCTTCAATACCTGTGGTAATTGCTTACCTCTTCTTACAGAAATACTTTGTAGCCGGTATGACTGCCGGAGCATCTAAAGGTTAAAATTAGTTGGCATCTTATTTGAAAGGAGAACGAGATATGGCCCGTGTATTATTAGAAAAACTGCGTAAAAACTATGGAGATTTCGAAGCGGTAAAAGGTATAGATTTAGAAATTCATGATGGAGAATTTGTTGTCTTAGTTGGACCCTCCGGGTGTGGTAAATCTACAACCTTAAGGATGATTGCCGGCCTTGAAGAAATTAGTGGTGGCACTCTTTATATCGGAGATAGAGTAGTAAATGACGTTCCGCCTAAAGATAGGGATATTGCCATGGTTTTTCAAAACTATGCACTATACCCTCATATGAATATTCGTGAAAATATGGCTTTTGGCTTAAAGTTAAGAAAGCTCCCCAAGGAGGAAATTGACAAAAGGATTAATGAAGCTGCTAAAATATTAGGTCTGGAAAGTCAGTTGGAAAAAAAGCCCGGACAACTATCCGGGGGACAACGACAAAGGGTAGCCTTAGGTAGAGCTATTGTCAGGGAACCTCAAGTATTTTTAATGGATGAGCCCCTTTCCAACCTTGATGCAAAATTAAGAGTACAAATGCGTACTGAAATCAGCAAGTTAAGTCAAAGATTAGGTGTAACGGTTGTTTATGTAACCCATGACCAAACAGAAGCAATGACTATGGGTGACCGTATAGTCATTATGAAAGATGGCATTATTCAACAAGTAGGCACACCTGAAGAAGTTTATCATGTTCCTGATAATTTATTTGTGGCTGGCTTTATCGGTTCTCCTGCTATGAATTTTATTAAGGGTCAGATTGTTAAGGAAGCAGACAAAGTATATTTTAAAGCAGAACCTGGGATTAAATTTGAGTTAACTAAAAATCAAGCAGATACTTTAGTAAGTAAGGGATTTGACAAAAAAGCAGTAATCCTTGGGATTAGGCCTGAGTATTTTACAATAAAAGCGACAGATAACAAAATTACTGCTGTATTGGATGTTGTAGAAAATATGGGTTCTGAATACTATGTATATTTTAGTAATGTAGCTAGTCAAGATATTGTTGCCAGGTTACAACTTGAAAAAGCACCTCACAATGGGGAAAAACTTGAGTTAGGAGTAATGACGGAAAAGGTACATTTCTTTGATCCGGAAACAGAGAAGGTTGTTCGCTAATGTTTCTAACGGAACAGGTTAAGGCTAAGGTTGAGGTTAAGTTTGACTATAGTTTTTAACCTTAACCTTAGAATAACTTAAAATATTAACTTCAAAATTGGAGTGATATATAATGGGTATTAAAGTAGCATTTTTGCCAATCGGTCGCAGTACTTTTCATATGGAAAGTGCTAGTGACAGCTTACAAAAATCTCGTGAGATGTTTGCAAAAATATTTCCTGATGTGGTAATGCCCAAAGAACTATTAACATCTTTGGACATGCTTTCCGATTTTCTAAAAAGTATTGAAAGACCTGATTTAATTATCTTACAAAATACAACTTTTGTTGATTCTACTTTTGCTGCTGAAGTGGTTCATCACTTTAATTGTCCGATTCTTTTATGGACTTTACGGGAGCCTGTTATCGATGGTGGCAGATTAAGGTTAAATTCTTTAACGGGTGCTTTCTCCGCAGGCAACTTGTTCTATAATCGTGGCAGAAACTTTGAATATATCTTCGGCAGTCCTGATGAAGAAAAAGTACAAAGAAAAATTTCCGCTGTCATTAAAGCCTGCCAGGTAAAAAACAGTTTAAATAACTTGACAGTTGGCGTAGTTGGTAATGCACCCAGTGGTTTTTATTTTTCTAATGCACTTGATACAGAAGTACAAAACGCAGTTGGGGCAAAGCTTGAGTATATCGAAGCCAGAGATATTATCAATAAGGCTAAAGCTTTAGAAGCCAAAGATTATGAAAAGCATCTTGCTAATGCTCAGGGAAATATTAAAGGCCTTGATGAGATTCCCCAAGAAAATTTAGATAAGTTTGGCCGGTTAGCAGAAGCTTATCAAGCTTTTGTTGAAGAAAAGGGAATTAAAGCCTTAGCATCCAGATGCTGGCCCGATTTCTTTGTGGAGTACGCGACACCTGTATGTAATGTCCTATCTCTTTTAACTGAAAGTGGTGTAGTATCTTCATGCGAAGCTGATGTATATGGAGCAATTTCCATGTATATTTTAAGAGAATTTACCGGTACCGCACCTTATTTTGGTGACCCTGTTTCCTTAGATGAGAATAAGAATGCTATTACTTTCTGGCATTGTGGAGCAGGGGCTTGCTCTTTAGCCCGTAAAGATACTGGTGCACGAGCCGGTGTTCACCCTAATCGGAAAATTGGGCCAACTATGGAATTTGGGCTTAAGGAAGGCCGTGTTACAGTAATTAGATTAGGCCGTAAACCAGATGGCACTTTCCGCATGTTTTTAATGACTGGGGAGGCTTTAGATGAGCCTCAACAATTCCTGGGCACATCTGTAGTAGTAAAGACCGACAATAATGCGGCAGATATTATTAATAAAGCTGTAACCGCAGGTTGGGAAGCCCACTATGCTTTGGTTTATGGTGATGTAAAAGAGGAAATCAAGATTCTTTGTAACTTATTAGGACTAGAAGTAGTGGAGTATTAATTTAGGGGCTTCGCCCCGTAGCTACAGAACCTACAATGCTACAGGAAAAGATTAAGATTTCCTTTAGCTGGATTATCAAAGACAGTAAAACGGGGTTGTTGGGCGACCTGTGGTCGCCCGGAGGGTTCCGTAGTTAAATATGGACACAAAGCACGGGCAAGAACCGTCCTCAAATTGCGTAAAGGAGATTTTAACGATGGAAATAAGTGAACACCTTTTACTTGAGGAACTTACCATAAAAGAAAGTCGAATTCGTGATTTAGCTGATAAATTAAATCTGGATGGAATATGTTTATTTAAATATATGAATTATGCTTGGTTTACTGGTGGAGGAACCAATCGGGTTGTAACAGGTTCGGAAAGGGGTTGTTCTGTTCTTTTAATCCTCAAAGACAAAAAATACGTTTTTGCACCCCGCAACGAAATTGCTCGGATTACCGCGGAACAAGTTAATGGCCAAGGTTTTGAGGCTGTGACTTATGAGTGGTTTAGTAATCCTGTAAAGGCTATTCAAGAAGTCGTAGGAGATGCCAAAATAGGTAGTGATGTGCCTATTCCCGGTATGGAATGCATTAGTGATGACATCGATCGTTTAAGATTTTCTCTAACAGAGGCGGAAGTATTAAAGGCAAAAAAAGTTGCCCAAATCTGTTCCGATGAAACTGCAGCATTAATAGTTGGTGTAAAACCGGGAACTACCGAGGAACAGATGGTTGCCGAGTTAAGTAGTCGTATTCTTAATCATGGCGTTAGACCGGCTGTACTTTTGATTGGTACAGATGATAGATTGTTCACCTGTCGCCATCCGGTAGCTACCGATAAACCTCTGGAGAAATACGGCTTAATTAGTCTAGTGGGAGAAAAATGGGGAGTCCATATTACTTTGACTAGATCCTTTTATATAGGAACACTACCTCATGAATTAAAGGAAAAGCAAACAAAAGTTAATCAGGTAGATGCAGTAATGATGGCCAATACCATCTTTGGAAAAGAAAGCGACTTAGCTTTTGTGGCCGGTAAAAAGGAATATACAAAACTTGGCTATCCCGATGAATGGCTTTTACATCATCAAGGAGGAGCTATTGGTTATGCTTCCCGGGAATTCCGAGCCGCCGAACGGAATGAAATAGTTCGGGAAAATCAAATGTTTGGTTGGAACCCAACCATTCAAGGGACGAAAAGCGAAAGTACGATCCTAGTACAAAAAACAGGGGCACCTTTAATCCTTGACAGTGTACCCCAATGGTGGCCTACCCAGGGGGTGGAAATAAACGGCAACATTTACAAAAGGCCGGTCATTTTAGAAAGATAAAATCGCGTGAGAGATTTTGTCTTTCAGTGGGCGAGAGAGCGTTTTTCGCGGCCTACGTGCCCACGAATTAACGAATAGACGAAATTTCAGCTAGGTTATCGTAATTGGTCACCTGGCTTTTATTCTATCGACATTAGCCATATTTTTCTAGCCACTCTTTTATTATTTCATCTGTGTTTATCTGTGTGCCCGCAAGGACCCGTGGTTAAGTTTAAACTTCCAAAAAACAAGGAGGTTGATAAATATGTTGAAAAAATATATTTTGGCCTTGGATCAAGGAACTACTAGTTCTCGTGCTATTTTGTTTAATAAGGAAGGCAAAATAATCAAGCAGTGTAATAAAGAGTTTACCCAAATATATCCTCAACCTGGTTGGGTTGAACATGATCCCGAAGAAATCTGGCAAACTCAACTTGAAGTCGCCCAAAAAGCATTAAAAGAAGCGGGAATTAATCCGGCAGAAGTTGCCGCTATCGGTATTACCAATCAGCGGGAAACAACTGTTGTCTGGGATAAAAACACTGGAAAGCCCGTATATAACGCCATTGTTTGGCAATGTCGGCGTACAGCAGAAGCGTGCCTACGTTTAAAACGGGAAGGTTGGGATGAAATCATTCGCCGTAAAACAGGCCTAGTTTTAGACGCTTATTTTTCCGGAACAAAAGCGAAATGGATTTTAAAACATGTGCCAGGTGTCAAAGAGCGGGCTGAACGGGGTGAACTATTATTTGGCACTATTGATACTTGGTTGATTTGGAAACTTACCGGCGGAAAAGTCCATGCTACTGATTATTCCAATGCCTCTCGAACTATGATGTATGACATTCACCAATTAAAATGGGATGAAGAAATAACAAAACGCTTCAGTGTACCCTTAAATATGTTACCGGAAGTAAA
>JBMNUR010000150.1:0-7094 GCA_050946395.1 Peptococcales bacterium
CAAAAACCAGTTGTTTTAAATCTTTATACCCAATTTACTAAAATCAATTATGACGTGATATTATTACAACCTCTGGTAAGCATACCCAAGCCAATTACTCTCCATGCTATTATCGCCGCTAACCAAGCTATAATACCTACAGTAATACCAACACCATTAAATCCCGTTTTGTCAACAACCATGCCTAAAAATATAGGTCCAATAGTATAGCCAATATCAGCTAAAAAACGGTTAACACCAATCATTAATGTCATCTTTTCTTTAGGTGTAAAATCACCTATTAAGGCTACATTGAGATTATTCCCCATTCTACCAAATGCAAAAATAACCGCAATAAATAAAAAACTATAGTATGTCTGTGCATATTGTAAACAAACCATGCCTAAACCACATAATAATAAGCATGGGATAATTATAGCTCCTCTCCCATATTTATCCGAAAGAACGCCACCACCGAAGCTAACCAGAAACCTCGTAATTGCAATTATCGATAGAATAATACCTACAGACCTTGGCTCAAGACCTAATACCTCACTCCCATATAAAGGAATGATCATACTATTAAAACCCTCAAAAGCAAAAAAAAGAATAAATGTCATGAAGTTAGCAACAATAACATTCATCCATAGTGTCCCTTTTGGTGATATCTGCAAAGACTCTGTATTGTTATTATCTACTTTTTCGGGCACCATTTTTCTTCGTGTAGATCTTTGAACTAATACTAAGCTGCATAGCAAAGCTAAAAAAGCAGAAAAACCGCTAACAAAAAAAGCTCCACGCCATGAAAAAACAGAAGCCGTAAAACCCCCGAAAATAGGGCCGATAGCAGTACCTACTAAAAAAAAGGCCTGATAAGTACCCAAAATACTACCTCTATTTTGAAAATGTGCATTTTTGTTAAGTAAAACAGAAGCTGAGACTATAGACAAAGCCGAGCCTCCTCCTGCAACAACCCGACCAAGTAGGAGAAAATTAAAGTTTGAAGCCATGGCAACCGATAGACTACCTACCACTACAAGAATTGTTGCCAAAACAACAATTCTTTCAGGCTTTAATCTTTCGACAAAAAAACTAGACGGCAAATCACAAATTAGTCTTGCAAATCCGAAACTGGAAATAACTAATCCAGCTTTAGCAACACTTTCTAGTGCAAAATAACTTTGAATATCTTTTAAAACTGGTCCAACAACACCAAGTCCAATTTGCACAAATAACACGCAAAAATAAAGTGGCCAATTATCTATAATAGTTTTCTTTATTGACAAAATAACTCCTTTCGGCATATAACCATAATTTAGTATTCAATTAATAAATACTTTGTCTGTGTTTATTTCGTGATAATGTCACCTCGTAGTTATTCCGATAAAATGTCACTATGAGGAATGAGGTGCGTTATCTAATAAGTCAAAAAAAATTAAATAGGTATTCGGTAATCTCTAGGCTTATAGAAGGTAGCATAACTACCTCAGAAGTAGCAGAAAGTTTAGACCTTAGTGAATGTCAAATAAAGAGACTTAAAAAAGGAGTGATGGAAGAAGGTCCGGCGTTTTTAATTCACAAAAATACTGGTCGTAAACCCGTGCATGCTATCTCAGACGATTTAGCTAAAAAGATTATCGAGCTTAGAAACCATGAAAACTATAAGGAAGCTAATTTTCTCCATTTTCAATAGCTTTTAGAGGAATATGAGGATATCACTATTAGCTATAAACCTCTCTATTCAACTTTAACTAAAGCTGGTTTTAAGAGTCCTAAAAAGAGACGTAAAGTCAAGTCTCACAATCGGCGTAAGCGTAAGTCTCAAAAGGGGCTTTTAATCCAAATGGATGCCACCCCTTTTGCTTTGTTTGGTAATAACGAAAATTTCGCTCCCCATGGAGCTATTAATGATGCTACTGGGAAAATTGTTGGCTTATATCTTACTAAAAATAAATGTCTACAGGGAAATTTTGAGGTATCTAGACAAATCCTTTTGAACATGGCGTACCAGCGAGCATCTATGCCGACCGACATTCTATTTTCCGTTCTCCAAAGGCTGATAAAATCTCTATTGAAGAGCAATTAAACGGATAAGTAGTTAATGAAACCCAGTTTCAACGAGTTATGAGAGAACTAGGTGTTACTATTATTCCTGCACGCTCTGCACAGGCTAAAGGACGTGTGGAAAGGTTATGGGATACCCTCCAAAGTCGACTTCCTGTTGAGTTTAAAATAGCTGGTGTCTCATGCATTACTGAAGCTAATTCTTAGCAAAATATATTTCGGTATTTAATGGAAAATTTGCTGTTGAACCAGCGAATTCACAACCTGCTTATGCTTAAATTAAAGAGGACAGTATTGATTATATTTTATGTTTTAAACAACTTAGGACCATCGATAATGAGGAGTCTTTGTGTTTAAGAACAGCATTTTCAACCGGTTTATAATGACACTATTGCATCTATACCTGCTAAATGTCAAGTAAATGTCTTGATTAGCCCCCTTTTCGGTGTGAGAGTACAATTCAAACGTTCCATTAATTAAACCTAAAAAAAATACTAAACCTAATTCTCAAGCTAAGCAAAAAAATACTTATCGCCACCGGAAGATCATCTACTATAAATATGGAAAAGACCTCTGGCCTAAATTAAGTTTTGCTGAAAGCCATTTAGATGTTCTTACAATGCTTGACGAAATATTTCTAAAAAATATGCGTAGCCTTAAAGGGCTTACTAACCACTTTGTTATGGAGTGCAGGCAAGTCAAGGGCGAGCGCTTTTTGCTTCTTTTATTTACCCTTGACTTACCAAGCGACATAACTACACTTTGCAAAGCCCTGTAAGGTGACATTTTCACAAACTATTGACATTAATAAATACTTTGTCTACTTTTTTTATTTCAAGCTTTTCACATATTTAAATTTTCAAAATAGTTTGTATTAAATAAAGTTTGGGCATGCCAAGAGTAATGCAATAGCAAAGCAGCTTAACTAGGCAAACCTCTTGACATACATATTCTTTTAGAAACTTATTCTTTCTGTTTTATTATCTTAAAATTACAAATATCAGCTAACCTTCTATAAATAATACTGAGAATTATTATAGTCTGATACTATTAATTAATCATATTTAATTATTACTTTTACAACTTCATCCTTCTTTGTGTCCATAAGTTCAAAACCTTGGGGAACTTCTGCTAAAGAAATGTAGTTGGTTATCATTGGTTTAAGATCTATTGTCCCCGTTTGGAGAAGATCTATACAAATTGGTACGGTATTATATTGCCCTTGTGCACCTTTTAATTCCATTTCCCAATCTTTTAATTCTACAATTCTAACAGTTGCTTTGTTTTCTGCAAAATGCCCTATTACAGTTACCCTTCCTCCATATTTAACTATTTGGGTAGCTTGTTGAAGAGTCTCATCCTGAAAGCCTCCCACAGCTTCAATAACAATATCAAATCCTTTGTTATTCGTAAACTCTAAGGATTTTTTTATAAGATCCTCCTTTTTCACATTTACTACTTCACTAGCACCCATTTTTTGTGCTGTTTCTAATCTAATATCTGAAACATCGCTAACTAGCACTTGTGCACCAGATGCTTTTGCTAGGGCAGCTACACATAAACCAACAGGTCCAACACCTAGCACTGCAACTTTATCACCAACAGTTACTTGAGCTCTACGTTTAACAGCATTTAATGCTACCCCTAATGGTTGCATTAAAGCCCCCTCCTCAAAGGAAATATTGTCAGGCAATTTGAAAATTTCCATCCCTTTAGGTACTTTTACGAATTCCGAAAAAGCTCCATCCAATTTAAACCCAAAATTAAGTTTGCTTTTGCACCGGTTGGGAGTACCTGCCTTACACTGAGGACATTTCATGCAATACATATTCGTATTTGTAACTACTCTATCACCAACTTTCCAGTTAGTTACGCCCGTGCCTACTTCTTCGATTACACTAGCAAATTCATGACCTAAAATTCTAGGTAGGACTATTCTATGATGTTTTCCTTTAAGTGCTAAGTTATCAGAAGCGCACATAGCACACGCCTTAACTCGTAATAATACTTCCCCTTCTTTTAAAGTAGGTCTCTCTAATTTTTCATACCTTAAATCATTTGGACCATATAATACTTGAGCATACATTTTTATTACCCCTTTCTATTGCCCTAAATAATAGTATTCTATCTGAAAAAATTAAATCGCTTGTTTTAATTGTCGGAAAAACATTTTAATCTCAACTGTCAATTAATTTATTCCCATTTTCCATAACTTGTTTGTTTATTCAATTAAAACGTCTTATCCATAGAAGAAAATTGTTAGCTTATTCAATAACTCCTATTTCTCTTAAATAACTTTCTGCAGATTTAACTTCTTTTAAAAATATTTCTTCAAATTCTTTTTGTGGTATCTTTCCATCACCTTGATGTGTTTTTTTCAAATACTCTTGATATTCAGGTTCCTCCCTTGCCCTTTCAAATGCTTCAATGATTATTTGTTTTACTTCTTCAGATGCACCTTTTTTAATCATTATTCCATTCGATTGCATGAACGGATTCATCTCAAGACCTATTTCTTTGATAGTAGGAACTCCTGGGTAATTTGGATCCCTTTCTGTATCAAAAAGTAGAATTGGTCGTAATGTACCTTCCTTAACATAAGGAAGCATATCAGACGGGCGATATATTAATCCGTCGACATGTCCACCCAAAGCGTTAGCTAACGCTGCTGAACCACCTTCTGCCGGGACATATACTACATCTATCCCAATTTCTTTACACATTGCAAAAAGGTTTTGGTGATGAATAGAACCTATACGAGATCCCGATACTGTCAATTGACCAGGATTTACCTTCGCATATTCAATGAATTCTTCAGCATTTTGAATAGGTAACTCTGAATTTACGCATAACATATATGATAAATTTGTAAATCTTACTAGGTAATCGAAATCTTCTGCCTTAACAGGAAATCCAGGCATATTCATAAAGCCTGATAGGCTTGCGGACCAGTGTGATATTGTATAACCATCTGCGGGAGCTTTCATTACAATGTTTAAAGCCTCGGCCCCATTTCCTCCTGTCCTATTTTCAAGATTTATTGGTACTCCTAACTGCTCTTGAGCTAATTTTGATATTGTTCTATAAACAATATCCCCCCCAGATCCAGGCTCATTCCACTGTATTAGCGTTATTGGCTTTGTTGGGAAGACTTCCTCCTTAGCGGCTTCTTTATCTGAACCCCCACATCCTATTGCGAATAAAGATGCTAAAATAATAATTAGAACCAAATATGCTAGGTATGATTTTTTTAATTTCATTTATTCATTCCTCCTAATTATAAGAATTATTGTTTGTATAAATATATACTCTTCTCAATAACTTTCATAATGCAAATGTATTTTTTGCTTTTTCAGTCGTTGGTTCTTTTCTATCAACTTTATTATCCCAGTTTCTAATTGCTATATAAAAGCTTTAGTCCACCTCCTTAAAATACTTCCAAACGAAAAATTTCAATTATGTTGGAGTACTTAAATTTTGACCCGTTTTTATATTAGGCTTTCTAAATGCCAAAACAACTGTTAATATTGCGGCTAATAAGAAAAACGCACTTATAGGCTTAGTAATAAATGTTGACGGGTCTCCTTTGGAGATTAATAACGCACTTAAAAAATTTCTTTCAACCATATTCCCTAATACTATGGCAATAACCATTGGAACAATAGGGATATCCATTTTTTTGAATAGCCAACCAATTACTCCAAAAACAAACATAATAACCATATCGGAATAACTATAGCTATAAACATAAGCACCTAAAAATGTAATTGCAATAATGCATGGAGCTAGTATTCGTTCTGGGACTTTCAATATCTGTAAAACTAATCTTACTCCAAAATACCCAACTATTAGTAATATTATATTACTTACAAAATAACCTCCAAAAATTAAATATACAAGTTTAGGTTCATCTGAGAAAAGGAATGGGCCAGGAGTAATACCCTGCATAATTAAAGCTCCCATTAATACAGCAAGTGCTGCGGACCCCGGTATTCCTAACGATAATGCTGGTATCAAAGCACCTCCAACAACTGCATTATTTGCAGCTTCAGGTGCTGCAACCCCTTCAATGCATCCTTCGCCAAATTTCTCGGGTGATTTAGATACTTTTCTTTCAAAGTCATAACTTATAAAAGAAGCAACACTTGCTCCGACTCCCGGAACTATTCCAATAATAGTTCCAATAATTGAACTCCTAATGATAGTCTTTGGTAATGTAAGAAATTCCTTTAAGGAAAGCTTTACGTTAGTAAAAGATTGCTTCTGTATATTATTGTTCTGATTGCCTTTAATCCCCATTTTTTCTATTATCCTAAAAGCCTCTGCTAAAGCAAATAAGCCAATCATAACGGGAATCTCGCGAATACCATTCATTAATGCAGGGTTATCAAATGTATAACGGCCAAAACCAACAAACGGGTCTATCCCAATAGTAGCAATAAATAATCCCATTAAAGCTGCCATTAAACCTTTAATAACATTTTTACTAGCAAAAGTCGCTATTATAGCAAGCCCACATAAAGTTAAAGAAAACATTTCTGCTGGCCCAAATTTTAGGCCTATTTTTGCTAGCGGTGGCGAAAATAAAGCTAAAACTATTGCACTAAATATTCCCCCACATACGCTTGCATAAAGTGAAGTATCAAGAGCTTTTCCTGCCAAGCCTTTTTGATTTAAAGGATAGCCATCTAAAAGAGTAGCTGCAGCCCCACCAGTCCCTGGAGCATTTATTGCAATTGCTGAAATTGAACCACCGTATTCTGCTCCACCATAAATAGATATTAGAAGCAGTATTGATTGTTCAACGGGAAGGGTAAAAGTAACTGGTAAAAACATAGCTAATGCAGCGGAAGCGCCAATTCCTGGTATTGCGCCCAATATAATACCTATTACAACTCCACTTAAAATAGCCAGTAAATTACCGAATTGAAATGCTTCCAAAACCCCAGTTAATAATTCTAACATTATCTAACCTCCCGATTAAACTTTAATACAAATTTATTCCTAACAATATTTCAAACGTTATATATATAACACCTACAGTAATTAAC
>JBMNUR010000151.1:0-7085 GCA_050946395.1 Peptococcales bacterium
TCATTACCATCAAATAGGTGCTTGGTAACATAATCGAGTAGATTCTCATACTCCTTATTAATCTCAAAGTAGTTATCATCTTTGTATTTAAGAAGATCCTCTTGCCTTGGTATATAAAATGGTTTACGTTTACGCTTTATTAACTCCTCATCAAATTCATCAAACTGCATGATGGTCTCATGAACGAAGTAATCATTAAATACCTCAACGAAATTCTCATCAAGTTCTTTAATATCAATACTTATATCATCTGCTTTCAATTTTACAGTGTCAATCTCTTCTATCTTCTCTTCATTTTGCATATTGTAAATCTCCATAACCTTATCTTTATGGACCAAACCATATAGATGAGTAAGAGAAATAATATAGTCGGTTATTTTATTCATTGGCTCGCTCCTTTATAGTTAATACACATAAATCCCAGATTGCTATGTAATTATGCTATCCTGGGATCTATCTATGTCAGTGTTATTTAATTGTTCTATTCTCTATAATTCTTTTCAAACCGCCACGAGTCAAGGACCATGTCTCTAACGCTCCTCCGAGCCTTCCAACCCAATTCATTCCATGCCTTGTCTATACTAGCAAACACCGAAGCTATATCACCAGGTCTCCTATCTACTATTTCATATGGAATCTTGATATTGTTAACTTCTTCAAAGGCTTGTACCAGTTGAAGCACTGAAGTTCCTTGACCTGTGCCAAATGTATAATTAAATTTGAATAGTAGTACCTTATATACCTCTTCCCTTACTCCTCTATAGAGTATTCAATATATAATCTATGAATTCTCTTACTGCACCATTTCCACCATTGTTAACACAGACAAAGTCTGAAGCCTTTTTAACAACTTCTACAGCATCCGCGGGACATCCTTTAATAGAGCATAATTTCATACATTCTAAATCATTTTCATCATCGCCTATATAAGCTATATCATCTAATTTAAAATTATATTTTTCACATATGTTCTTTAATTCTTTAACTTTATCATGTACGCCTTGAATAACTTCTGTAATATTTAGCTCCCTAGCTCTTTTAGTTACTATTTCAGAACTTCGTCCTGTAATAATTACTGGTATTATACCATATTTTTTCAATTTACTTATACCAAGACCATCTTTTACACTGAAGGCTTTCATTATTTCACCTTCAGAACTAATATATATTTTCCCATCTGTTAATGTTCCATCAACATCCATAATCAACATCTTAATCATTATAAAACAATTCCTTTATTTATAATATCACGTAGTCTAATAGTTCCAACAATTTTATTATTCCCATCTACAACCGGGGCACTAGAAATATTTTTTTCTTTTAAAACTTGAAGTGATTCAATTGCCATACTTTCTTCATTTATAATTGTAGGAGTTTTAGTCATGATTTCATCTACCATTAATCCATAAACATCAACTCCCTTTTCAAGTTGACGACGTAAATCTCCATCTGTTATAACACCTAAAATTTTATTTTCTTCATTAACAACTGTAATAATACCTAGTCCTTTTTTACCCATTTCAACTATAGCATTTTTTAGTGTAAGTCCAGAACTTATTACAGCGTTGTTTTCATTTGCAGCCATAACATCTTTAACTTTGATGAATAACTTTTTACCTAATGAACCTGCAGGATGATACAATCCATAATTATTCTCATTAAAACCGTAAATCCTTGAAGCTACAACAGCCAATGCATCTCCATATACAAGTGCTGCTGTAGTACTTGATGTAGGTGCTAATCCTAGATAACAAGCTTCTTCAAAATCAGGAAACACTTGGGAATAATCACTATATCTAACTAGAGTAGAATCAGAATTTCCAGAAATTCCAATAAGAGTTGCTCCTATTTCTTTAATATTACTGAGCATTCTAGTAATTTCTTCACTTTCTCCACTATAACTTATAGCTATTATTACATCTTCTTTCCCTACCATTCCTAAATCTCCATGCAAGGCTTCAGCTGGATGAAGAAAAAAAGAAGGCGTTCCTAGACTAGCCATAGTAGCGGCTATTTTTCGAGCTATATGCCCTGGTTTTCCCATTCCTGTTACAACAACTTTCCCTCTACATTCAGCTACAGCTTTTAAAATTTGCTCGAAATTATTATCTAAGTTGTCTCTTACTTTTTCTAAGGCATTAATTTCAATATTAAAAACTCTTTTTGCTTCTTCTAAGTAATTCATTTTATGAGTCCTCCATAAATATTAGTTAATAGCTTTATAAACTTTAATTAATTTTTCTAATATTATTTTCAGTTCATTAAGCGGTACCATATTAGGACCATCTGACTTTGCATTATCAGGATCTGGATGAACTTCCATAAATAACCCATCTGCACCAACAGCTATAGCGGCTTTTGCTAAATACTCAACATACTCTCTATTGCCTCCTGTAGAATTTCCTTTTCCACCAGGTTTCTGTACGCTATGTGTTGCATCAAATATTACGGGATAGCCAAACTTTTTCATTTCTACTATTGAAGTCATGTCCACGACTAGATTATTATAACCAAAAGTAGATCCTCTCTCAGTAAGATTAATATTCGTATTACCACTTTCTTCTAACTTATTGATGACATTCTTCATATCCCACGGAGCCAAAAACTGAGCTTTTTTAATGTTAATTTCCTTACCTGTCTTGGCAGCAGCAATTAATAAATCGGTTTGTCTACACAAAAAAGCAGGAATCTGGATTATATCAGCAACCTTTGATACAGGTTCAGCTTGATAAGGCTCATGTATATCTGTAACTATCTTTAATCCATAAACATCCTTAACTTTTTTTAAAATTCGTAGGCCTTCTTCCATTCCTGGTCCTCTATATGAATATATCGAAGTTCGATTTGCCTTATCAAAAGAAGCTTTAAAAACATATTCTATCCCCAAATCATCAGTGATACTTTTGATTTCCTTTGCGATTTCCAATACCATCTTTTCATTTTCTATTACACATGGTCCAGCAATTAATCTAAACATGATTTACTCTCCTATTTTCATATTTTCACTGATTAACAAAGCGAATTCATAATCTTCTTTTGTATCAATGTCTACCGCCTCTACACTATCAACTTCCTGAATGTAGGGATTAAAACCAATCCTCCTACGATGCTCTGTAAATATTTCCTTTCTAAACATAAAGAATCCGCTTGTCTCAATATAGATTGGTTCCATATCTTGAGTTCTTGGAACATCATTTAAATCATAATTAATTGGTTCTCCTCTATACCATGCAAACGTCTGAAATTTTTGAGCTGAAAAGGCTGAATCATAATCTTCATTTAGCATTTTATCTAAAGCTGATTGTATGGTTTTATTTTTAATAAATGGAGAAGTTGTGTGAGCTAATACGTATATATCCGCATCTACTTCATTAATAAAAGATTCATAAATATCGAATCCTTTAACTAAATCACCATCTAATCTTGAATCTCTTTTCAAAAACCTTACACTTTTAGGTATATACTTCGTTATATTTTCATCGCTGCAATATACATACGTTTCATCAATTCCATCTACTTTAAGAAGACTGTTTAAGATATGCCAGCATAATGGATGATCACTGATTGGTAAAATATTTTTATGTGGCAACCTTTGACTATTTAACTTAATTGGTACAAAAGCTACAATCTTTTTAGTACTCATAACACCCACCTCTTTCTTTGTTATTTTATGAATTTATTAAATCTTTGGTTCTTTATTGAAAATAATACATATAATCCAAACCCAATTATTAAAATTAACCATCTTTCAAGACCATGATCCATAAGCATATAGGTAGATATCACTATGAAGATAATTATTAAAATAGGCTTAATATAAATATTAATTGGAAATAATTCGCTATCCAACTTTCTTGCCTCACGATAATGAATAGCAAAAGATATTATGTACGCTACCACCGTCGTATATGAAGCAGCCAATGCTCCATACCTTGGAATAAAAATAAAATTAAGTATTAGATTAACTAAAGCAGCTATGAAAGTATTAGCAGCAATTATTTTTGTAGATTTATAATAATATTCTAAATCAACAGATATTGAGTATAAAAAAATAAAGAATGATGCAAGCACAACTGGAGGTATTAATATTTTCCCACTCCAATATTCTTCAGGAGATATTAATGCTAAAACTTCGGGACCTATCATAAGTATACCTATCATTACAACTAAAACAATTTCAATATATATTTTTGCTGCTTCATTTATTTCTTTCTTTTTGTTGTCTTTTAGTTTTTGGGTAAACCAAGGTATCCAAACACTCTCTAAAGAAGTAGTAACAACTGATGCAACCATACTAAAATTATAAGCTAAGCTGTATATTCCAGTTTCAGATGCATTACGGAATAATGTTATCATTGTTCTATCAGAATTAGAAAGAATATTAATTGAAAGTCCATGAAATATTAATGGAACTGATAACTTTATTGCATATTTCCAATATCTAAAATCAATATATTTTCTGCCCTTATAAAAAGATTTAATTAGATAATAAGTCCCTACAAATGATGTTACTACAACATATGGGATTATACGTCCTAAATATTTATTATCTTCCATATTAAGTAAACAAATAATTGACAATATCGCAGTTATAATATTCGGTAATGATAATAAAAGTGTTTTTCTAATATAATCCATTGATATCATATATCTTATATCCATACTATTTATTATGAATGTCATGTATGATTGCATTAGACATAAAATAACCAAAACTATGTCAAGGCGTTCTCTATAATAATATGTAAGTATGATTATTATACTTGACGTTATGACAAAATTTATTAAAGAAAGAAAGAAAATTGATGAAACATAACTATCTAAATCCTCCTTAAAATCAATATATGCACTTCTAATAGAGCTTCCAAGTGAAAGCCCTACAATTAATGATAGAATCGATACCCATGACATGTATGTATTAACAATACCATAATCTGTAGTTGACATTAGCCTAGTAAATATAGGCACCATAAAAAAAGCAATTGCTTTATTAAATAAATTCCCGATTAGATAGAACCCGCCTGCTTTTGTATTGTTGTTTTTTAACAATTTTCTTAAAGTATTCATTTATTTATTTCAACCCCAATACTTCATCCAAATCTACACGTGGGAAAACTTCTAGCATTCCACCTCTCGTTGCATTGAAAATTTTTATATTATTATTGTCTGCATACTTTTTAGCCTCTTTATACGAAAATATCATTCGTTCACTCGCGGTCTTATAATTAGCGTCGTAATGGCCTGATTCAATAAAATGTTGTTTGCTTTTATCATCCAAATAGTTACAATCTGCACCTATAAGATATATCTCTTTAAAACCCATATATACTGCTAGTTGTATTAATGAATACGTAATACTATATCCATCATATACTATAGAGAAGGCATCATTACTAAAATCAATGGTATATTTGCTTATACTATAACGATGATTTAATAAATGAAGAGGATATGTGAAAAATTCATTATTCAGTTTTATATCAGGAGAAATTGTCGAACCAAATAAAATCTTAGATTTGTTAATTTTTTCAATATAGTCCTTAATTCTTATATAGACATTTTTATCCTGTATTCCGTAATAAGTTGTTTCCCATCCTAGGTTGTCAAAAACCTTGCACAACGAATTCATGCCAAATGTTTTTTCATATCTTAATTTATTTAAATCATCTAATGTCAAACTTGGCCCGGTTGCTATAATAAAGCAGCGTTCACCACAATGTATATCTTTTAAATCTTTTAATAAATCATATTTACTTTTCAAATTAAATCTTGTACGACAGAACCTATTTATTTGAAATTTAATATTAAACCAATAAACAAAAACTAACTTTCTACAAAACTGATAAAGTTTATTACTCTTCTTAAAACTCAATGTGCCTCCTCCTATTTAAAAAATATTTTATAAAACATCTTAGTTAGAATAAAAAGTTTTATAAGAAAAAGCTGAAATAAAATACATTGGTAAAATTGTTGCAAAATACCTAGTCCCAAATATAGCAAAGTTATATAATATTGGGGTTAACATTGTAAAAACTAATACCATAAGAATAGTAACATACCTATAAATTCTTAAAGTTTTATTTAGTTTACAAATGGTTTTAAATGATGCAACTACAAATGATGCTGGTATTATCGGAGCCAAAATAAAACCTAAGTAATGGTATGCTTGTCCAATACATGGAATAATATTCGAGGAAGCTCCTGGTCCATTACTTTTTGTATAAACTAATACCAACTTTTCACCCTCGAGGCCAAACAAAGTTCCTCTAAAAGGTATCATTCCATAAAAATCATAAAAAAGCGTTGATAATTTACTTGGATTTTGAATATTAAAAACACCGGCCATGTTGCTAACACCTGGAAAATATGCCTGTAAAGTCATTGATAATGACTCCCATCCTAACTGATCACTAGAACTAATAAGACTAGACTTTGAAATCATTATAGCGCTAATAGCTGATAATACTAATACTCCAATTAAGATTAAAATGGTTTTTATACGATTAGGATATAATTTACATAGAACTAAGCACAATACAAAAATTACAATAAAGGTATACATATTTTCGCTAGTCATAAATAGGAATTGTATAAAAATTATTGGCATCGACATAATAATTGATCTAAACCTTTGACCATATTTGTTTCTAATCTTTTCTAAAGCATATACCGATAAAAATACCTGCATAAAAGAAAAGGTAACATTGAAAAGCGTAAATAATGCTCTTTTAAGAGTCCCACGCACCACTAGATCTTCTGTATTACTATGCATGCCCATCATAACGGTACCTTTTACATCAAATATTGATGAATAATACTCTCTAATTTCGGGAACTAAAATATATGCAATTATATCTAAACAAATAATTGCTGCAAAAATAATTGGAAATATATTCATTCTTTTATATGGTGCCTTTTTTATTTCCTTTGCCATATTTGACTTTTTATTAATTGTTTTTCTATTTGTATAAATAAATAATGTAATGTATATGATTATAGTTTCATATAACATTAACATTATCGCAAGAAATACATTTTCATTTGTTAAATAGACAAATGATCCTCTGTAATTACCAAAATACATT
>JBMNUR010000152.1:0-7084 GCA_050946395.1 Peptococcales bacterium
CTGCAGTTCTTGCAAAAGCCTAATTGCTTTATTAGTATTATCCAGATTTTGTTGAAATTTAACTAGGTTTTGACAGATATCTTTATATTGCATACGTATTTCCGGTAATATACCAATTTCTATATTAGTTAAAGTAGCTAGGTTAGAGCCAATATTTTTACAAATTAGAAATTTTCCGGCGCGACAAGTGCCACCGACAATAAGACCTCTCCTACCTCCTACCTTGATAGATGTACTACTATTAACTATGCTATGCATAATAGCCTCTGTGATAATAATATCCCCGTAAGCTTCAAGATAAGCATGTTCGACAAAATTACTAAATATATTACCTTGGGCAATTAGCTTGCTTTTTTTTAGTCCCCTTATGCCTTTTTTTATTAAAATGTTACCTGAGGTAATAATATTGCCACCCTCAACATTTCCATAAACTTCGACATCACCTTGAGCTTTAACACTAAAACCATCCTTAATATTTCCTTTGACAATAACATTACCTATGTAATCAATATTACCCGTGGAAAAATCCACATCACCATTTACTTCAAAAATAGGTAATACCGATACCCGATCATTTACTAATACTACATGTCCTTCACAACCAGCATAAGCTTTTAGTTTGTCTTCTGAAACAATTAAGTTCTTACCCACAGGAAGAATTGTATTTTGCCCATCAGGGGCAGTTAATTTTTGGCCTGTAACAGTAATCCCGGGAATACCTATAGTAGCAGGAATTTTTTCAATTAAAATTTGTCCTTTTTTTACAATTTGAATCATATTGGTATTATAAAAATCCACTCTGCCATTGTCCAATTCTTTGGGTTTAATTTCAATTCCTTTTTCGTGGAAATAATATTTTATTTTTGCACTTTTACCAGGCAAAGGTGCAACACCCTTAGCTATTGGTAAATTAGATATTAGTTTGTTTTCTGTTAGAGCCATAATAATTTTTACATCATCAATACCATAAGTAATACCTTTACTTGTTAGCGTTTTTTTAATTTCTTCTAAAGAAATGGTAAAGTGGCCTTCGATTGCAGGGTATATAGTAAGACTGGCTACTAATAAATCGTTACTAAGTGCAATAGTAAATTTTCCACCTAAATCTAATTTGGTTTCCTCGGTAAGCTTGAAAAGTTTCCCCGAATCTGTTTCAACCCATCTTTCTAAGGCTTTAATATCGGTTTTTATATTTCTTAACATTAATTCTTCTTTAAGAAGATTTAAGGCCCTCTCCTTGTCCTCATCTAAAAATATAGCATAAAGTCCATCAATTCGTTTTTCTAATTTATATAACCCCACCAGTCCACCTCCATTCTTTGTTAAAAAATTAATTGCTGTAACTTTTCTTTTAATTTCCCAATGGCCTTTTTATGAATTTGGGATATTCTACCTTCCGTCAAATCTAAGATTTTACTGATTTCTTTTATGGTCAATTCTTCATAATAGAATAAGGTAATTACTAGCCTTTCATTTTCTTTTAATTCTGTTAAAGCTTGCTCCAGATGTTTTTGCAATTCAATTTTTTCTATGTTTTCCATAGGATTAGGGCTTTGAGAATCTACTAAAAAATCACCTATAGAGAAAAAATCGGTACCTCCATTATCTATTGGTTGTTCTAGGGAAACAATAGATAAATTTTGCATGGCTTGTAAATCCTTTAATAATTGTTTAGTGGTGATACCCATAACCTGAGCAACTTCTTCATCAAGGGGAGTTCTACCTAATTCTTGCTCCATGGAAAAGTAAACTTTTTCAATTTCTTTGGTCTTGCGCCTTAATGACTGAGGTGCCCAATCCATTTTCCTAAGGCCATCAATGATTGCACCTCTTATCCTAATAACTGCATACCCTTCAAAGTTATTACTTAACTTAGAATCAAATTTATGCACTGCATCTATTAATCCTAAAGAACCATACTGAATTAACTCATCAAATTCTACACCATCTGGCAAACCTTGATAAATACGTTGAGCACAATATTTTATTAAGGGGGCATAAGCTAAAATAAGCTGTTCTTTATTTTCATCACTAGGATTATTAAAAAAATTTTGCCACAGCCTCTTTTTATCTTCCATAGAACCACTCCTGCTTAATTAGACAGTCTTTTCCCCTTTATTAATTGTTCTTATATGTAATCTACCATTTTCCAAATCAAAGGTAATTGTTCTACCAAAATTGCCACCAGTATCCTCTGCCACAATTTTAATCCCATTAAAAGCTAGCTCTTTTTTTACTGCTTCTACATTTCTTTCACCAATGCGCATAATACTACTGGTTCCCTGGAAATTAAACATTTGAGCACCACCAGCAATTTTTGCAAGAACCCTTTTCTTGTCAACACCCATAGCCACCATTTTATTCAATGTTTCAAGGATACCACTATCAGCGTATTTAGCCATATTTTGGTTGCTTTTAACCTGTTTACTATCCGGAAGCATAATATGAGCAAGTCCACCTACTTTACTTTGAGGATCGTATAGGCAGATACCTACACATGAACCTAAGCCGGTAGTGATTAACTTTTGGGGAGCTTTTCCAATAGCTAATTCGGCCATACCAACTTTAATCAATTCCATTAAAAAACAACTCCTAATTCACTTAGCATAATTTCTAAAGCCCCTGGCTCTGGTAAAAGAAAAAAGTGTCCTTTTACTTCTTTTGCTTCTTCTAAGAAAACACTCTCAATTACTAACGCATAATCACTAACCTCCCCATAAAGCTGGAGAACATTTCCTAAAATTGCTCCTGCCATATCAAAGGCCAAAGCCGGTACTGATGGAGTAAAATCAATATTGGTAAAACCATTTAAGGCGGTTAAATACGAACCTGCCAAAATATTAGTTACCTCTTTAAGAGCTGATATTTCCATTTCATCTAAAGTAAAAACATTGTTTTTATGTTTACCTACTAAAATATTTAAAAAGGTTTTTAAACTATTTTCCGGTATAACAAAAAGTATACTCAACGGGGCCCTTCCCTCTACTTGTAAATATCCTCCTGCGACGAGGTTTTCTGCTCCCCCCATTAGCTCAACTACTTGCGAAAAAGGCAAAATGAAAATATTAGGAACAGCCATATCAATTCTCTTATTTAAAAGCGTGGATAAAGAGGTTGCTGCATTTCCCGCACCGATGTTACCAATTTCTTTAAGAGCATCCTTTTGTAAACTGCTAAGTTTTTCAAAATCCATTTTACTCTCCCCTAACATCTGTTGTTTCTGGATTTTTCTCCGAAGTCAACTCTAATACTTGGACCAGGTCAAGGAGAATTATCAATCGTTCATTGAATTTACCTACACCTTGGACAAAACGATTATCTAGAACTTCTATTAAGCTTGGCTCTTCAATATTTTCTTTAGAAAGTCGCAACACTTCTGTAACGCGATCAACAGTAATCCCAATTTTTAAATCAAAAATACTCAAAATAATAATCCGGCAATTTTGCTCATTAGAGGCTTCCCCGGTAATACCAAAACGCTTACGTAAATCTATCACTGGTACTACGTTACCCCTTAAATTAATTACCCCCACTAAATAAGAAGGTGCTTTGGGAACCCTAGTAATTACCGTAGGGCGAATTATTTCCTGAACATTTAAAATATCCACACCATATTCTTCATTAGCCAAATTAAAAGCAACAATTTGCATTTCTTCCATAAACCTACACCCCTTTAAATAAGAGTTCCTATATCTAAAATTAAGGAAACTGTTCCATCACCTAAAATAGCCGCTCCTGCTATGCCTGGTATCTGAGAAAGGAGTTTACCTAATGATGTAATTACAATTTCTTGTTGGCCAATTAGTTCATTGACCACTAAACCAACCTGTCTATCCCCTTTTTTGACAACAACTACATATAATTCATTGCTATTTATTTCCTGGGCCGTGTTAACATCCAATACATTTGCTAATCGTACTAATGGTAATACTTTCCCCCGTAAAACCATAACCTCTTGACCTTGAATGTTTTTAATCAAATTATCTTCTATACCGGTTGTTTCATTGATATTAGCAAGGGGAACTGCATAAATTTCCGAGCCTACTTTTACCAATAAAGCCTGGATAATAGCTAAAGTGAGAGGTAGTTTTATAGTAAATTTGGTTCCTATTCCAATTTTACTTTCTACATGCACACTTCCACTCAAAGACTGAATTTTAGATTTGACTACATCAAGGCCTACCCCTCGGCCAGAAATATCACTAATTACATCAGCTGTACTAAATCCTGGATTAAAGATTAAATTAATGATTGCTTGGTCATCCATTTGTTGAATTTGGGCAGGAGAAACAACGCCTTTATCAATGGCTTTTTGTTTTATTTTTTCAGGATCTATCCCCTGACCGTCATCTTGAACAATTATAACCACAGAATTACCTTCTTGACGAGCAATCATTTTGAGCGTACCCGCTATGCTTTTTCCTTGAATTTTTCTATTTTCGGGGATTTCAATCCCATGATCTATGGAATTACGCAATAGATGAACTAAGGGATCACCAATTTCGTCAATTACAGTGCGATCCAATTCCGTTTCTTTACCCTCTAATATTAAGTTAACCTCTTTACCAGTTTCTTTTGCCAAATCCCGAACCATCCGTGGAAAACGATTAAAGACCTGTTCAATGGGAACCATCCTAACATTCATCACTACATTTTGTAAATCAGAGGTTATCCGATCAATTTGTTCAACTGTTTCATTTAGAGATGATAAATCATTAGTCCGAAAAATCTGTTCTAAGCGAGTTTTATTAATAACTAATTCACCAACTAAATTCATTAAATTATCCAATTTCGTTATATCCACTCTGACTGTTTGGTGAATTTTGGCCTTGGTGTTATTGACTGTTTCTTTTACTTGTTCCTCACGTTCCTCTAAACCTAATTCTAAAACATCATGCCGTTCTTCACCTAGAACTTCAATTTCTTTTAACGATATTTCACTAATCTGATTAATAACTTTTCCGATCTCTTCAGAATGTTTGTTAGAAATCAAATATACTGTAAACTGATCATCAAATTTTTCATCTTCTAAATCTTGTGAGCTAGGGATAGATTTAATTATTTCACCAATTTTCTCGAGACTTTTAAATACCATAAAAGCCCGAACAGCCTTCATAACACAAGTTGGGGAAACAGCTATTATACATTTATAAACGTAAAAATCTTGTTTTTGGGCTTCCGTGATAACATTGATTTCGAATTCATTCAAGTCTGTATGGGAAGATATTGTTTGTGTCTTTGACTGGGGTGTATAGGCAGGTTGCTCAAGCCTAACTAATTCAGCAATTAGAGAAGATAAATCTATTTCACTACTATTATTATCTAGAGAAATATTTTCAACCATTTGTTCTAAGACATCCACACATTTAAATAACGTGTCAGTGATAAAAGAAGATAGCCCCATTTCTTTATCTCTAATTTTCCCCAGTAAGTTTTCCATTTTATGAGTTAATTCTGTAATATACTCGAACCCCATTGTAGCAGCCATTCCCTTTATAGTGTGTGCCGCCCGGAAAATCTCATGGATTGGCGTATCGTCACCCGGTTCTTTTTCAATTTTTAGTAACCCTTCATTTATTAGTTGTAAATTTTCCCGAGTTTCTTCAATAAACAAATCCATATATTCGTTCTTATTCATAAAATCCACCTCCAAACTAATTTGCTACAAACTTTTCATTATAGCCTCGTGTATTTTATCTAAAGGAACTACTTGGTCGATACATCCCGCTTCTACTGCTGCTTTAGGCATACCGTAAACCACACAGGTTTCCTCCGATTCGGCAATAGTAAAGGCACCCTGCTTTTTTAAGTTTATTAAGCCTTCTCGACCATCATAGCCCATGCCAGTCATAATTACGGCAATAATACCACCAATACCTAAATTTGCCACTGAATTAAATAAAGCATCAACCGAAGGACGATGTCCAGTAATTAAAGGACCTTGGTGAATATGTAAATAAAGTTGACAAGTTTTATCCATTTTTACTTCCATCTGAAAATTACCTGGTGCAATATACACATGTCCCACTTTAATTAATTCTCCATTTTCTCCTTCTTTAACGATAAGATTCGTTAAACTATTTAACCTTTGAGCCAAAGATTTAGTAAAACCACCTGGCATATGCTGAACAATCAAAATTGGTGCCTTTATAGTGTTATTTAAATTTTCTATTACCTTAGAAAGAGCTTTCGGCCCCCCGGTAGAAGTACCAATCAAAATAAGGGGAAATTCAAGTTGACAATTTAATATCTTTTCATACTCAAAATTGCCTAAATGGGGTTTCTCTTCCTCAGACTTTTGGGAAATTAGATTTTTTATATTTACTTGGTAGGCAAGTTTTATTTTGGCGATAATCTCTTTTTCTACTTCGTGAAGATTTAGGGAAATGGATCCTCCTGGTTTTTGGACAAAATCTACTGCTCCTTTAGCCAAAGCTTTAATCGTTATATCCGCACCTTTTTCCGTTAAGGAACTTAACATGATAGTTGGCGTAGGGTTAATAGCCATAATTTTTTCCAATGCTTCCAGCCCGTTCATTTCCGGCATTTCTACATCTAGCGTGATTACATCAGGCTTAAGCTCAACTAGCTTAACCAAAGCATCTTTTCCATTTCGAGCTGTTCCTATTAATTCCAAGTCGGCATCATTTTTGATCATGTCTGAGATAACTTTACGCATAAAAGCCGAGTCATCGACAACTAAAACTCGAATCTTGCCCATTATAGCACTCCCTTTTGAATAAGCTCTCGTTGTCTTTTAAAAACATACCTAATTATTCTTTCTCTTAGTCTTTCATTAATATCAATAAACTTTAATCCAATTAAATAAGTTTCTTTTTGCTCTTTTACTTCAGTATATACCCACATAACCTTGGCTTTACAAACAATTAGATCTTCGGGAAGAGAAAATTTTACTTGTAAAATGGTGCCCTTTACCAATTTTCTTTTGCTGGCAAGTTGAGCTCCTCCTCCACTTAAATCACGAATTACACCCGTGTGAAAAGTTTCTTCACTCTTCGCTCCATTTTCTACCCTATATTCTAAAGACAAACTAACCGGGATTCTTACAAAGTCCCGCCGCTGG
>JBMNUR010000153.1:0-6982 GCA_050946395.1 Peptococcales bacterium
CGGAAATTTCACAAAGGCTGCACTATTACAAATATGTTTAAGAGGTGGATTAAAGCCATGGGATTTTAAAAAGTCAATGGCTTTTGTAAATTCACTAAATTGTTTTTTGCTAAAAGAATTGTCTGACCACATACTTGTAGCTAGATGAGAGTAGACACCTTCAAAAATAATATCGTTATTATCCCTGATTATTTCCACAAATTTAGCTAATTGATCATATTTTAAGCCCGTTCGCCCCAAACCAGTTTCCACCTTAAGATGAAAGGTAAATTTAAGGTTCTGAACTATTACCTTTTTTATAGTTTCTAAATCTGCTAGAGTAGCCGTCAATTTAAACTCTTGAAAATAAAAAGCATCTTCAGATAAAAAAGACCCAAAGACTAAAATTGGAACGGAAAGACCTGCTTCTCTTAGTTTAATTCCCTCAGCGATTTCAGTGACCCCCAGATAGTCAACGCCTTGCCTCACTAATTCTTTGCTAACCTCTATTAAGCCATGACCATAAGCATCAGCTTTAACCACAGCTAAAATTTTTGTCTTTGGGTCGATATTTTCTCTTACCTTAACATAATTATTTTTAATTGCATCCAAATTTACTTCTATCCATTTGTACATACAGTACACCTCTTTTGCTTTTCGGTGAACATTTGGGGTCTGACTAGCTACGGAGTTTTTTCTTTAAAGCGATAAGTTTACGGACCCCTTTTTGATAAACAGGTTCCGCAGTATGCCATAACCAATAATAAAATGGCGAGTACACAAGATCATATTCGCCCACAAACTCAGTGTAAACACCATTAAATCCTTTTTTAAATTTAAAAAGACCATATAAAGGGTTGTCCTCAGTGAGATTGCCAGGAACACCACGGAAATCATACATAGTACATCCATTTTCTTTGGCCCACTGGATCATAGTCCACTGAAGTAGATAATTGGGCATGACATTACGATAGCTATTACTGGAAGCCCCGTATATATACCAGGCTTTTTCTCCGAAAATAAAAGCTAATGTACCCGCTATGTATTTACCTTCGTATTCCGCCATAAAAAGTTTGGCATAGCCTTTTTCCACCAAATGATCCCACATGTCTTCGAAATAACCATAAGAGCGAACCAGAAAATTATCTCTTTCACAGGTTTCCAAAAGAATCTCATAAAAATCTTTCAGATCTACTTTGGTGCAATCTGTTTTTATTGTCACACCTTTTCGTGAAGCAAGTCTAATATTATATCTAGTTTTACTATGCATATCAGCTAAAAGAGTGTCGACATCAGGAGTTATATCCAACCGAAAAACAAATTTAGGCTGTATACCATCAAATCCCTCTCCTTTTTCCGCTGATTTAAAACCTCTAGATAGCAGTAAGCCTTTAAAGACCTTGTTATCCGCAGGTACATCTGGATCAATTTTAAGAAAAATTGCATTATGCTCATCAGCTAGCTTTTTTACTTCCGCAAGTAAAAAGTCGAATACTTCATTGTTTTCAATATCAACCACAGGGCCCCGGGGAGCGTAAAAAATGGCCTTTTTTATCCCGGGAATAATACGCTTTAACAAAGAAATTGCCGCTAACGGTTGCCCATTTTTTTCTATCATTAGCCTTATCGGCTCCCATCCCGTTTTGGCTTTGATTTCCCCCCATTCATAAGATTGTAAGATATGCCCTTTGGGGACGGAGGCAATAAATTTATTAAAATATTCTCGTTCATTTTCTTTGATTAAACGGGCTTGCACAACTACCACCAGCCTTTTTTTTACTTTTGGGTCTAGCCTTTGTGTAAGTGTAATGTCTAGTACAAAAATCTGCATGTCAGTGCTACAGTGTGATAGTGCTACAGTGCTATTGACCATCGGCTATAGATTATAGACTAACCATTCATTCTAGCCATTAATCATTTTACACTTTACATTCAAACACTTAAACACTCAAGCACTAATACACTTACTAATAAAACCCCAGGGAATGTTCCCCTAGGGTTTTTGACTATTGCTGTTCTTTCCGGTACTTTAAAGTTGCACCGATAAAATCCTTAAATAACGGATGAGCCCGATTGGGCCTTGACTTAAATTCCGGATGGAACTGAGATGCTACAAACCAGGGATGATCTGCAATTTCAATAATCTCAGCTAAATTTTTCTCAGTATAAATTCCACTTATTATTAAACCGTGTTTTTTCATCTCTTCTCGATAATTATTATTAAACTCATAACGATGTCTATGTCGCTCAGATATTTCATTTTTCTGATAGGCGGCATAAGCCTTGGTACCTTCTAAAAGAAGGCAGGGATATTTACCCAATCGCATGGTACCACCTAAATCTTCAATTTCTTTTTGTTCAGGTAAAAGATCAATAACAGGATGCTTAGTATCAGGATTAAATTCGGTACTATTAGCATCTTTATAATTTAAAACATTGCGAGCAAACTCCACAACCGCTAATTGCATACCTAAACAGATTCCTAAAAAAGGTTTCTTATTTATGCGGGCATAACGAATAGCGGCAATCTTGCCTTCGATGCCCCGATCGCCAAAACCTCCAGGAACTAAAATACCATGAGCATCTTTTAAGTACTCAACGGCATTCTCTTCGTTTACATCACTAGCATTAATCCAGTCAATAGTAACTCTTACTTTATGGGTAATTCCACCGTGGATAAGAGATTCTGCTACACTCAAGTAAGCGTCCCTGAGTTCCACATATTTACCTACTAAGGCAATTTTTACTTCATCAACGGGATTTTTAATCGTGTCCACTATTGTCTTCCATTCTACTAAATCAGTTCCATTGCATTTTAGCCCAAATCTCTCAATAATTATGTCATCTAAACCTTCTTGTTCTAAAACCAATGGTATTTCATAAATAGTTGCAGCATCTACAGTTTGAATGACGGCTTCTTTACTTATATCACAAAATAGGGCTATTTTTTCTTCCATTTCCTTGGATAAAGGTCTTTCACTGCGACAGACTATAGCATCAGGCTGAATACCAATACTTCTAAGTTCCTTTACACTATGTTGGGTCGGTTTGGTCTTGGCTTCACCAGCTGAGGAAAGATAAGGTACTAAGGTAACGTGTATATACATACAGTTGTCCCGACCAACATCACTTTTAATCTGGCGAATAGCTTCTAAGTAAGGTAATGATTCGATATCACCCACAGTGCCACCTATTTCAGTGATAACTACATCCGCATCAGCAGCCTTAGCTAACCGATATACCTTCTCTTTAATTTCGTTGGTGATATGAGGGATAACTTGAACTGTACCCCCTAGATATTCTCCACGGCGTTCTTTGTTAATAACTGACCAATAAATTTGTCCCGTTGTTATGTTACTAAAACGATTGGTGTTTTCATCAGTAAACCGTTCATAATGACCTAAGTCTAGATCTGTTTCCGCACCGTCATCGGTAACAAAAACCTCTCCATGTTGATAAGGACTCATGGTACCGGGATCAACATTTATATATGGGTCAAATTTTTGCAAAGCAACTTTAACTCCTCTACTTTTTAAAAGCCGACCTAATGAAGCAGCAGTTATTCCTTTTCCCAGGGAAGAAACTACTCCACCTGTGATAAATATATATTTGGTCAAGTGTGTTCCCCTCCTGAATTATAACAATGATTACGCACAATTACTTATCAATTCTATCTTTATGAAAAAGGACTGTCAAGACAAAAGGGTTAGAAAAAAGCAAAGAAAAACCGAACTATTCATTTGGAATTAGTTTTTACGACAATCTATTCGTTTATTCGATTATTCGTCGATTCGTGGGCGCATGGGCGCGAAAAACTTTTACTATAGGGGATCTGTTTTTCTGTCATGGCTAGCTGGTAGGGGTGGTAATTGAAGCCACTACATTCTTTCCGGTGCGTTTACTCCTAAAAGATTGAGGACATTACGTAATGTTATCCTCGTGGCATTAACTAGACATAAACGAGCATTTTGCAATTCCTGATCATCAGTTAATACTCGACAGCTATTATAAAAGGTATGAAAAATACTTGCTAAATCATGGGCATATCGAGCCATGCGATGAGGTTCAAGGGTTTTGGCAGCTTGAGCAATCTCATCCGGTAAATCGGCAATTTTCCGAATTAATTCTAGTTCAGCTGGTTCTTTTAACAAATTAAGTTGTACTTCATTGGCACTAACGATTTCTTTACCTACCGCCTTAAGGATGCTACAAATTCTAGCATGAGCATATTGAACATAATAAACCGGGTTTTCCGATGATTCTTCTTTAGCCAAATCAAGATCGAATTCTAGATGGCTATCTGGATTGCGCATGACAAAAAAGTATCTGGCAGCATCCTTACCTACTTCTTCCACTAATTCGGTAAGTGTAACATATTGACCGGTACGTTTTGACATACGCACTATTTCCCCACCTTGGAAAAGACGAACCAACTGCATTAATATCACGGTTAGATTATCCGGATTATATCCTAACGCAGCCACTGCACCTTTCATCCGGGCTACATGCCCGTGATGGTCAGCTCCCCAGATATTAATTACCCAGTCAAAGCCTCTTTCAAACTTATTCTTATGATAAGCAATGTCGGCTGCAAAATAGGTAGGTGTACCATTAGAACGGATTATTACTTCATCTTTTTCATCAGACCCAAAACGACTGGAACGAAACCATAAGGCACCTTCTTTTTCATAGATAAGATCCTTAGTTTTTAGTTCCTCTATAACTTCAGAAATAGCACCAGACTGGTGTAAAGTAGATTCACTGAACCAAACATCATATTTTACACCGAAATTCTCCAAGGCTGTTTTTATGGCGGTTATTTTTTCATTAAGGGCTATTTCTGTAAGTTTTTGCCGTCTTTCAGCTTGTTCCATTTGTAGATAAACTTCGCCCTCTTCGGCAATAATATGGCGGACAGTATCAATAATATCTTGGCCGTGATACCCTTCTTCCGGGAAGGGAACATCATGGCCTAATTCTTGCAAGTAACGAGCATCCAACGACTTACCAAAGTTTTCAATTTGATTACCGGCATCATTTATGTAAAATTCTTTACTAACAGAATAACCAGCTTTTTTTAGAAGACCTGCTAAAGTATCCCCTAATGCTGCACCTCTGGCATTTCCCATATGTAGCAGTCCCGTGGGATTGGCACTAACAAATTCTACTTGCACCTTGATTCCCTGACCAACACTACTTGTACCATAATCTACATCTTGTTTTTCTACTAGTGGTAAAACATCGTATAGCCAGTCCGAGTTCAAATAAAAATTGATAAATCCCGGTCCGGCAATTTCCACCTTTTCGACCCAAGCTTGACCTTGATTAATCTCCCCAACTATCATTTGGGCAATTTGTCGAGGATTCATTTTGGCTTCTTTTGCCATAAGCATAGCAATGTTAGTAGCAAAATCTCCATGGGATTTTTCGCGAGGAACTTCAATTACAAAGTTGGGAATATCTTGATAGTTAAGTTTTCCCTGAGCTTTGTTGGATTCTAAAGAAGTAATTATTTGATTTCTAATTTGTTTTTTTAAATTTTCGATAATACTCATTTTTTAACCTCACTTTGTTTTAGTGGCTAGTGGCTAGTTGTTAGTGGCTAGTCACTGATATTGGTATTAATAATATTTTTAGGTTAATATTTGCAGGTTGTCCTGTCAATATCTTTATGCGTCATAAGACGCAGGTTAAGATCAAGGTTTCGCTCACTACAGAATGAATATACCCTACACTTACAAATCTAACGAAATCAAATCTTAATTTAGCATGCGGAATTACTCTATTTCTTACTTAGAGCTACTGTAGACACGGGGCTACGCCCCTAAAAGGGTAGATTCACCAAGAAAGGTACTAATATGGGCACTAAACATGATAATACCGCTCCGCTAATAAAAGCCATTAAAGCAACATCTGCTCCAGCGGCTTTAGAAATGAGGGGTAGGGTGGTATCCATACTAGTAGCACCTCCAGGGGCTACGGCTGCAATCCTTCCAAAATGTAAGGCTACAAAAGGAATTAGGATTATCGCCAACATTTCTCGGAAAACATTGGCAAGGAAGGCAATTGTCCCCAATTCTACGTTTACCAACTCTTTAAGCATGACCCCAGAAAGACTGTACCAACCAAAACCGGCCCCAACAGCTACTCCATGATTAAGAGGAAAACTTATTAATAAACTTATTACTGTTGCTCCCAAAAGACTACCTAAGGCAATACTAAAGGGTAAAAGCAATACTTTCCAACCAAAGGCTTTTATTTTAGCCCAAACTTCTTTATTGTGTCCTAAATCTAGTCCTACAGTAAACAATAATATATTTAAACAAACACCACTAACTAGATCTAGGTTAATTGTTAAAAAACTTAAAAAACCTATTTTACCTAATAGGATTCCCAAAAATACTGATCCTAAAATTATCCATGTCACCTATTGTCACCTCTTAAAAAAACGTTTTTCTAAAGACCAAGCTAAAATTACACTTCCCACAATACTGCCAAATGCTAATAGAAATGCCTTAATCCCCAAAGTATTAAGATTATTTAATATTTCGGCATTACTACCAATACTTAAACCCATTGTAAAAAGTAGCACAACTAGACCAATCATAGTCATTTCATTAGTGTGATTAACTATAAATTTCGGCAGGATATTAATCCAGCCTACTATTATTCCTAAAACTAAAGCTAAAACAATTGACCACAAACTTCTTCACCCCATTTTCCACCTGAGACTATTTTCCAAAGGAAATATAACTTAAAGATAATAATATCACAAATAAAGAGGTTCTAGCTATGGGATAATTCAGTATGGATAGGGGAAAATATTTTTTAGGGACTTAGCCCCGAAGCTACAGTGCTACCGTGGCTCCAGAGAAATCTTATTATTTTTATAACCACGGATTAACACTGATAAACACGGATTGCATGGCAGTTCTGGCCCGTGGTTTAATATTAAGGAGGTGAATAAATGCCCTCGATACTTGCCTATTTTGAAACAACAGAA
>JBMNUR010000154.1:0-6956 GCA_050946395.1 Peptococcales bacterium
TCGAGGGGGCGGGTTTTATTTTCCTCTATATACTGGCCATTTGTGCGGGTTTTTCGTGACCGTTTATGCGGATTTTATCATGTCCGTTAACATACCGAAGCTCAACTTTGCGGGGGTCACGGAATTTCCGGAGTAGTAATAAACCAGGATGCTGAAACAAACATTAAAGGTCTTTTTGCCGCTGGAGATGTGAGCTCAGTCCCCATGCAGCATTTAACCGGAGCTTTTGTTTATGGCAAAATAGCTGGTGAAAGTGCTGTCAGATATATCTGTAATGAAAGGTCTTCCGAGGATAATAAATATATAGAATCACAATTTGAGGATGAGTTTTCTCGTTTAGGTAACCTACAGAATAAAACCGCGGAAAATATTATTTCCCATACAACCTTTGAGTATAAGGTGCGCCGTATAATTAACGAATACTTACTTTCTCCAAAGAATTCAACTTCTCTAGAAAAGGGATTGAATCTGATTTGTGAATTACGAGAAAAGTTACCTTATTTAGTTCGTTCTCAAAACCTTCATGAACTTAGTAAAATACTTGAAATTGGTTACATTCTTGATTGTGCTCAAATGTCAGCAATTTCGTCTTTAACAAGAAAAGAAAGTAGATGGGGAAGTATTCATAGGCGAACTGACTATCCTGATACAGATAATGTTAATTGGTTAAAACATATAGATTTGCAAATTGGCGACTCTTATCCCCAAATTAATGTTTCTTTAAGAGAAATACAAAAGGGGGCGATAGGATGAGTTTATATACGATAAAAGTAACAGATGATTGCATTGGTTGTGGATTATGCGTAGAATTGTGCCCCATGAATTGTCTGCAAATGGGAGAAGATAATATACCTTATTTAAAATATGAAGAGTGCTGGTATTGTGGATGTTGTGAGATAGAATGCCCGGTATCTTGTTTGAAAATGTATTTTCCTTTTTTAGTATATTAATATATAGAAAGTGAAAGGAAAACTTGTATGAGCAATATCTTGGCGTTAATTTTAATTGTATTAGTAGCCACAACTTTGCAAGCTGGAACAGGGTTTGGATTTGCCATTATGGCTATTCCCTTTTTAGTGTTACTTTTTCCAGCTCATGATGCAATTTTATTAAATATTATTTTGTCTATTATCGTTACAATTTTAGTAACATACAAAATTTATAATGAAGTGGATAAAGAACTTCTTAAAAGATTAATCAAAGGCAGCTTATTCGGACTTTTGCCGGGATTAATGGTTTTTGTTTACCTTGATGTAAAATTTTTAAAGATTTTTGTTAGTATCTTGATTCTCATTTCCACAGCGTTATTAATGACCAAGGTCAAAGTGGAACAAAGTAATACTAAAGAATATATAGTAGGTGCCTTATCAGGATTTCTTACTTGTAGTATCGGGATGCCAGGCCCACCGCTGATGATTTATTTTACGGGAACAAAAATTGATAAAGCTATTTTGCGCAGTACTACCATGGCTTATTTTATCTTTAACTGTTCAGTTAGCTTTATACTTCAATTATTCACCTATAGTATTACTAAAACTGTATGGCATGCAACTCTCTGGTCTATTCCCTTTATTTTCTTGGGAATTTTCCTTGGGGAAAAGCTATTTAAAAAGTTAGACCAAACTCTCTTTTTTAGAGTTATTTACTGGTTGTTGTTGTTAACGGGTGTATATTTATTCTTTTCCACTATAATGGGGTAAGTTTAGAAACGAATAAGACCCTTCGCTATCGTCTAGAATGACATGTAGGTTTGATCCCGCCAAACTGGTCATTGCAAGCGGTAGCAAAGCAATCCCGCCTTTACTCGATTATCTTCAACCGGGATCTCCACGTCGCTATCGCTCCTTGCGATGACAGAATAGCGACTTCATTCATAGAGCCCACTCGCCCACGAATAGACGAACAAAGGAATCATTATTTAGCCTTTCGTATTAATAATGCGGAAAGCTTTTTTTCTTCGTGTAAAAAAAAGAGAAAAACCGATAGGCCAATAAGAGGTACGATGCTTGATGATAGATAAATAAATTTAAAACCTAGATATTCACTTAAACCTCCCCAGACTGAACCCAGAGTGACCCCAACATCAAAAGCGGCGGTATATAAACCAAAAGCAGAGCCTCTTATTTCCGATGGGGTATTTAAAACCACTAGACTACTAAGGGCGGGATACACCGCCCCATAGCCAAGACCATAAATAAAAGCAGCTAGTATGAGCATTGGTAAGGAAAAAGACCCGGCTACCAGAAAAACGGCAATAAAAATAAAGACCATGGACATAGCTATTAAACCTTCTTCGAAAAAATTCTTTTGTTTACCTGTAAATAATCGGGTAGCTACTACAGCAATGGTATTTACGGTAAAAAAGAGACTATAGTGTTCGATATCTCTTTCTAGGGCGAAAAGAGGGAGCATTGTCATTAAAGCTCCAAAAGTGAGAGTGACGGTCATTAATACTACCGAAGGTATCCAGACTAATTTATTAGAAATGACTTTAGCAAAAGAAATATTTTTGCCGTTATTCGTGGGGGGAATATTTCCAATTTGCTTAGTCAAAAAATATGCAAAGATGGAAAAAATAAGGGTTACGGCGATCAAAGTAACCAAGCCTAAAGCATTATAGATATAAATTCCAAGGGTAGGGGCAAACCCTTTAGCACAAATCAAAGCGATACTATGCAGACCAATAGCCTGACTAATCTTTTCCCTGGGGACGCAAACTGTAATTACAGATGCTGAGGCAATGGTAAAAGCACCTATAGTAAAACCGTAGATGAGTTGAACCAGCCCTATTAAAAGGAAAGAATCAATCAGATAAAAAAGGGGTGAAACAAAGTAGAGTGAAACCCCTAATTTCATCATTTTAATAGGACCCTTTCGATCGGCAGCTTGACCCGCAAGGGCGCGAAAGAATAGTGAGCTGGTAGAAAATAACCCCATAATTAGACCTATTTTAAATTTAGAGCCACCCATTAACTGCATATGCAAAGGCAGAACAGGTAAAAGCATATAATAGGTGCTGATAAATAAGGTAGTTGCGATAAGTGTATAAGTAAAATTATTGGAAGGTTTGCTATTAATCATGCTAACTCACCCTTAAAAAAATCGATGTTTCTATTATAACAAAACAACGAAGTTATTAATTGGATATCCCTGTGGTAAATTTTCCAACAAAAAAGTAGAGTAGCCATGGGCTACTCTACTGCATAATTGTCAAAATATCCTTGAATAAGCACTATAGGGGTTCCTTTATCACCACTACCACTGGTTAAGTCACAAAGACTGCCTAATAGGTCTGTGATTTTTCGGGGGGTAGTTCCTAGGGATTGAGGATTAGTATCTTTTTCTTTAATTTTCTTTTTTATTATTTCTTCTACTTGAGCTGGGTTACCATTTTCTAATTCACTATCTGCCAAGTATTTTAGTTTAACCTCATTAGGTGTTCCAGTAAGTCCTGGGGTATGACCTGGGCAAGAAACCGGGTCAGCCAGTTCCCATATTTTTCCCTGGGGATCCTTAAAGGCACCATCACCGTATACCATTACCTCTACTAGTTTACCGGTTTTTTCTTTGATTCTTGCTTGGACCTCATTAACGATATTGTCACAGTCCCGAGGAAAAAGTTTTATTCTTTTCTCGGTAGCTTTATTAGAACCTAATAGTCCATATTCAGGATTAAAACCGCTATTGTTAACTGGTTTTGTCAGTAAATCATCAAGCCCCAAAACTTTAGAAGCTCCTGCATTTTTTAATATCCTTTTTGTTCGGTGGCGTTCATGGACATTGGCTACAAGTATTTGCTTGGTGTATTTTAAAGCTACCCGGGGGTCATTAGCTAAAAATATTTCTATGTTATTGTTGGTTGCTAAATCTTTATACATTTGCACATAATCAATACCAGTGAATGGGTGTGCCACTTTGGTACCAAATATTCTTCGATAATCTTCTTCGCTTAAAACATCGATATAGGGATTAATGCCTCGTTCGTCCATTATATCTATATCGAGGAGATGGTTACCCACTTCATCGGAAGGGTAATTCAAAAATAGGTAAACGTGTTTACCACTCATTAAAATACCTTGGAGTATAGACATAAATCTATTTCTACTTAATATAGGGAAAAGTACAGCTAAGTTGTCTTCAGTAAATTTTTCATTTATTTCCCAAGCAATATCCTCTAAGGTAGCATAGTTGCCTTGTGAGCGGGCTACTAGGGATTCTGTTATCCCTATTACGTCCCTATCATGAAGTTGATAATTTTCAGTTTGTGCTGATTTTAGTATCGAATCAACAACAATACTTACTAAGTCATCACCCTCTTTGACAATGGGGGCTCTAATTCCTCTAGTTGTAGTACCTACAGTTCTAGCCATTGTGGTATCCTCCCTCTTACCTTGGAATTGGGCAAATTAGTCAACAAATCAATTCTACTACTTCTACTCAAATAAATCCAGGGTATTAGCAAAAGTATCAGGAGTTTTATGGAATGGGTATCAATAATTCATTTTTAGCATTACTAATAGATTATAAAAGTATTCAAATATAAGGACAAGGTAAATTTAGTGAAAAATTCATTAAACCATGGGTCTTTTGGGCACAGGTTTGAGCACGACTGGGGGTAAGTCTATTAGTGGGCGGGTGATGTAAATATGAAGTATCTAAAAAAGTTGATAAATCCTATATAAAAGCACAAGTACTGCTATTCCCCACATGATTTGTCCTGTGGCTCTGATATACTGCTCTTTTTTCTTTTTGGGAATATTTTTTTCTACCAAAACTTTCTCATAATCAAATCTGGCTTTACATTTTACATATTCTTCTTTGTAAACCTTTTCTAGAAATTTTTCCATTTTTAACACCTCATATATTCCATAGTCTGCTAAAATATATGCAAGGCTAAAAAAAATATAAGGGGGGTTCTCTTGATGAGTAGAAAAATTGTGATTATTGGGGGAGTAGCTGCGGGGGCTTCTGCTGCAGCCAAGGCTAGAAGGGATGATGAGAAAGCGGAAATTGTCATGTATGAAAAAGGACCTTATGTTTCATTTGCCAATTGTGGTTTGCCCTATTATTTGAGTAGAGACATTAAGGAACGAGACGAACTTTTTTTAATGACCCCAGAATTTTTTTATGAACGCTACCGGGTCAGAGTAAAGGTAAAACATGAGGTTCTTAGTATTAATAAAGAAGAAAAAACGGTAGAGGTAAAAGATTTAGCAACTGGCGAAGTGTTTCTCGATAAATATGATAAGCTTGTAGTGACTACAGGTGGTACACCTATTAAACCTCCAATACCTGGGATAGATTTAGGTAATATTTTTACTCTTTTCACTGTGCCTGATGTAGATGCTATTGAAAATGCACTCCAAGAAGAAAATATTGAAAGAGTAGCAGTTGTGGGGGGAGGTTATATCGGTTTAGAAGCTACGGAAGCCTTTTTGAAAAGGGGTAAAAAGGTTATTCTTATTGAAAAAATGGCTCAACTTCTCCCATATCTGGATGTAGAAATGGCAGTACCCCTAGCAATCCATTTGGAAAATTTGGGTACCCAAGTAATTTTAGGTAACGGTGTCCAAGCATTCAAAGGAGATTCTAAAGTAAAGGAAATTATTTTAGAAAATGGTGAAAAGGTCCAAGTCGACTTAGCTATTATCGCTATTGGTGCAAGACCTCAAATGGAATTGGTTAAAGATGCTGGTTTAAAAATAGGCTCAACAGGTGGGGTAGAAGTAGATGCCACCTTAAGGACAAGTGATCCCGATATTTATGCCGGGGGAGATATTATTGAAACAATACATTTGGTAACCGGACGTAAGGTGCGAATTCCCCTAGCCGGACCTGCTAATAAACAGGGTAGAATAATTGGGGCCAATGTAGTAGGAGGGCATCGATATTTTAAAGGTGTCTTAGGCACTTCTATTGTAAAAGTGGGGCACTTGACTGCTGCTAAAACAGGAATAGGTGAAAAAGAAGCTAAAGAATTAGGCTTGGCTCATTTTGTCTCATATACTCCATCCCTTCATCATGCAGGCTATTATCCAGGAGCCAGACACTTACTTACTAAATTAATCGTAGCTGAGCATTCCGGAAAACTCCTAGGAGCTCAAATTGTGGGCTGGGAAGGGGTCGATAAACGTATTGATGTCTTAGCTACGGCTATCCATGGCTCCATGACTGTAGAAGATTTAGAAAATCTTGATTTAGCCTATGCTCCACCCTATTCATCAGCTAAAGATCCGGTTATAACGGCCGGTTTTGTAGCAAGCAATACTTTACGGGGCGAAATTAGTCTTATTACACCTAAAGCTATTAAAGATGCAATTGAAAAGATTGTAGAAGATGAGTGGCAAATTGTTGATGTGCGTACTCCCAAAGAATTCGAAACAGAAGGTCATATTCCCGGAGCTATTTTTATCCCTATTGATCAATTAAGAGATAGATACCAGGAGTTAGACCCCAATAAAAAAACGGCTTTGTATTGTAAGATTGGCTATCGTTCTTATTTAGGCTATAAGCTTTTAAAGGATTTAGGTTTTAAAGAAGTCTATAATATTAGCGGTGGTTATATGGGGTATAAATCTGACGTAGGATCTGCTCCAGCGGGAATAAGGTGAATTAGTGACTAGTGACTGATCACTAGATCTTAGGTTAATTTTAGGGTCGGGTCGATAATCAATAGTCGATGGACGATAGCCAGATCTTGGGCCACTACGAGTCATTGTGATGAGAGAAATCGCTATTCTGTCATCGCGAGGAGGGATAGCGACGTGGCGATCCCCAAGCTACCCTCGCGATAACACGCTACGTGGAATCTTAATCTATTAATCTGTATAACTGTAGCTACAGTAGGTTCTGTAGGTACGGCGAAGCCTTAAAATGAACAGTAGCCACTGTAGGAACTGTAGGTATTGAAATAATAAGAAGGCCCTTAAATTTGGGCCTTCTTATTATTTCATAGC
>JBMNUR010000155.1:0-6930 GCA_050946395.1 Peptococcales bacterium
TAATAAAATTAATATTAAGTGGTATAACACTAATGGTGAGCAATATCATACAAAATTAGTAATGATAGAAAAAGATACGGAGGCAATCTTAATAGGTGGGTCAGCTAATCTAACTAAAAGAAATATGGATGATTTTAATTTTGAAACAAATGTAAAGGTAATTGGTACTCCAGATCTTGAAATAATGCTGGAAGCAAAAAAGTATTTTCAAAAACTTTGGTTAAATGAAGGAGGAGTATATACTCTGGATTATGATATGTATGCTGATGACTCCTTATATAAGCAACTTTTATACAGATTTCAAGAGTGGAGTGGTATTTCTTCTTTTTAGTTTTTCTCACTAGGATATATAAGAAAAATGCTACTACAATAATAAAAGAGTTGGGCGGATATTAATAATTTCTTAAAAATATAAATTAACTCGGGGTTTAATTAAATTTCGGGTTAATTTTTTTTGTATAAATAGCCTTTGCCGGTACCGGCTAAATAGTCAGAAGAATATAAGAAATTTTTCTGTGCCGCCATTTTAATCATTACCAGAATAATGACTATGAGCAAATTGCTCTGGTTTTATCTATATGAATAGATTAGCCTCTAGTTTTACCTCTAGGCGATTGTTATTGCTAAATATATTAAATGATTATTAGATAACCTATAGACATATTTTTACATATAGTGTACTAGTAAACTTAACTAGGAGATGATATTTTTGAGTAATAAAGATAAATATGCTAAGGCAATGTTGCCCTCGACAAATGATCAAATACCGAGGCTAAGTCAAAAATGTGGCGGGCAACTCTACACAGTTAAGGCTAATGATACACTTTTCCTTATTTCAAGGAAATTTGGTGTAAAGGTAGAGGAAATTCTTTCCGTAAATCCCCAGATAGTAAATAGAGATGTTATCTTTATAGGCCAGGTAATTTGTATTCCTCTGTCAACAACTACTCCTTGCTGTGATCTCCGAGTACTTACACTAAATATTTTAACGGAGGAAGGTCAATCTTTGCCTGTGGTTGACGGAGCTGTTCAACTCAGTGAGCGGGTAATACTTAGGCCAACCTTTAATCGACCGGTCTCCAGAGTCTTTTTTTTCCTCGAGCCTACCGGTACTGGAACCTGTGAACTAGCCAGTCTAATTGATATCGATTGTCCAAGTGCTGTAACAGGTGTTGCCGAGATTCTTTGGCAGGTACCATCAGGGACTCTAGGCCGTGTTTTTGTTGTGGCTTGTATCAATAGTTGTTGTGCCAAATCAGAAGATGTGCTTGTTGTCCGGAATTCTTAATAGAAGCTTTTTACTCTTGCAAGATTAGCCGAACGAATTAGCATAACCCTTGTTGAAGCAAGAGGTAGGTTATAATGAAATTAAATTTGGATGGGGAATTAAAGGGGCTTAAAATGAAGCAAAATATTTTCTAATAAAAAGGGGATTAGCGAATGCAAAAATATGAATATAAGTGTGTTCTTATAATTTAGTCATTATGACCAGGAAACCAGATTAAGTGAAGTAGTTTGAATAATTGGTAGTCTACCGTGATACTTGTGGTAAAAATATTAAAAGAATGTTAGAATTAAATAACTTAACAATATCGATAGGTGAGAATAATGAAAAACATTGTATTAGAAAAATTTAAACAGAATCAAAAAACAATTGGAACATTCGTTCAACTTCAAAGTATTACGGCTATGGAATGTCTGGGTTATAGCGGTTTAGACTACTGTATTATTGATATGGAGCATAGTCCCCTTAATACAGAAGGCAGTGAACGCCTGATTGCAGCAGCCCAGGCTTCGGGAATTACACCATTTGTCCGGGTTAGCGAAATTTCTAGAAGCCAAATTTTGAAGATGTTGGACGCCGGAGCACAGGGCCTTATTATACCGTGCGTGGAGACGGTAGAACAAGTACAGGAATTAATAAACTACGCCAAATATACTCCTATAGGTAAACGGGGTTTTTGCCTTTCAAGGGCTGCAGGTTGGGGTTATGCTCCACATGCAATGGGCAGTATTGAGGACTACATGAAAATTTCTAACCAAGAGACTCTTTTAATTCCCCAATGTGAAACTTTGGGTTCTCTTGAACATATTGAGGAGATTATAGCATTAGACGGAGTAGATGGGATATTAATCGGGCCTTATGATTTATCTATTGCCCTAGGCAAGCCTGGTCAAGTTGATGATTTAGAAGTGAAGCAGTCCTTTGCTCGAATTCTCAATGCCTGTAAAGCTGTAAACAAGATGTGCTTTATTTACGCGGGCAGTTCGGAAACTGCAAATAGATATTTTGCCGAGGGGTTTGACAGTGTGTCCATTGGTGTGGACAATGCCGTTTTAATCAATGGATATCAAAATATTGTATCGAAAATAAAAATGATTTAGACCTAATTGTTTTTAGGCTGGTTTATATTTTAGAAGGTGCCAAATTATGAATGCAAAACTTAAAATTATTTTTTCTATGACGGTTTTTGGAACTCTAGCAATTTTCGTTAAAAATATTCCCCTTTCTACAGGGGAAATTGCACTTTTTAGGGCCATAATTGCCTCTCTCGCAATTATGGCCTATAAGCTTTTAAGTAGAAAAGGGCTTTCCCTCCCAGAAACTAAAAAAGATCTTCGTATACTTTTTTTCTCTGGTGCGGCAGTAGGTTTTAATTGGATTTTTCTTTTTGAGGCTTATAAATATACGACGGTTTCTATTGCTACATTAAGTTATTATTTTGCGCCGGTAATTGTTTTGGTAGCATGTCCAATTATATTTAAAGAAAAACTGACTGCTAAACAAGCGGTGTGTTTTATTATGTCAACTGTGGGACTTATTATGGTGATAGGTGTTCAGGGAGCAGGGGGCCATGGTAATAACTTTCTTGGGATAGTTTTTGGACTTGGTGCAGCAGCCCTTTATGCAACGGTTATTATTCTAAATAAATTCATTAAGACTGTTACCGGTATTGACCGGACTTTAATCCAATTCTTTGCAGCTATTATTGTTCTTTCACCCTATGTATGGTTAACAACAGGTATTCAAATAGGAAGTATAGACTCTTTTGGCTTGTTAAATCTTCTGATACTTGGCCTTATTCATACTGGGATAACTTATTGTTTATATTTTTCATCTTTAAAAGATTTAAAAGGTCAGGAGGTTGCTATTTTAAGCTATCTTGACCCCCTTATTGCCATCATTGTTTCAGTAGTTATTTTGGGTGAAGCTATAAATACGATGCAAATTATCGGCGGAATGTTTATTTTAGGCTTTACACTTTTAAATGAAGTTAATTTTAATCAAAATCCTAGAAGTACTCGAAAAGTGGTTAACAAAAGAGAGGGTGCCATCTAACACTTAATTCAGGCTAATGGCTCCTACCATGTGTGGTTTATTTATTTCGCTTAGTACCATTATATACAAAGGCTTTGGGGTCCATTTTAATAAATGTACCTTTGTCAATACCTATTTCCTTACCACAACAACACTTTACTTTATCATTTTCTTTGATGATATCACTGTAAAATTTCTCAATTCGCGCTTTATGGCATCGTAAAACCTCACCCTTGCCAATTTTGTCATATTTCCACAGTTTATTTTTACAAGCGGCACACCTAATCGTTAACACAAATAATCTACCTCCCAAAAACTTACCAAAAAGTCTTTTGGCTTAAGTTTTCCTCTTAGTTTAATAAAAGGTTGCCAATCTGGCAAGGGTAGCGAAAAAAATAGTATAAAAAACAGGGGCGGAAATAATTCGCCCCTTCGTTGTTTTAATCCGCTATTCTCTTCTCTCCCTCTAGGGAAAGAAGTGGTTGTATATCCTGAGAAACTTCTATGACGCCCAAAAATTGTTTTTTTTCGTCACGGATAGCAATATACCTGATGTAGACAAATTTGTCACCAACGTGTAACCAAAAATCCTCCCAATCTTTTTTGCCGCTTGCCAGTTCTTCCACCAGCTTTTCTACTATATCTACACTGGCAGGTGGATGACAGTTTTCCACCTTCCGACCAATAATTGAGCGGGCTCTTACAAAAATCCTGTCTTTATTTGCGGAGAAATATTTAACTATTCCTTCTTTATCTACATATGTAATGTCTACCGGTAAGTGGTTAAAGATGAGACTTATTTCTTTCGGTGTAAGAACACCTGTGTCAAATTTAATATAGCCTTTGCTCATATTTACATCTGTTCCAGGTACACTATCAGAAACGTTTAGATTTACAGGCCTCCATTCATCACTTGGCTCAATCAGACAATAACCTATTTCCGCACTATCCTCCAGAATATGATACCATTCATCTTCGGATAAAACCTTCAAAGAAGTGTCAAAAAGAACTTTCTCTTCTTTATTTATCATATCCAATAGTTTTTGTAAAAGTAAATTAAGACTATCCACAAGTTGATTCTTTATGTCCAGGTTAAATTCAACTGCCATTTTTTTAGTTGTTTTAAGCAAATCTCTGATTTCATCATCATGGGACCACATTATCTTGGAAGGTCCGGTAATTTCGTATTTTTCGAGAAAAGGGAATAGAAGATTTTCCTTTCGGCTGTAATGCTTTTCCACATCCCAAAGTAGGTTAACTTTTTCACGGAGCTTTAGTAAATGGTCTTGACTAGGGTTATTATTAAATAACTCAATTAGGGGTCTTGTTTCCGCAACTAATTTTTCGATAGCTCTATTTTCCTTTTTAAAAATATCAACGGGATGCCCGGGAGGAAAATCTAATTTTGGTGTCTTTGCTAAAGAGTCTTTAAAAACTTGTAAGTGAACATCACATAACCTACGTACTTCCTCGATGGGTAAACCTTCATTTATGAGCTCCTGTTCGATGGCAGCAAGTTCGAAAGGAGCAATATCTTTAACAACCTCATCAAATTTTTCCTTAACCGCTTCTACTGTTTTGCCCTGATGTAGTTCAAGGATAATTTCTTTAATCTTTTCCTTGCGATACTCCCGATTATTTATTAATTCGCTCAAAACGATACCTCCTAAAATAAAAGTTTAAATTAGTTTAACCAGGAACAGAAAACATATAATTTAAAGACATAAAAATAAGTCTTATGAATCAAAAACAGCTATTCGAATTGTTAGGAGTAAAGTTTAATAGTTGAGCTTGAACCCATTATTTTTGAGAAGAATAATATTCAAATTAAATTGTTGACAAAATAGGATTAATAGAATTATACTAAACCAGTAAATAAGTAAATTAGTAATTTACTAAATACAAGGAGGCAATTATTGATGAAAATACCAACTACATTAAAGCATAAACCGGTGATTGTATCGGAAAACTACGAAAATGTTGATGGCCGATATGCCTATAATTCGGATGCTAAAGGGCTTTCTTTGGGATTAGCACAGTGGAATGATAGAGGTAAGGTAGATATTTCTGCTAAAGTTTGGCGACATACTGGAGATAAATGGTCAAGGCAATCGGAAGAATTACCTCTTCATCGAGTGCTTGATTTGGCAATACTTGTTTGTAGAGCTAAATTACACTTTAGAGATGCCTATAGATATGAAAATTTTTATGATATGAAAAATCCTGTTATTGATAGAGTAGGATTACAAGGTGATGCAATGACAGTTGCAGTATGTACTGACAATGAAAAAATTAATGAAGATATTAAATTATTTAGTCAGGCACTGAGTGATGATGATGAATTGATTGGAGAACGCCTGCACACTTTAGCAAGGATATTAAGAGAGATGGGGTATTAAAATTGATGGACAGAAAAAAAGAACTTAAAGAATTATATAAGACGATGAAGCCTGAAATGGGGGTATTTATAATAAAAGCTAACTTCAGCAATAAATGCTATATAGAGGCAACCCCAAATTTGAAAGGTATGATAAATCGCACTAAATTCCAATTAATGGGAAATTGCCATCCTAACAAAGAACTACAAAAAGGATGGAAGGAGCATGGCCAAGATAGTTTTACAATTGATATACTTGAGAAACTAAAATATGATAAAGATGAATCCAAAACCGATTATAGTGAAGAGCTAGCAATATTAAAGATGGTTTGGGAAGAAAAATTAGCTAATGAAGGCATGGAATTTTACTAAATTATACTAGCTCCGTGATAAATAGAGGTGTAGTTCCTTCTTCTGCTTTAAAACCATGTTTTATATAAAAATCTGTAGCCTGCTCATAGGAAATTAATACCTTTGTCGGAAAATCTTTGTATTTTTCCAACATTAATTGCAATAGCTTTTTGCCGATTCCATTGCCTTGGTAATCGGGATCAACCAGCATATAATGAAAATAAACAGTCATTGCACCATCAGAAAGAGCATTAATAAGCCCAACTAACTTCTTATCATCCCAGGCGGTAATCACACTATGGGAATTGGCAATTGCCGACTGTAACCTTTCTGGATGTTTTGAAGATTCCCATTGAACAGAAGAAAATAAATCTACTAGTTGTTCTTTCTGTATTTTCAGATCATTTTTGTATATAATTGTCATAAATTTCACCCTTGGATAATAATTTTTGTAAACAGGATATATTAGCCAATTCGACATCGTTTATAATCTTTCCTTCACCAATTAAAAAAAAGCTCATTTAAAGGGGGAAAATTAATGTTTCGAAAAAAAAGAATTTTTTGGATGACCTTTATAATTATGTTAATGGTAATTCTCATCCCATCTACATGTTATGGAAATGCGGGTGAACCACCATCTATTCTAATTATAGTTACTAATCCCCCTGATGATCTTAAAATAAGTATGGGTTCCAAAGATAAATATGTAGAAGCTACAATTACGGACAAAATTACTGAAAAATATTTTGCTTTTTATTCTCATGATCTAAGAATTGTCAACGATTATAATATAAAAGTAGAAACAAAAGTGATCCTTTTATGATAATGTCCTATTATACCATTTTTGACTATGTCCCAACATAAAGATGGTATAGTATAACCC
>JBMNUR010000156.1:0-6917 GCA_050946395.1 Peptococcales bacterium
CTTTTAAAAGGACGGAAGGTTATCCGCGGTACCACCTTAATTGACCTATATAGGTCCTCTCTACGGATACGCAATAAGTAGTACTTATTTCAATATCCACTTCCTTGATAACGGTTGAAGATCCCGTACACACCTACTATTATTTCAGCATGAAAACTCCAGAGGGTAACTTCAACCTAACCTCGTTATCGGGTTCCAGCACCCCCGACTCTCTGTAAACTCGAGTTAAATCTACTTTACTCTTTCATTGTTTTTTTAGATATATTATTATTTAAGTATGAGTATAGGAGCAATATTCAAAAAAGTCAACAAGTAAAATATTTTTTATTAAAATGAGGTGGTGGCAAAGTATGGTAGAGATCCGTTTTGCTACATTAGATGATTTGGAGGAAGTAGTTCAACTAGCTGCAGAGTTGGGGTATCAGATTACACCCGAAGGAATAAAAGGGGTAGTTCAGCATTATATTAATAATCAGGATTATTACTTATTTTTTGCTGAGGAAGAAAATAAGGTTTTGGGTATGGTAGGATTCACTATTAAATATTATCTACATCGCGAAAAACCTGTTTTATATATTGGTAGTATGGTTGTGAAAGAGGCTTTTCGCTCAAAAGGTATTGGGAAAATCCTCATGGATCATGTAGAAATAATTGCAAAAAAAAGAGGCTGCAATAGTATTCAGCTTAATAGTAATAAACGTAGAGTGAGAGCCCATAAGTTTTATGAAAAATTGGGCTTTGTAGAGATGTCGTTAAAATATGAAAAAGTCCTTTGATGTTTAGGTTATCTTGATAAAGGGTAGATAACAGTATAGATTTCCCTTCGTTAGATTGTCAACTTCATGCATTTTCTATCACTGCTACGGAAAAAATCGCTATTCTGTCATCGCAAGGAATGATAGCATTTAGCTATTAAATCAATTATAGGAAGGTGAATATAAAATGAAAGTTTATGTGGACCAAGATTTATGTATTGGTTGTGAAGCATGTGTGGCTCTCTGTCCGGATTTATTTGGTATGTATCCCAATTGTGACTTTGCCTATGCTATAACGGAGGACGTACCCGAAAATTTGGAGGATTGCGCTCAGGAAGCAGTTCGGAGTTGTCCGGTACAAGCAATCATAATTGAGGATTAAAAAAAAGAAAAAAACAAAAAATAATATTGAAAGGGGGATTTTTAATGCTGGAAATTACTAAAAATATCTACTGGGTAGGTATTAAAGACTGGGAGTTACGAATGTTTCACGGGGAAGAATATACTACTCATCGGGGTTCGACTTATAACTCTTATGTTATCAAAGACGAAAAGACGGTTTTAGTGGATACTGCTTGGACTCCTTTTAAAGAGGAATTTGTCAACAAGTTGGAAAAGAATGTTGGATTACATAATATTGATTTAATAATCATCAACCATACGGAAGTTGACCATGGTGGTAGTTTAACTTTACTGATGGAGAAAATCCCTGACACGCCCATTTACTGTACCAAAAAAGGTGCAGAAATGATTAAAAAGCATTTTCATCAGGATTGGAATTTTAAGATTGTCAAAACCGGTGATACAATAGACCTAGGGGAATATAAGTTAGTATTTATTGAGGCACCTATGCTACATTGGCCTGATACAATGATGACTTATGTTCAAGGGGCAGAAGTTTTATTATCCAATGATGCTTTTGGGCAGCATTATGCTACACCACTTTTTTATAATGACCAAGTTGATCAATGTGAGTTATTCCAAGAAGCCATTAAGTACTATGCTAATATCTTAACACCATTTAGTAAATTGGTTAGGAATAAAATTGATGAGATTAAAGCTTTAAATGTACCGTTAAAAATGATTGCCCCTAGTCATGGTGTCATATGGCGGGACAATCCTATGCAGATTGTGGAGAAATATTATGAATGGGCCAATAATTATCATGAAGGAATGGTTACCATCCTTTATAATACTATGTGGGGAGCAACTAAAAAGATGGCAGTAGCCATTGCCAAAGGTATCGAAAGTACCGGTATTTCTGCAAAAGTATATAACACTGGTAAAAGTGACCGAAATGATCTTATTACTGAAGTATTTAAATCCAAAGGGGTGTTAGTAGCTAGCTCTACCATTAATAATGTCATCCTTTCCGATACGGCCGCGATTTTAGAGATGATTAAAGGTCTTAAATTTAAGGATAAAGTGGCCGCAGCTTTTGGCTCATATGGTTGGAGTGGTGAAGGTGTTAACATTGTTGAAGAAGCTTTGAAACAAGCAGGGTTAGAAGTGATTATGGAGGGTATAAAATTTAAGTATGACCCTACCGAAGAAGAACTTCTCCAATGCGAAGAATACGGTCGTCAATTTGGGCAAAAAGTCAAAGAACTTCTGTAAAAAACAAAAAGTCCCCATTGGAAAAATGGGGACTTTTAATGGTTGCGGGAGAAGGATTTGAACCTACGACCTTCGGGTTATGAGCCCGACGAGCTGCCAGCTGCTCCATCCCGCGTTATTGAACTAAATATAGTATAGCACATTATTAAGTATATCGCAAATTTATTTCACTCTATGGCATATTATTTGCTCAGTGATTATAATAATATAAACATCATTAAAGAACATCTGTTTTAGAGGAGAGGTTTTTGTGAAGTTGAAATTGGGTATGCGTACTCTTAAGACCGGGTTGGGGATATACCTTGCTTTTTTCATTTGCCAATTATTAGAGCTAGGGGGAACTCTCGCCGCTATTACTGCTGTGGTCGGGATGCAGCCATCCCTTAAAGGGTCCATAATTACTATTAAAAATCAGCTCATATCTACCCTTATCGGCTGTATCTTTGCTATTGGGATAGCATATTATTTTGACGGAAATTTGATTATTTTATCAATAGCAGCTATTATCACCATTTGGCTATGTTTAACTATGGGTTGGCAGGATAATATTACCTTAGCCATTATTACTTTAATTTTAGTTGGTGAGGCACCTAAAGGTGATTTTATAGTTGTTGTCCAAAATCGAGTGTTTAACATTCTCATTGGTTTATCTGTAGCGTTTGTCTTAAATATTATTATTCCCCCGCGACATAATTATCGCCTTTTAGAAAAAGTCGACGAATTAAGGCATGTCTTTGATAAATTTTCTCAGCGTTGTATAAGGGATATTTTATATACCCCCCATTTAAGTCGGGAGGAAGTAGAAGAAAATGCCCAAAAAATTAAGGACCTTATTGAGGAGGCAAGATATATTTATGTCTTGTCCATTGAAAGCAAATTTAATTATGACGAGAAAAAAGAGAAGGATACTTATTTTCTTATTCGAAAGACAATCAATGCTATTTTGTTCGATTTAGAAAAACTTTTAGAAATACACCGCAGTATTTTATTAGCTCCTAAAGAAGATAATTATCAAGAATTACGCCAAAATATATATGAGTTCCTTTCGATAATTTTCAACCGTAATCAAAATATCTTTAATTATATACTTTATAATCAAAAACTAGATAATAGTTTAGTAGAGGAGTTTACAAGGAAAGAAGAGCAACTGGAAGAAAAAATAGTCAATTTAGTCAATCAAGCTCACGACTTAGAACCTATGTATTATTATAACATAGTGGCTGATGCTCAAAGAATAATGAAGAAAGCTCAGAATTTGGTGGAGACAAAAGAACGTTTTGCAATTAAAACTACTCTACCTTGTCATCCTGAGGGAGATACTGTCCAAGAATCTTAAGTGATATACCATAAAGAAAGATACAGGAAAACAATCTTGGCTCCTGCCTATATTTCTAGCTCATTTAAGAGGGGTTGCTTTTACTTTTTTTGAATGATATTATTTTTACGGTACTAAAATTTTAAGAGTTATTCGCAGTGACAGCGACCTGCGTTATCAAAACTGTTTTTATTCTTAAAAATAAGCGCTGGGTCTATCCCTGCGTTTTTATTTTTCGAAACGGGAGGGAATTTTTTGAATACAGAGGAGAAAAAGCTTTTAAGAAAGGTTAGTCTTTTTTCAGATTTAGATGATAACCTACTTGATTTAGTAATAGATGTAATAGAAGTAAAGTCCTTTCAAAAAAATACTACTATCTTTTTTGAAGGTGATCCAGGCTCTGCCTTATATTTTATCAAATCGGGTAAAGTCAAGATTTCTAAGCTATCGGAAACTGGGCGAGAAATAATTTTTCATATTTTAGGGCCTGGAGATATTTTTGCTGAGGTTACTTTGTTCCAAAAAAATGCGGTATATCCTGCTACCGCGGAAGTTATCGAAGATGGCCTTATTGGGATGATTCGCAATAAAAATTTAGAGATGCTAGTTTTGGAAAACCCCCAAATGGCTTTAGAGTTAATCCGGGCTTTAACTAATAAAATCATGTCTATTCAGGAACGTATTAAGCATTTGGGGGCTAATGATGCCGTGGAAAGAACCGTTCAAGTCCTTTTAGCCCTTTCCGATGGTCATGGCATCAAAACTAAACAAGGTATAAAATTATGCGTTAATATGACCAGACAAGATCTAGCGGCATTAGTGGGTACCACAAGGGAAACCATAAGTAGAATTTTAAGTAAACTTAACCAGGCTGAAGTAATCGATATTTCCGGTAAAAATATTATTATTACAGATTATGAAGGTTTAAAAAGTTGGGTTTAAATAAGCTAATTAATTTTTTCCCATTCGGTAGGGAGCCCTTTTTCCGGACAAGGGGGAAAGTTTTTACCTGCTTCTAAAGAAACTTTTTTACCATATTTATTTTTATATTGTCCTGGAACTGTAACCTGTTCACCTGTATTACCTGACACTCTCATAAAAACACCCTTTCTTTAAAATATTGGAGGTTAAAAAATGAACACCCGAACTATTACTAAGATTAGCTTAATCGCGGCAATTTATGCAGGACTAACTATTGGTTTAGCCCCTTTATCTTACAATTTTATCCAACTCAGGGTATCAGAAGCTCTAACTATTTTGCCCTTTATTATGCCCCAAAGTATTTTAGGGCTTTTTATCGGTTGTGCAATTGCGAACATTTTTGGTGGGTTAGGGTTATATGATATTGTTTTTGGTAGCTTAGCTACATTACTTGGCGCATATTTGACTAGCAAGATGCCTTCTAAATGGCTGGCACCTCTCCCACCTATTGTAGTTAATGCTATAGTCATCGGGTATATGTGGAGTTATTTTGCTCAAATGCCTTTTTATCTTACTGCAGGTTATGTAGCTGTCGGCCAGTTTGGGGCTTGTTATTTGTTGGGGTTGCCTTTATTGCATGTATTAGAAAAAAGTGATCTTTTTAGAAAGATTGCAGATATTAGATCTTCTCATCCTGAGGGAGGTACTACTGAAGAATCATAAAATCTGAAAAGACACAACTTATTTTATAAAAGGGATTATCAACAAGGAAAATGCGAGATGGATGCCGAACAAAATAATAAATAAGAATGTAGACTATGGTAAATGCAAGCTTTGTTATCATTGGGAATTCCGGCACTTAAGCCGGTTAAGAATTTTTCCCGCTGACTAATAGACGAATAACGAGGTGTTCCATGCGTAAATTGTTAATTACTTTATTAATTTTCTTTTTTTCCTTGAGTATTTTAAGCTGTGGTAATAAATCTGAGCTTCCCAAACAGATGCCTCAAGAAAATTCTAAAATTGTGGACAAAGAAGAGGACACTCCCCTTTTAGTAAAAGCTGAACAAAAAGCTGACCCATTAGTTAAAGAAAAGAAGGAATTGCCAGGTGGTTTTATTGTATCAATTGACAACCACCGAAATGCATACCCCCAAAGCGGTTTAGATAAAGCTGACCGTGTTTATGAAATATTGGCCGAAGGTGGTATTACTAGGTACTTGGCTGTTTTTCATTCCCAAAGTGCGGAAAAAATTGGACCTATTAGAAGTGCACGTTACTATTTTGCATATATTGTTAAAGGTCATGATTTTCCTTTTGCTCATGCGGGTGGTAATACAGATGCCATTGTACTTATCCCCAAACTTAAGATTAAGGATTTGGACGAAATTTATAATTCGGGCCCATATTTTTATCGTGATAAATCAAGGAAAATGCCCCATAACCTTTATTCAAGCACTGATCTTCTCTTAAAAGGTGCCGAGAAAAAGAAGTTTGAGCTTCTTCCTTTAAAACCTTTACCTCAAGGTAGTATTACAGGTGGAGAACAGGCTGATTTAATTGATATTACATACTCTACTGACCCCAGATATTTATATACAGTTACATATGAGTGGGATGGTCAGCAATATAAAAGGTATATTAACGGAACACCCCATGAAACTTCGGAGGGTACAGAGATATTTACTGAAAATATCATAGTTATAGAAGCCAAAACCCGAGATGTTGTAAAAGAAGAGTTACAATCAGAAATTGAATTATTGGGTAGTGGCAAGGCTTATTTCTTTACAGATGGCAAGTTCTATGAAGGCACCTGGAAGAAAGAAAAGGCTGTAGATGAATTTGAATATATTTATGAGGGAAAACCCATGGAATTCGAAGGAGAACATGCCTGGGTGAATATAGTACCTAGTCTAAATGATATAAAAACCACAAAAATAATGAAGTAAAAATTAAGGCTCTATGTCAATAGTTGGGGTGGGTATTTCTCGGAATACCTACCCTTTACTTATGTTATTGGCATTTTTGTCATAGTAATCAGTAGTGATTGATGTATCAACTTTTTAGGCAAGACAAAAAGAGCTAATGCTTACTTAGCTTCAGCCTGTTGACAAAGTTATTTAAAACAAAACCCATATAATTTTATCATTAGTAAAACTTGGCTTTTGCTAAGCTTTAAGCAAAAGCCATAGTTGCACTTATGCCACCTAAAACTTTTTCTTTCATTTAGGCTAAGTGAAGCATTTGGCGAGTTTAGATAAAAAGAACGCAGACGGCTGAAGACCAGAATTAGCAACTGTTTGAACCGA
>JBMNUR010000157.1:0-6881 GCA_050946395.1 Peptococcales bacterium
GAAAATAGACATAAACATGACGTACTAAAACAAATTGCTGAGTTTTATGATTTTTTGGAAATTCAACCGACTGGTAATAATGAATTTTTAATAAGAAATGGAACTTTTAATAGTCGGGAAGATTTGATTCTATTAAATAAATATATCTATAATTTAGGTCGAGAGTTAGATAAACCCGTTATCGCCACTGGTGATGTGCATTTTGCTCTTCCAGAGGATGAAGTATTCCGCAAAATTCTGATGGCAGGTAAAGGGTTTACTGATGCAGACCAACAGGGACCTTTATACTTAAAAACAACTGAGGAAATGTTGGAGGAATTTTCTTATTTAGGTGAAAAAGAAGCTTACAAAGTAGTTATAGAAAACCCTAAATATTTAGTTTCTCAAATAGAAGATTTAAATCCAATACCGGATGAGTTCTATCCTCCAGAGATTCCTGGGGCTGAAGAAGAAATAATTGACTTAACTTATTCTACTGCCCATCAGTTGTATGGACCAGAACTTCCGGAATTAGTTGAAGCAAGAATTAAGAAAGAATTAGATTCAATAATTAATAATGGTTTTGCAGTTCTTTATCTAATCGCCCATAAATTAGTTAAAAAATCTAATGATGATGGTTACTTAGTTGGTTCAAGGGGATCTGTAGGTTCCTCTTTTGTAGCAACTATGACAGGGATTACTGAAGTCAACCCTCTTGTGCCCCATTATCGTTGTTCGAATTGCTTTTACACCAAATTTATCACTGATGGTTCTTATGGCTCGGGGGCAGATTTGCCGGATCAATTATGTCCCCAGTGTGGAGAACATTTAATAAAAGATGGACATGATATACCTTTTGAGGTCTTTCTTGGATTTAAAGGTGATAAAGTGCCTGATATTGATTTAAACTTTTCTGGTGAATACCAACCTAAAGCCCATAAATATACTGAGGAGATTTTTGGTAAGGATAATGTTTTCCGGGCGGGAACAATTTCCACTATTGCCAGTCGAACGGCATATGGCTTTGTGAAAAATTATTTAGCTGAACGTCAACAAGTAAAACGAACAGCAGAAGTTAATCGTTTAGTGGCAGGGTGTAGTGGTGTCAAAAAAACAACTGGACAACACCCCGGGGGATTAATGGTTATACCAAAAGGTGTAGATGTCCATGATTTTACTCCACTCCAAAGACCTGCAGATGATCAAAATACCGATACAATTACTACCCATTTTGATTATCATTCAATCAGTAGTAGATTGGTAAAACTGGATATCCTTGGTCATGATGATCCAACAGTAATAAAAATGCTTGAAGATTTAACAGGTGTGGATGCAAGAAAAATTTCTTTGGATGATCCAGTAACAATGACCTTGTTTTCCAGTACTAAAGCATTAAAAGTAAAACCTGAAGAATTAGGTTCAACAGTTGGCACCTATGGCATACCAGAATTTGGTACAAAATTTGTAAGACAAATGCTAGAAGATACAAACCCTAAAACCTTTTCTGAATTGGTACGTATAAGTGGTTTTTCCCATGGAACAGACGTATGGCTTAATAATGCCCAAGATCTAATAAAAAATGGTACGGCAAAATTATCAGAGGCTATTTCCACTCGGGATGATATAATGACGTTTTTAATTCAAAAAGGACTTGAACCTAGTATAGCTTTTAAAATCATGGAATCGGTAAGAAAAGGTAAGGGTGTGTCTTTAGAGCATGAAGAAGTAATGCTAGCCCATAACGTACCCAGGTGGTATATTGAATCTTGTAAAAAGATAAAATACATGTTTCCCAAGGCTCATGCGGTAGCTTATGTAATGATGGCTTTTAGAATTGCCTATTTTAAAGTAAATTATCCCTTGGCATTTTATGCAACTTTTTTTTCAGTTCGCGCTGACGAATTTGATGCTCAAGTAATATCAAAGGGGATAAATGAAGTTAAAAAGCTAATTTTAGAAATTCAGGAAAAAGGTAATTTGATATCGGCCAAAGAGACCAGACTTTTGACAATTTTAGAGCTTGCTTTGGAAATGTATTTACGAGGTTTTAGTTTTTCAAAAGTAGATTTGGAAAAGTCCGCTGCCCATAAATTTATAATTTCCGGCAATTCCTTGATTCCACCTTTTGTAGGTTTGCAAGGAGTAGGGGTTACGGCGGCAGAAAACATCGTGAAAGCAAGAGAAGAATATTTCTTTACTTCGATAGAAGATTTACGTATTAGAGCTAAATTAAGTAAGACTGTTATCGAAACTTTAGAAAACCATGGATGCTTAACAGGTCTTCCAGAAACTGACCAACTTGCCTTATTTAGTTAATGTTGTCAATTGAAACTAAATGTGCTATACTAAATTTGGGTTTTTTGGGAAGATGACGATATTTTGCTGCCAAAGAGTGGGTTTTTACCCACTCTTTCATATTATTACTAAATTAATTCGTATACCTACTAAATTATTTGCTAAAAATATTAGTTACTAATAAAGGAAGGAGTGGGTTTATGGCCAGAATTGAAGAACAGATTAGTACAATGGTTGAACCCATCATTGAGGAAAATGGGCTCGAATTAGTAGAAGTTAACTTTATTAAAGAAGGCCAGGATTGGTTCCTAAGAATCTTTATAGATAAAGATGACGGAGTTACCTTAGATGACTGTGAGTTAATCAGTAGAGCAGTAGAAAAAATACTAGATAAGGAAGACCCTATTAATCAAGCTTATCACCTGGAAATATCTTCCCCGGGTTTAGAAAGGCCGTTAAAAAAGACTAAAGACTTTATGAAATATTTAGGAAGTGTCATTGAAGTAAAAACTTTTGTGCCTATAAATGCTAAGAAAAAGTTCAAAGGCAAATTAGAAGAAGTCACTGAGGATTTAGTGATTCTTCTGGCTAACAAAGAGAAGATAGTAATTCCTAGGGATAAAATTTCCAAGGCCAATACTACTTGGGAAGATAAATAATTACATAACAGGAGGTAATCTGGGTGAATCTGGAGTTGATTGAAGCATTAAAAGAATTAGAAAAAGAAAAAGGAATTGATGCCGAAATAATTTTAGAAGCTATCGAAGCTGCATTAATTTCTGCATATAAAAAGAATTTCGCATCTTTACAAAATGTTAGAGTTTATGTTGACCGAGTTACTGGGGAAATCAAAGTTTTTTCCCAAAGAAAAGTTGTCGATACAGTTTTGGATGAGCGAATAGAAATTTCTTTGGACGAAGCACAAAAAATTAATCCATCTTATGAATATGATGATATAGTGGAAACAGAAGTAACTCCGAAAAATTTCGGTAGAATAGCCGCTCAAACCGCTAAACAAGTAGTTGTACAAAGAATTCGAGAAGCGGAAAGAAGCTTAATCTATGACGAATTTTCAAATCGGGAAAGTGATATTGTTACCGGAACAATTCAAAGAGTGGAAGCGAAAAATATTTTTATTGATCTAGGGAAAACTGAAGCAGTTTTAACCCCTACGGAACAAATTTTGGGTGAAAGTTATAATATTCATGAAAGAATAAAGGCATACATTATTGAGGTTCGCAAAACCCCTAAAGGTCCACAAATTATAGTTTCGCGAACTCATCCCGGTTTATTAAAGAGATTATTTGAATTAGAAGTTCCTGAAATTCATGATGGTATAGTAGAGATTAAATCTGTTTCCAGGGAAGCAGGGTCCCGTTCCAAAATTGCAGTTTTTTCTCATGATGAAGATGTTGATCCCGTTGGTGCTTGTGTTGGACCTAAAGGAATGCGAGTCCAGACCATTGTTAATGAACTTCGGGGTGAAAAAATCGATATAGTTAAATGGGATAAAGATATAACTGTTTATATTGCTAATGCTTTAAGCCCTGCTAAAGTTTTAGATGTGCAAGTTTGTGAAGAAGAAAAGAAGGCTAGAGTAATCGTTCCTGACCATCAATTATCTTTAGCTATTGGTAAAGAAGGTCAAAATGCTCGATTAGCTGCAAAATTAACTGGTTGGAAGATTGATATTAAAAGTGAAACTCAGGCCAAGGAAGCCGGAGTTTATATGGATGTAAACTCGGAGGGATGAGTCTTGCCTAAAAAAATTCCGCAAAGAATGTGTATAGGTTGTCAAACGATGTTTGATAAACGCGATCTCTTAAGGATAGTTAGGACTCCGGAAGGTGAAATTTTAGTGGATAAGACCGGGAAAAAATCTGGTAGAGGAGCATATATCTGTACCAATTTAGAATGTTTCAACAAAATCATTAAAGCAAAAAAACTAGGAAAAGCATTAAAAACATCAATACCTGATGAAGTCTATGAAAGCTTAAAGGTGCATTTTCATGAATAAAGCTGTTAAGCTATTTAGTATGCTTGGTTTTGCCCAAAAAGGTAATAAGTTAGTTTCCGGAGAATCAGCAGTCAAAGCAATGTTTAATAAAGGACAAATATATTTATTAATTCTTGCCGAAGATTTAGGTGATAACCGGAAAAGATTTTGGATGGATGTTGCCGGGGGAAAAAATGTTCCGGTTATTATACAAGGTAAAAAAAATCAATTAGGTGTGGCAGTTGGTTTATCGCCTCGATCTATTTTAGGGATAACTGATCAAAAAATGGCTGAAGCAGTAGTGAAAATGCAATAAATATCTGGGGGTGATTAGATGGCTAATGTAAGAATTCATGAATTAGCTAAAGATATGGGTATTACTAGTAAAGACCTATTAGATAAACTTATTAACCTAGGCTTACCGGTTAAAAATCATATGAGTACTATTCCATCTAGCGAGGTGAAACGTATTCAAAACATGGTAGAAAATTTAGAAGAAATGCCACAAGAAAAAGTAAATAAATCGGATAAAGGATTAAAAGATAATATGAAGAGTGAGAACAAGCAAAAAATATCAGAAAAACCTAAAAGAGATCAGCAGCCTAAATCCCGCAAGCCTAGTGTTACTCCAGAGAAAAAAGATGAATCGGATACCAAAGATGAATCTTATGAGGAATATAACTATAGGGCTTCCTCTAAAGAGAAAAAGGTTGCTAAAACTAAAGCTATTAATGATCATACAAATAGCAAGGTAGCTGGTAAAGGTAAGAATAGAGGTAAAGGAAAAAATAGGTTTTCTAATAAAAAAGAAAATAATAAAGAGGTAATAGAAGTAAAAAGGCATGTTATCTTAGATGGTGCAATTAGCGTTCAAGATTTAGCTCATCAATTGGGGAAAAAGGCAACAGAAGTAATTAAAAAGATGATGCTTATGGGCACTATGGTAACGATTAACCAAGAACTAGATATTGATACGGCTACAATTATTGCCGAGGAATTTGGTGCAACAGTTGAAATTAAGACTAGTAAGGAAGAAGAACTTTTTGCAGAGGTTCAAGATAAAGCTGAAGATCTAGAAGCAAGACCGCCTATTGTTACCATTATGGGCCATGTAGACCATGGTAAAACATCTTTATTAGATAAAATAAGGGAAGCAAATGTTATTGCTACTGAAGCCGGTGGAATTACTCAACATATCGGTGCTTATCAAGTAGAAATAGGCGGACAGAAGATTACTTTTTTAGATACTCCTGGTCACGAGGCCTTTACTGCAATGCGAGCTCGTGGAGCACAAATAACGGATATTGCCATTTTAGTGGTAGCGGCCGATGATGGTGTAATGCCTCAAACGATTGAAGCTATCCACCACGCCAAGGCGGCCCAAGTCCCCATAATTATTGCCATTAATAAAATTGATAAACCTACAAGTAACCCCGATAGAGTAAAACAAGAGTTAACAGAGTATGGTTTAATTGCCGAAGAATGGGGTGGAGATACTATAATGGTTCCCGTCTCAGCAATGACTGGCTCTGGAATAGATAATCTATTGGAAATGGTTCTCTTGGTTGCCGAAGTTGCTGAATTAAAAGCAAACCCCAATCGCCATGCGAAGGGTACGGTGATTGAAGCTAAATTGGATAAAAGCAGGGGTCCAGTTGCTACTTTGCTTGTTCAAACAGGAACTTTAAATATTGGTGATTTTCTTATTGTAGGTTCAACACAAGGCCGGATTCGTGCAATGTTTGATTACAAAGGCCGAAAACTTAAAGCCTGTGGGCCATCAAGTCCAGTAGAAATTCTAGGTCTTTCAGAAGTACCTAGTGCTGGTGATGAATTTATTGCTGTAGAAGATGAAAAATTAGCTAAACAGGTTGCTGAACAACGACATCAGGAAAAACATCATGAAGAAATAACCAAAAGAACAAAAATTTCCCTTGATGATCTTTTCACACAAATTCAACAAGGGGAAGTTAAAGATCTAAATATAATTCTTAAAGCAGACGTTCAAGGCTCTATTGAAGCTATAACGCAATCACTGGAAAAGTTAAGTAATGATGAGGTACGGGTTAACATTATCCATTCCGCAGTAGGTGGAATTAAAGAAACTGATGTTATGCTTGCTACTGCTTCAAATGCAATTATTATTGGATTTAATGTTCGACCTGACATCAACGCTAAAAAAGTTTCCGAAAAAGAAAATATTGATATTAGAACATATAGGGTTATTTACGATGCCATCGAAGATGTCAAAGCAGCTTTGTCAGGTTTATTATCACCTGAAATAAAAGAAGTAGATTTAGGACAAGCAGAAATTAGGGCTACTTTTAAAGTTCCTAAAGTTGGCACAATTGCTGGTTCTTATGTAACAGAAGGTAAAATTACTCGTAATGCTAAAATTAGAGTAGTTAGAGACGGAGTAGTTATTCACGATGGGGAATTATCATCTTTAAAACGATTTAAAGATGATGTTAGAGAAGTAGCCGCAGGTTATGAATGTGGAATCGGTGTAGAGAGATTTAATGACTTAAAAGAGGGAGATATTTTAGAGGCTTATACTTTTGATGAAATAAAACGGGAACTTTAATTTGAGGTGAATTTTATGGGTAAAGTT
>JBMNUR010000158.1:0-6862 GCA_050946395.1 Peptococcales bacterium
AGATCGCTACTAACATGCGCATCTTCAATGGGAAAGTATATTTATTTGCTGGGAATACCCTGATTACCGTCATTAAACTTCCATATAAATATCATAAGACTATAAACAAGATTAAGCAACGAAGGAATGGGGCAATTGACTAATCCAGGAAAGGTTTTTGAACATAGCATTAAAGACAGTGCGGAAAAACAAAATATATTTTTCTTTAGGGTAAGAGATATATTCGTTCCTCCTGAATACAGAGATAAGATAAGAGTTCTCCCGAATAAATATGATAATTTGATTTTTTCACAAGGGATATTAATTCCAATGGAGTTGAAATCGACCAGAAGTCGTTCTGTGTCTTTCAAAGAGAAAATATTGAAGCAAAAACAAATAGATTCGCTGAAAGAAGCAGCAAGTTATGAGGGTGTTACTCCCGGTTTCTTATTGAATTTTCGTTCTTATCAGAAAACCTTCTATGTCCACATCAATGATTTCATCGAATACAAAGCTATTGCCGAAGGCGGCACACCCACACGCACCTATCAAGCAAAAATCAACAAAGCTTCAATCTCTATGGATATTGTGGCTGAGATTGGCATAGAAGTAGATAGCCATTTGCTCCGTACTCATTATCGCTATGACATAGCAAAGCTAGTATCTGATATAAAGGAGAAGTATTATAATGAAAATAAAAGTAATTAAACTCAATTCTCCTTCCCCCGCAACTAAAGAGGAATACAATAAAAAGCTACTCGAACTGCTCATTCAGCTTAACCAGGATCAGGAATCAACCTGATCCTTCTCTTTTTTATATGTTAACATGGCAAGCATGGTATAATTGTAATGACAACAGTTTGAAAGGGAGTAAACTTCATGCCATCATCCAGCAAACACGTTCTAGCATATCTTCGCAAATCAAGAGGGGACAACGAAGATGCATTAAGCAAACACAAAGACATGTTGTTAGAGCTTTGTTCACGTGAAAATTATACACCCAAATTTTATCAAGAAATTGAATCTGGTGAAAAGATTGCGTATCGCCCTGAGTTTCAAAAACTGCTTGACGAATTAAAAACAGGAAAATACTACGCCGTTATAGCTGTTGAAACAGAGCGACTTTCCCGTGGTGACATACTTACTAATCCTGACATTGTTACTATATATAGCAGATTAATTGAGACAAATACCATTCTGCATACTGTGCGTGATGGTGTTCTCGATCCTGCTAAAGATAATCTGTTCTTGAGCGTAAAAGCCCTATTAAGTCACAATGAATATCGTACCATCAAAGAGCGTTTACGCAACGGCAAAAAGATGGGGGCTAAACAAGGATATTGGACTAACGGGAAACCACCATATCCGTATATTTATGATCGTGTTAATCAACAGGTTCTTGTTGATGAAGGATTACTTCCTAATTATCGTTTCATTATAGAATCATATTTAAGAGACAAGAGCATTAAAGATATCACATTGTCTTTAAACGCCAGAGGAATCCCATCACCTAACGGTACAATATGGAATACTCACACAGTAAACAGAATACTAAGAGACAAGTTCCATCTAGGATTGATTGTTACTAACAAGTCGGTTGGGGATGGACATAAGCACAAAGGCGGGAGAAATATTGCTCTGCCCGAATCTGAGTGGAATATAACTGAAGGACAACACCAAGCCGTCAAGACACAAGAAGAACATGAAGCAGTACTAGCTAAACTAGCATTGAACAACAGAATCCCCAATGCTGCTAAAAAAGGCGTATATCCTCTTAGTGGTTTATTATACTGTGCCAAGTGTGGCTATAGGATGGTCTTCCGTTCAAGGAAACGCAAGCGTACAAAAGATATTGCTGTGTCTGCCCTATGTGTCCATATGGATTGGACTACTGGAGAGCGATGCTCACAAGTGGGCTGTACTATAACTAAAGAGTTTTTAGATGCTTTGTTAGTTGTGTTGGAGGAAACAACCGCAGAAGAACTTAGCAAATTAAGTGCCACGTCTAAACAGGAATCTTCATTTGTTGCTGAAATGAAGCAATTAGAAAATGAAAAGATTAAACAAGAAAAGGCTCTTGAGCGTATCCAAATGCAATTTGAAGAAGGATTAATTGATAAAGAAATGTGGTTAAAAAGGAATAAAGATAGGAAAGAGAAAATTGAATCCATATTGAAAGCTATAGAAGAAATCAAATTGGTTCAGAAGACTGAGGTTTCGGCAATCCCACCAGAAGAACTGGCAAGATGGTTAACCATGTTAAAAGAAAAGTGGTCAATCTTTCCAGCAAAGGGCATCAACGATATTCTAAAGAAAGTAGTAAAGCGCATTACTTACGATAGAAACGGAGAGGAAATCACTCTGCAAGTGGAGTTTTTCTAGCCCAAAACCGTTGACATTAGAAAACATGACACCAATGGCAGGGTTTCAAATGTCAACGGTATGCAAACAAAAAAGCATCCGACACAATTGCCAGATGTCAATGCCCTTGGGTTACCTATTTCGTATATTCACCTTTTCATGTTTTACTTATCCTTCATATGGGCAAAAAAAATAAACCCTTCCCCGAAGGGAAGGGTGATGTATTTATTTGGTAGTTACGGTTTTATCCCATGCGTCACCGAATTCATCTTTCAAAGTTTTTAGTGTGGATTCAATCAAAGCCTTAACTTCTTCCGCATCCATTGTCAAGCCAATCTTTGCGGCTTGTGTAGAAAGATACTCTGCAGCCTTTGTATATTTCTCTTCACCATGAAGGTCAACATATACCTGCTCAACAAAGCGAACTGCAATTTCTGCCAACTGCTGTTTAGCAGTAATTTGTTCCTGGATATGTTTCATTTTCTCAACACCTAGACGTTTCTGGAACCATGCCATTATCAGCCCCATAAGAATAGGTGCAAGCACCTTAACTAGAGATACAAAAATTTCAACCCAAGCATTACCTTCCATTTACTATATTCCTCCTTTGAGTTTAGCAGCCATTTTTATAATTAGAGATGCAACAAAATCACCTTTACACAATTGATCAGGTCTAGCGTTAGCCAGCCAATAGTCAAAACTAGAAATTATTTTGTTATCACGCAATACCTCTAATGATTGCATCAAAACATCTTTCGGCAAATATTGTTTAACCATGTTAACAAACTGATCCCACATAGGAAGCAGTTTTCTGGGGCAATATTTACCCGTCCAATTTTGATGTGTTCTAACCTTATCTATACCCCATTTATATCTTGTCAATATATCAGCTACTAATTGTGCTGCATTGTCATTACATTTTTCTTGACGTTTTGAATCTGTGAACTCACACACTTCAACGCTAATGCTTGAATAGTTGGCAGCAGTTCCTGCATGCCATGTTGGTTCATACTCTGGAACACATTTAATAGCTTCTTTATCATCGACTACCCAGTGTGTTGACACTTTTGCATTAGGGTGATTAGAAAAATAATCCCTATTATTTTGTGCAGTTGTGTTAGGATTTGCTGTATTATGTACGGTAACGGTAGTAGGATTAATTTTGCCACCTGGTCTATTATTGATAATAAGTTCTTGCCGTATTACCATTGATTTATTCCACCTTGATACATATTATGTGGCGATATATTGGTATCATCTATATTTTCTATAGGTTTGCCTAGTTTGATTAAATTTTCTGCCTTGGCCTTCCAAGCGTAAAAACCAATGGCAACAGAAGTGGGTGTCCCTAGAAAAGCCAAATATACACCTAGCTGCATGGGATCTAATTTAATTACGACGTAGGAACCTATGACTACACCAATAAAATAGGTGAGCATAACCACGCTAAGAATCTGTTTAGAAAATTCTATTTTCTTTTTCATCAAACCACCTACAATAATAAAATTAATCCAACAATAGCAGCAATAATTGCTCCACCAAATGAACGCCACACCCAAACGAGTGTTCCATCAATCTTTTCAACCTTTTCTTTGGAGTTAGTAAACTTGATTTGTAATTCACCTATCTGTTTATCATGTGAATACACCATAGTTTGTACGGTATTAAATGCATCAAGCTTTGAATTTATTTGAATTACTTTATCTGATATGTCACGCATTTCTTTAAACAGGGCTTTTATGTCATTCTTCATTTCTCCAAATAGAGCTTCCAGGTCATTCAATTTAGATTCACCTCACAAGCAATTATGTTCTAAGGATCTTCATCACATTACTACCAAGTTTGGTTTCTATTGTGATTGTCTTATTAGAAGGAGGGATAATTGCCCTTGCGGTTTGTGTAGCTTGATTCCACTCTATTTGCGCTCCTAATGCCGCATAAACATCTCTAAAGCCAAGCATTGTTCTGTCAGAAATCATAGTCATTGGTATAAGCATCTTAATATATTCTGCTTCATCAATGACATCATCCACTACACTCCATCCTTCGATGATTGCGCTGTAATTGAATGGAATATAGCAATAGCCTTTATCCCCCCACGATTTCCCCCAACTATTGACCACAATCCAATAATATCTGCCACTAATCTTTTTCCATCCAACAGCTAACATGGCATGATAACCACGCACAATATCATTTTGTTCTACATCTGGTACAAGACCCTTATTGCCATTGGCTCTGTAAAACGAGTCATTGATAGCAACAACGATTGGTACGCCGTCCCACTTATAAATTGCCGTTTTTATTTCGTCATTATTTTTCATGTTAATGCGAACATAGCTTTTAATTACTTGTGGTTTAGCCAATTCGTAAAGATGTGGCTTGTTTCTCAAACCATTCTTACATGCAGAATAAGAACCTCTTGTTTGATAATCAGTGAATGCACATACTCCATCTTTAAGTAGTTTGTGCAAGCCTTGGTGAACATGCATTCCCTCGCCTTGATGATCGGTATCTAAGCGGTTGCCATAAATGAAGCCTGGAGAATACCTTGTTCTAATTTTGCGCTCTTTTAGTTCTTGCATTTCTTTCAAACTAGCAAGAGTATAAGCTACACACATACTGGTTAGGAACTGATCTTGCACCTCGGGAATATATGGGCTTATATACTCGTTTGGCAAATCCATTAAAACAGGCGAGAACATAGAAACCGTATAATTTCTTGGATCATAAGGACTAGGAATGGCGTGAAGGGGTATTTGACGATAATCTATAGACAACTAATGTCACCTCTCTTTAAATATAAAAAGGACAGAAATTAATCTGCCCTACGATGGTTACTTATTTTCTTTGTTGCCAACAGGCCTATTTAATATCTGCACAATCTGAACCACTTTACTCGCACTGTCAACGCCTTTAATAATTATTGTGTCCAATAAATTAAGTATGGTTTGTATTTGTTGGGAATCGTATTTGAGTTCCATATTAAACACCTAACAAAATATCTATATAACTACCATTACTGTTAAATCTTTGTTGTATACTTTTTACATTAATATAGTCAGTATAGGTAACTATTTTAATATCATCTTCATAAACATCCATGCTAGAAAGGTTCTCTGATGTAAAAATATTCAAAAGCTCATGCACAGTCCTGTTAATTTCAGATGAAGCACATCGAATACTCAAAAACAACTCAGGCGCACCACCATCGTGTATTCTATAATCTTCTAAAATGTTTTCGACAGGCAATTCAATATCATTAGGGAAACAAATTTTAATCAATCATATCATCCTTTCTATTCTATAGAGTTCAAAGCAGATTTCAAAGACTCAAAAAACCAAGCGTATATATCATCGCCTCTCTGTTTTATGGAAGGCGGGGAAGAAGTAGGGTTCATATCTAATATTCTTAAAATCGCTTGATTAAACATTGTTGATGTAAAGTCATCACCAGGGTATGCTAATAGAAAATTGAAATAGTCTAATCCTTTATATTCTGTTCTTAGTGTGTTTATTGATTCAAGAAAATCATTCCATTCAGAAGCAGAAAAATAGAAGTCTGCGCCAGAAATTTTTGGCGTAGACCAATTAAAAGGATCTGGACGCATTTTAGTAGTGGCAAAAACAGAATAATAATTCGATTCCCCATAACTAATAGTCTTTGACTTAAATTCGTAGCTTGTGTTGGGTGTTAAGTGTTGCCATGTGTAAACATTATTAGGAACAACAGATATTTCACCAAGCGTTTGTTGTGTAGAAGAATCAACACAAATTAAAGTAAGATCGTCATAAACACCCGATGGATTAGTACCAGTATTTATTTCCACAGTAGTATTAGTAATTTTACCAACGCTTAAACTAAGTCTATCTGGTAAAACTACAGCATATGTTTCATCAGACCAAATTATAGTGCCCCAATTATCTGTAGCCGCAACTTTAACTGTATATTCTTCTCCATAAATGCCCGTGAAACTGTAGGTATTATCAGGTACTCCTGCTACCATAGTAAAGCTTCCGCTTCTACCTAGTCTATAAGCGAACGTATAGTCTTTAAAATATTGCGAAGCATTCCATGCAAAAACAATTTGGTTGTTGTTTTTATTATCTATTGTTGGACTCCCTGGTTTTGTCGCAATATTTTCGGTCGTAACCATACCCTTTGGGCCAAGTGGAGAACGTTCTGATGTTGAAGTCTCAGGATAAAACGCATAGGTATCATATGTTGTCCCTGGCACAATGCCATCGGCATTGTCTATTGTTCCACCCCAAGTTGAACCTTTAGGCTTTTCTATTCCATTTGCTGAAATCCATATGTTATTAACGTTTGGATCGGTTGCATCAACATATCCCAAGGTAAATCCATAAGCACCTCTATCCAAAACAACAGGAGTTTTAGTAGGAGCAGATGTTTGAGATTTTTTTGTTCTTAATTGGCCTGTTTCACTATTAGCACTACGATAATAAATAGAAGTTTCAGGATAATATGCATAATATGAATAAGTAGTGTTCGGTTTAACAC
>JBMNUR010000159.1:0-6815 GCA_050946395.1 Peptococcales bacterium
TAGCTTAGGTGAATCTTCGAGAGAACTTTTCCGTACCTACAGTATCTATAGAAGCTACAGGAACTACAGTTTATTGGGCTTAGCCCTATCCCAAAGTTTAACCCCAAGACTGAGTCACCAGTCACTAGAAAATGAGGTAATATAAATGCAAGATTATCAGGAAATTATTAAAAAGAGATTAAGTAAAGCTAGATATGAACATTCTTTAGGTGTAGCGGAAACTGCTAGGGATTTAGCACTTTTTAACCAAATAGACCCTTTTAAAGCTTATCTTACAGGAATTTTACATGATTATGCTAAAGAATTAACAAATCAAGAATTAATAGAATTGGGTAAAAGCTACAATTTAATTTCTGATGAGGTAGAACTCTATGAACCTGAACTTTTACATGGACCTGTAGGTGCCGTTTTAATTAGAGAAGAATTGGGTATTAATGATATTGAAATCCTAAATGCAATAAGATATCACACTACTGGATGTAAGGAGATGGACAAGTTAAGCCAAATTATTTACATTGCTGATTATATTGAGCCTAATCGCAAATTCCCTGGGGTAGATTGCATTAGAGATACGGCTTATACGGATTTGACTAAAGGTGTTTTATTGGGATTAAATAGTACTATCAGATATCTTCTTGAGATAGAACAACCTTTGCATAAATTAACCATAGAAGCAAGAAATGGGCTACTTTTAAAACAGTGTAACAGTGAAAAAGTAAAGATGAGTCGACCATAAACTATTGACTATAGACGAAAATAAGGGGGTTTTATAAGTTTGGATATTGTAAAAATGGTAGAGTATATTGTAAATGCCGCTGATGATAAAAAAGCTCAAGATATTACAATTTTAGATTTAAAAGAAGTTTCTTCAGTTACCGACTATTTTGTCATTTGTACTGGTTCTACTGCAACCCAAACTAAGGCAATAGCTGATAATATCGAAGAAAAATTAGAGCAAGATCATAACTTACGTTTGTTAAGAAGAGAAGGTTATCAATCTGGGTCCTGGATTTTACTTGATTATGGTAGTGTTGTTGTGCATATTTTTAAACCCGAAGAAAGGGATTTTTATAATATTGAAAGACTTTGGGGAGATGCGAAAACTCTGGATGCATCTAACTTTTTAAATTAGGTGAAAAAGATGGCTTACACTAATTTGGCAGGGATATATGACCAATTAATGGAGGATGTTGATTATAATCGGTGGGTTAATTATCTGGTAAAACATATAGAAACTAATAAGGCACCTGGTAAGGTGCTTTTAGATTTAGGTTGCGGTACAGGAAGTATTGCAGTTCTTCTGGCTAAACAAGGTTATCGGGTTATAGGTATAGATATTTCTTTAGAAATGCTCAGTCAAGCAGAACAAAAGGCTCGCGAGGCAAAAGTAGATATTTTCTTTTGTCAACAGGATATTGAAGAATTAACCCTAGGTTATCAGGTAGATATAGTAATAGCTACATTTGATACCTTTAACTATATTACCACTTACAAAGGTTTAGAAAATATTTTTCAAAGAGTCCATACAATTTTAAAACCTCACGGATTATTAATATTTGACCTAAATACCCCTTACAAGCTAAAAGAGGTTTTGGGGGAAAATACCTATACATATAATACTGAAGAATTAGTGTATATCTGGGAAAATTATTATGAAAAGCAAACAAAGATTTGCCAAATGGATTTAACGTTTTTTGCCCTTGAACCTAAAACAGGTAAATATCTACGTTTTAATGAGACACATCTAGAGCGAGCCTATACGGAAAAAGAGATCGAGGCTATGTTGATAGATAAAGGATTTAATCTTTTAGGTATTTATGGGGAATTGGAATTTAGTCCACCCAAGGAGAATGAGGAAAGAATATTTTTTGTAGCTAAAAAGCATAGTGAAACAGTAGAAAAGTGAAAAAATTTCAAAAGGACCGACTTTTTGTCGGTCCTTTTTGTAATTTTATTCTTCTTCTACCAAGAATTCAAGAAATGGTTGTTCTAAATCGGCTAAAGCGTTAACCATTAGTTCAACTAAGCCGTCATAATGGACATTGTATTTGTTAGTTGCATCATAGTATTCAAGAATATCTCTGATAGCACCTTTACAGTTGGAGCAAGGGGCACAAATATATTTAGGAATACTTGGATCTTCAATTGTGTCTTGGAAAGCGTTAAGAATTTGTGCGAATTTCTTTCTAGCAGAAATTTTATTTCTAAATTCTCCGAAGTTCATGGAATTCATAATGGCAAAGCCACTACCACCACCACAGCAGTAGTTATCGACACCATGGGGCGTCATCTCCCGGAATAGGGGAGCAATAACCTTAAGAATTTCCCGTTGAGGTTGAACGATTCCCATTTGTCGCACATAGTTACAAGGGTCATGTAAAGTTACCGGGAAATTATTTTTGCTGGGGTCAAATTTAAGTGCCCCTTTCTTAACCAAATCGGCTAAAAGTGGTAAACAGCTTTCCACAGGGATCTTGTTATCGCTTGTAGTAAAGCGGTCGGCAACAACAGCTGCTGCTTTATGAGCATGGCCGCACTCACCAATAATAATTCTATTAACTCCTAGGTCTTTAGCTGCTTTAAATTGTAGTGAGGCAATCTTTCTGGCTTGAGCATCGTCATACCAAATACCGTAGTTTACATTATCATAGCCAATTAATTCACTACTTAAAGTCCAATCTAAGCCGGCTTTTTCAAAAAGAATAGCAAAAGCCATGGGGTTTTGGGGCCAGGCCATATATTCACCGGCGTTATGGGTTAGGAGAATGTCGGCACCTTTTTTATCAATAGGTATTTTTATTTTCCAGCCGGTCTTTTCTTCAATATCCTCTTCTAAGAATTCGATAATGTCTAGAAAAGCCGGTCTGGTAATACCTGTGGAAGAACCGGTTTTTATTTGTTTCATGGTACCGCTTTCATGTAAAGGCTTGGGAGCAATTCCCATTTCCTGGCTAAATATCTTTCTAATTTCTTTAGCTATAGTACCATTATCTAGACCAAGAGGACAGGTTTGAGCACAACGACGACAGAGGTTACACCTATAGGCTAATTCACCTAGTCTTGCTACTGTTTCCCAGGTTAAATCAATATCAGCACCTACTAAACTACCAAATAATTTTCCACTGGGTGTAAAGTATTTTTTAATAATTCTTCTAAGTATGTCGGAACGGAAAATAGGCCTATATAACTCATGACCGCCAGTAGCTTCATAGATATGACAAGCTTCTGAACAAGTATGACATTTTGCACAATAGTCTAAGGAAAGCATTAAAGGTTGAAGTATACCTTTATTTGTCTCGTCTGAAAGCATTTTTTCCAAGCCGGATAAAAACTTTCTTACAAGCTCATCTTGTTCTTCTTTAGTTTTAGGAGTTTCAAAAGTATCCATGGCTATATAGCCATCCAAAGAAGCACAATATTTCTCCGCCCATTCTTCTTTGGGTTCAGTCATTTCAGGCTCCATACCGGGTTTATCATAAGGTCTGGGTAGAGGCATTAAATTTTCTATTTTTGTTAGTTGTTTTCCGGATTCTTTACTAATATCTTGTAATTTAAGGTCTTTACCGTTTATCATTTCTTCTCCTCCAATCTTTATATTTTACATATTTTGAGTTTTGGGTGGTTCAGGTTGATAGTGAGGAGCTGACCAGTTGTTTTTTGGTGTTACCGATTGGGCAGCTTTCATTTTTTGATCAATCTTGCTACCAGGTAAGTTAGGATCATTGTCCCATAAGACTTTATGGAAGGAGAAATACTTTCCAACATAATGGCTCATCTTTGTTAATGGAATATAAATTAATAAAAGTCCTAAAAGGATGATGTGTAAGCTTAATATAGCGTCAGCTTGAATAGGACTAAATGTCAACATACTTTTGGCAATATGGCGACCATAATTAAATCCAGGGTCATTTGCCCACACTATAAGACCTGTTACAGCCACAGAAAAGATAAATGCTAAGTTAAAGTATTCTTGTGCTGTTGTATATTTTTTAAAGCTTTCAACAAATACTCTTTTAAATAATAACGCACATGAACCAAAGGCTACCATTAGACCACCTGCAATACCTACAATGAAGGTCAGATGATAAACTACAACAGCCCACCAATGTCCACTATCCATAGAAATACCAAATATTTCGGTTAAACCGCCCACAAATAAAAGTGCAGTCCAGGCAATTAACATATAAATACCTAAGTGTAATGAATAAGAAATCCACCATAATGGTCTTTGGTTATCAAAGAGTTTTTTTATGAAAAGCATTTCTTTACACATATCAATAATTTCTTCGAGTAAAGAAGTTTCTCTTGGTTTTTTCCACCATTCCACTTCTTCATAATAGGAGCCACCATAATGACCTTTGCCTTTTTCTTTGGGAATTGGGTAGAGATCTAGGCGGCCGTGCATTGGCATTTTACCGTACTGAATGGCTTTGTAGATTGATAAACCAATAAATGCAAAAAGTGAAACATAAGATAAAATAAGCAAGAACATTCTCATACCTCCTTAAAAATTATGACTTTTCTTCATATTATAAATTTCACAAATAGACCTGTTGCACCCCCTATTCATTTACTACTACTTCTACATTATAAACCTTAATTCATCCTTTTCCACTATTAAATAATAACATTATGACCATTAAAATTGTTTATGTGTAAGTTAAATAATTAATTAGTTTATCTTGTTTTTTCTAGATTAAACACACATTGAAAATTTTGGGTTTGACAAAAACAAAAATCCCTTTTATAATATCATTCGTAGTATTATTTTATATGGGGCTATGGCGCAGCTGGGAGTACGTTAACACCGCTTTAACACCCCGAAAACTTGTAATCTTAGAAAAAACAATTACTATAAGCTTTTTACAAACTAAATAAGGGGCTATAGCGCAGTCTGGGAGCGCGCCTGACTGGCAGTCAGGAGGTCAGGGGTTCGAGCCCCCTTAGCTCCACCAAGTAAATAAAAACACCTGCTAATATTTTTTGCAGGTGTTTTTATTATTCTATTCAGCACAGCATACATATTTATTGCCGAATTAAATTTATGCGACTAAAATCACTATCTAATATTATGAATATAAGTCCAAAATCTTTTGTTTTAGCATTTCTCTGTCCCACAAAATAACCTCATTAGCTTTAGCCAATTCTATGGCGGAACTCGTAAAATAACTATTAGTTATTACTATAGCTTTATCACATTTGTGGAATATTGATCCCGCCACAACTTCCTGAATAGCAGAATTGGAAACAACACCAGAATAACATTTAGCTTGTATAGCATATCTTATGCCACCTTTTTCTGCTACAACATCAACTCCTTGATCCCCCGATGCCTTTGTTATTAAAGTTTTGTATCCTATTTTCTTAAATAATTCGCTGATAAACTTTTCAAATTCACTTCCTGTCATTAAATCTATATCATCAATAGTATAATTGTTTTCATCGGGTTGTTCTTTAACTAGCAGACTGTTAATAAATCTATCGTATTCACTTTCATGTTTCAATTCTTCGTATATATTCATAAATGCTTTTATACAATCTATATAACCTCTATTAAAATCTTCGTCACCAAACTTTCTTAATGACATAAGGAAATATACAAACATACCTTGGGTGTTTTCGTCATCAAGAATATCAGAATGAACATATCTTAATATAGCATCTCTAAGACTTAAATTCTCTATATTATTAATTTGTTTCCCATATAATTCATAAAAACAATTAGAATAGTATGTCATAGCAACATCACAAATCTCAATCCAAGTAAGCAGTTTAGCATAGTCCTTACTCGATACATTCATGATCCTGCTCATAAATTCAACTAGTTTGTCAATTCCCACCAGCCTAAAAGTCCCCGGATTAACAAACCCTATTGATAAATTGCTTAATGATGGGATATCCCTTTTAACCTCTTCAAATAAACAGTTATCTTTTAACATATCGCAAGCTAATGCATTATAATATGCTGGGCTTAAAAAGGTGTTTTTAATGTATTTTTTAAAATAATTAAGGAATACCTTTTCCATCTCCCTATTTTCTTTTAGTTTTCGAATCATATTGGTAAAGTTTTTAACCAGCGCCTGTCTTTCAAGTTCTAATCTCTTTATCCGTTTTTCTTCTTCCGCTTTTTTTGTAATTAGCTCATGTATCTTAAGTTCCCTTATCTTTTTTAGTTGACAAATAAGACTTAAAATTAGGTTTTGTTTTAGCTGTATCGATAATTGTCGTTTAGCTTCTGCTTCCTGCAGTTTAAGACGCTTAAGTATCTCTGATGCTTCTTCTTCGTTTAAGTTGTTTTTATTAAGTTCGTTTAGAAAAACAAAAAATTTATCCAAGGAGTATGTTTGCAAGGGGATAAATGCAATATGATAATGTTCAAGTTGATTTTTACCATTATCATCTTGAGTTAAGATATCTGCTTCAATATTTACATATTTATTTTGACTAATGCGAATGTTATGCCATCCTAAAAATGATTTTTTATATAACTCTACAAATTTTCCGGTATATCTGTTTCCTTTCTTAATAATCAGAAAATTATCCTTTATAGAGAGGATATGGTCTGAATACTCTATAGGGTGTCTGCTTTCACTATCATAAAAATCCCCTATCAGGAATTGCATAACCTTCATGCCTCCTAAAAACAATCAGAATTAAATAATAGATCTTTAGCAATGCCAACGTTGTCGTAATTCTACTAACCTCATTATAACCTATTTTTTAGATACGAAAATGAGCAAATGGACTGTCAACACTAAATTAGACAACTTTTTTAAGGTTATGTAATTTATATTCTTTAGGACTCAAATAACCAA
>JBMNUR010000160.1:0-6792 GCA_050946395.1 Peptococcales bacterium
AATTAATTGCTATTTTATTAATTATTGGGTTTGTTTTAACATTAGGTTTAACCGGTTGTCAAAAGTCAGAGGAAAAACAAGAAGGTGGCAAAGCCGAAGAAAATTATCCCTCTAAAGACATTACTGTAATTATTCCATTTACAGCAGGTGGAGCAAGTGATGTTCAAGCTCGAATTGTTGAAAAGTATTTTAAAGAAGAGTTCGGTGTTAACATGATCATTACTCATAAAGAAGGTGCTGGTGGCGAAATTGGTTTTACTGAGATTGCCAAAGCAAAGCCGGATGGTTATACAATTGGTGGCCTAAATGTCCCACATATTGTATTACAACCATTAGCCAGAGAGACTGATTTTACTCCTGATAGTTTCGCTTATATTGGTCAGGTTGTAAATGACCCTCAGGTAATTGCGGTTATGAAAGATAGTAAATATAATACATTACAAGATTTAATTGACGACGCTAAAGCTAATCCTGGAAAAATCACATTGGGTAATGTAGGTACATTTAGTGGCCATCATATTGCTTCCTTGAATTTTATGGATTTAACAGGTACAGAATTTACTTTAATACCTTATAAAGGTTCCGCCGATGAAATCATAGCTTTACAAGGCGGTCATGTTAATGCTATTATGGGTAACCTAAATGATGTTATGCGAGATCTAGATAAATACAAAATATTAGGTATTACTAGTGAAGAAAGACATCCATTAGCACCAGATGCTCCAACCTTTATTGAACAAGGCCTAGATCTGACTTCAGGAATAACCAGATTATTTGCAGCTCCAAAGGGTATAGCTCCCGAAAAATTAGCCCGGTTACAAGAAGGTTTTGAAAGAATTGCCAAGAACCCTGAATATTTAAAAGACATGGAAAGAATTGGCCAACCTGAGGAATGGTTAACTGGAGCACAAGTAGAAGAACAAATCAAAGTGGAAACAGAAATTGCTACTAGATTATTAGAAAAATATGATTTACTAGATAAAAAATAATATAACGGGGAGTTCATACTCCCCGTTAATCTTAAAAGGAGTGTCAAAAAGTGGCAGATGTTTTAATCGGTCTTCAGAATGCATTAAATCCTTTGAATCTAATTATTATGAGTTTGGCCGTAGCTGGTGGAATTGCCATTGGTACTCTGCCTGGTTTATCAGCAACAATGGGTGTAGCCTTGTTGGTTCCTTTAACATTTGGTATGGAACCAGCTGCTGGCTTATTAATGCTTGGCGCAATGTATTGCGGAGCAATTTATGGTGGGGCAAACTCAGCAATTTTAATTAATACCCCTGGAACTCCTTCTGCAGTTTGTACAACCTTTGACGGTTATCCTCTTACTAAAAAAGGTAGAGCTGACGAGGCGCTGTTTACCGCATTAGTAGCTTCAGTTTTTGGTGGGGTTATTGGTACAATCTTTTTAGCAGTTGCTACTCAACCACTTGCTTTAGTTTCATTAAAATTTGGTTCACCAGAATATTTTTGGATGGCTATTTTTGGATTAACTATTCTTAGTTCTCTTTCTGAAGGAAACATGATTAAAGGTATTCTAGGTGGAGCATTAGGTCTATTATTAGCAACTATTGGTATTGATCCAGTGACAGGTCATACCAGATTTATCTTTGGTTTCCGTCCTTTAATTGAAGGAATTACTTTAATTCCTGCCATGATTGGATTTTTCTCTTTTGCTCAAGTATTAAGTTTAGTTGAAGAAAACCAAAAATATTTGGCGGAGTATAAGTCAAATCCTGGCTTAGTTAAGAAGGTATTTGGAAATCTTATAAAAAATTCCAAAGTAAACTTATTAAGATCTTCAATTTTAGGTACTTTTGTTGGTATTTTACCAGGTGCAGGCGGTAATGTGGCATCCTTTGTAGCATATAATGAAGCTAAACGCTGGTCTAAAAATCCGGGAGAGATGGGTAAAGGAAATATTGAAGGTGTAGTAGCTAGTGAAACTGCTAATAATGCAACTGTAAGTTCCTCATTAATACCTCTTTTATCATTGGGAATTCCAGGTAGCCCAGTTGCTGCAGTTTTACTAGGTGGTCTCTTGATTCACGGTTTAAATCCCGGTGCCAAGCTTTTTATTGAACACGGTGATATTGCATATACTTTTATTATTGGTTTAGTGGTAGCTAACCTATTAATGTTATTTATTGGCTACTTTGGTATGAGGCTTTTTGCTAATGTATTAAATGTACCTTCTCACTATATTGCAACTATAGTAGTAGTCTTTTCAGTCATCGGTAGTTATGCCATCAGAAATAGTATGTTCGATGTTATTATCATGTTAGTTTGTGGTGTAATAGGTTTTATTGCTCTAAAGGCTGGTTTTGAACCTGGCCCAATTACTTTAGGATTAATTTTAGGTGCTATTGCTGAGGACGGGTTCTCATTATCTTTATTAATGGCTCAAGCAAATGACTCCATGTTTGGAACTTTTGTAGGCAGACCCATTAGTGCATTTCTAATTTTCTTATGTATTATGGCAATTGTTTCGCCTATTATTGTTCGTGCTAGGAAAAATCGTAAGGAAAAATTAGAAAATGCTTAGGAGGATGATTTAAAGATGGACATGCGTAAAATTAATATTATTTCAGGTATTATAATTTTAGCCCTCTCAGCTATTTTCTGGATGGATGCGGCTAAAATTAGGCCGCCGGCTCATATTTATCCTAAAACAATAATAGCCATTATAGCATTTTTAGGATTAGCCCTCTTAATTCAAGCGGTATTTTTTCCAAAGTCCCTTTCTCAAACAAAACCTTTTACAGGGCTTAACTATAATCGGGTTTTAGTTGCAATTTTGACCACATTGATGTATTATTTCGGAATAAAGACCATTGGATTTTATGTTAGTAGTTTTTTCTTTATAATTGTCCTTACTTGGCTTCTCGGGGAAAGAGAAGTTGGTATAAAGGTCTTTGCAAGGCTGGGAACTTTAAGTATAGTAGTAATGGGGTTAATCTTTTTAGGCTTTAACGTTTTTTTAAAGGTTCCAACCCCTACAGGAATACTATTTTAAGATAAGAGGGTGTTTTAACTTTGTATCAAATTAAGCTTCCCTATGGTAAAGATTTTATTACAGGTCAACTACCATTTCCTTATGAAACAGTATCAATTTCAGAAAAACCTGTAGAACATGCAAGTAGTGATGAAATTATACGTGCTCTAAAAAATCCTATAGGTGCTTCTCTATCAGATATTAAAGGTGCTAAAAATGTAGTAATCGTAACAAGTGATTTAACACGTCCAGTACCAAATAAATTGATATTACCTCCTTTAATTACTGAATTAGAAGCAGTGGGTATTAAGAAGGAGCAAATAACTATTTTAATTGGTACAGGATTGCATCGTGTTTCACCAGAGGAAGAATTTCCTGAATTGGTTGGTGAAGAGCTAGCCAAAGAAATAAAAATAGTATCTCATGATGCATGGGATGAAGACAACTTAACTTATTTAGGGGATTCTACACGAAATACACCAATAGTAATTAATAGACATTATGCAGAAGCTGATGCAAAAATAGTCATAGGTGTAATAGACCCCCATCAATTTGCTGGTTTAAGTGGTGGTGCTAAAGGTGTTGTTATTGGTTTGGGCGGGGAAAAGCTAGTTCAGGCTAATCACAAAATGTTAAGCCATCCGAAGGCCTCTTTGGGAAATTTAGACAATAACCCTGTACGAGAAGACATAGATGAAATTGGTGGCAAAGTTGGTATCGACTTTATCGTAAATGTAGTTTTAAACAGTAAAAAAGAAGTTGTCAAAGCGGTTGCTGGTCACTATATAGAAGCTCATCTAGTAGGAGTAGAGGCTGCTCGAAGGACTTTACAGGTAGAATTAAAACACGAAGCTGATCTTGTAATAGCGGCTAGTGGTGGATTTCCTAAAGATGTTAATCTTTATCAAGCACAAAAAGCTTTACTTCATGCCGCCATTGCTGTAAAACCTGGAGGCACTATAATCTTAGCTGCTCAATGTCTCGAGGGGGTAGGGGAGGAGCGGTTTACCGATACAATGAAATTAAGTAAAACTCCTCAAGAAATACTGGATAATTTTACTAAGCAGGAATTTAAAGTTGGCGCTCATAAAGCATATTTATGGGGCACTTCGTTAAACAAAGCAAGAGTTATTTTAGTAGCTGATGGTATTGATCAAAAAACTGCAGAAATTATGCAAGTTGAAAAAGTTGATACTTTGCAAAAAGCTATAGATCTGGTAACAAAAACACTACCAGATGATCCTATGATATATGTAATGCCGAAAGCTCCTTCAACTATTCCACTTTTAAAATAGTTATCTTAATGAAAAAATCCCGTAAGTCAACATTTTGTAAACTTACGGGATTTTTTTAATGTATCTGTCTATAGACGCCAATCACTTTACCTATGACTTGAGCAAACTTTGAATAGATTGGCTCTAACGTATCATTTTCAGGTTGGAGGCGAATACAATCTTTTTCCAAGAAAAAGCGTTTAACTGTGGCTTCATTTTCAATTAATGCTACAACAATTTCTCCGTTTCTTGCTGTTCTCTGTTGGCGTACCAGAACTAAATCTCCATCAAATATTCCAGCGTTAATCATACTATCACCTTTAACCCGAAGCATAAATACAAGTTCCGAACGAACTAAATCCCAGGGGAGAGGAAAAAAGTCTTCAATATTTTCCTCGGCTAAAATAGGATTTCCTGCAGCAACCTGGCCGACAATAGGAATATTAATTATTTTCTTAGATATTTTAAGTGTATCGGAATTAGCATCAACTATTTCAATTGCTCTAGGTTTAGTAGGATCCCGACGAATAAAACCTTTTTTTTCTAATTGAGCAAGATGACCATGGACTGTTGAACTTGAACTTAACCCAACAGCTTCCCCAATTTCTCGAACAGAGGGGGGGTATCCTTTAGTACGGATTTCAGATTTTATAAAATTTAATATTTCTAATTGACGGGTAGACAAACTGTTAACCATGTAAGGACCTCCGTAAAAATAATCGAAGCAAAAAGCATATTAAACTTAGTAAATTCATACAATTATTATAACATAGGACATTTTACTATGCAAACAAATGTTCGAAAAAAGACTTGACACAGAACGAATGTTCGTGCTATCCTTAATTAGAACATTTGTTCGGAGGTGTTAGAAAATGGTTAAAAGAAAAATTAATTGGAAAAAAGGCTTGTTTAAAACAAGCTTAATGATTTTCTTTACCGCACTTATTACCATAAGTATCGGCTTTGGTTTTTTTACTACAAGTGCTAATACATCTCAAAATATTGAACTTATTCAAGTGAACGTTAAACCTGGTGAAAGCTTATGGGTAATTGCTGATCGATATGATAATAATAAAAAGGATTTAAGAAAGTTCATATATGAAATTAAAAGAATTAATAATATTGGTGATACAATTTATCCCGGACAACTTATTGAGATTCCAATATACAAATAGTTTGTGATATAATAAATACCATCAATAATTATCAAAGGATGTTACAAGTGAATCTGAAACTGTGTATTTTAGATGATACTAAAAACTGCCTTAATTGCGGAGATTGTTTACAATGTGATTTGGATCCTAAGAAAATTTGTGACAATTGCTGTCAGTGCTTAGAAACTAGCTTAAATGATTATGAAACTATTTTGATCGATGAAATTATTCAATAACATTTCATCGATTTTTTTATTTTACTTAAATTTTAAATCTACACCTCACTTCCTATAATATATATTATGTAAACTAGAAAAATTTTTGACTTATATAGGCTATATATATTTTCTACCATGCCCTTCTGAGATATAAAAAAATTAATGCATTAAAAAAATATTTTTTTAATGTATATTAACCTGTCTTCAATGTCTCTTTAAAGTTTATACTATATTATTTACATATTTCTAATTGATAGCCTCAATGTTATAAATATTTATATAAGCCGTTTGATTACAAATATTTTCATATTACTTCGTTAGACTATTGAAGCTCAAGTAATAAAAATTTCCAAAGAAAAAGCGGCCTTTAAAATCGCCCTGTAAGCCTTTAGAATTTAATGGCCAAGGCATTTAGTTGAATTGTGCAATTAAGACGGTGCTACACCGCCCTTGTGTTTAAGAGAAATTAAATTTTACTCAATCAAATTTCCATTTATGTCATAAAAATTGTACTGCCCCTCAAAATTTCTAGTCGGCAACTTTACAACACTTATACTAGGGTATTCTGTTACTTCATGAGTGACAATTTCATCGTTGGAATCGGACTTATACTTGATTTTAAATTCAATTGTTTTCAGATTTTCATTATTATTTACAAAAATCCAATATAAAACATGCTGATCATAGGCGATATCCTTGGCTATAGGTATCATTTTATGTAGTTTTTTTACATAATCAAAAATATAGCCCCCATTCTCCTTTTGTTTGAATGTGGCAAATCCATGGCTGTTATCATGGGTGTATCCAACAAAACGATATTCGTCTATATCCTGTAAATCAAAAATAGAAACCTGTTCTATATCCAGTTCTTTTGCAATCTTAGCCTCCACTGATGCAGCATCATCAAAGGTTTGATTGCTTAAGTTACCGATAATAAAGATTATCAGCCCAACTGCTATCAAGATTAAAATACCTTTTTTCATTCGGCATCTTCCATATAATAAAAATTTTTCAGTGTTTCATGTTATTTCCACTGAAGTACAATTTAAGAATGATGTTCATTTTCAAAAGAACTACTCCATGCTTAGTTTTTCAATAGCTTGTTTTTCATTTGGCAAAAAGAATATATCTTTTCCTCTATTACATTC
>JBMNUR010000161.1:0-6698 GCA_050946395.1 Peptococcales bacterium
GTGAATTTCCAGTTTTAAAATTTAGGGGCTTGACATATTACCACAGGACTTTATACAATGTTTTTTTAATTAGCCAAAACTAAAATTAAATAATACTATTCTGAGAAACATTTATATAGTGACTTGCTATTTCCCATGCCTCCATAATATGGGCTCTCATAGCCTGCTCAGCTATATTTTCGTTTTTTGATTTTAACGCCTCGACTAGTTTTGTGTGTTTTACCAAAGTATCTTCTACGCTGTCACTTGACATAACAAAAGAAGCTAACATCTTAATATGTAAATTTAAGTTTTTCCATAGTTCAATGGCTCGTCTATGTTGTGCTTTTTCCATAACAAATCTATGAATTTCAATCGTATTCGGAACCGCTATTACCCCATCATTATCTTTTAAAGCAGCTATATTAATTAGACATTGATCTAAATACCGTATATCTTCATCATTAAACTTAGTAACTGCTATTTTAGCTGATAGGCCTTCAATAATACTACGTAATGAATAAATTTCAAAAACATCCTCTTTTGTAATTGTCGTAACATAGACACTACCATTTTCTCCTCTTGACAGGAAACCTTCAGCCTCCAATATAGTAAGGACATCGTGAACTGGTCCACGACTTACCCCAAAATTACGGGCTATCTCCGATTCGATTACTATTTCACCTGGTTTAATATCCCCTGTAATTATCTTTTTCCTGAGAATATTCAGAATTTGGTCTTTTAAACTTGGCCGCTCAATAATCATGCTGGGTACATCCTTTCCAAAAGTTGTAATTACTATGAGGAATGCTAAAATAGCCTCATAAGGTATTCTTTTCCTTTTAATTGCACTTCATAAAAAATATTTATGCTAATTACGGAAAATGGTAACAACGCGGTTGACGGTTATCCGCTAACCGCTAGCTCCAAAATGCTCCTTTTTTTGCAACTTTCCTATTATTTCTTTTTAGAAAAACTAACATAAATACATATGGTACAATTATGTAATCTAAATCTAGTTTAAATTTCAACTTTTGAGAATCAATCAATGTTATTTAGAAGCTTCTGGCTGTTAAAAAACCGGGAAGCAACCCGCTTCCCGGTTTTTTAACTACCTCATCATACCTCTGCCAAAACCCATGCCCCGACTCATAGCCTGGCCCATACCCTGCCCTTGACCTCTTCCAAAACCCATACCGCCACCAATTTTTTGGCCTAGACAACCATCATTTACTCCCGGAGTATCCTGGCAAAGTGCAAATCTTTCCTCAATAGCCTTTTTTAAGGCCTCACCATTTTCCTTAGAAATTGCGCCGGATTGGACACTCTCATCAATTCTAGCCTTTTTCAACTCTTGCATTTCATTTCTAAACTGTTCCAACTGGCCGTTAGCTTCCGCAATTTCACCAAAGTTTTTACCCGCATTCCTTTCTGCATAAATCTCAACCTCCGACTTACCGGTTAAGTTTGCAACAATTTCTCCCGGATTAGCAAAACTCTTAGCAAAAGCAGCGGTTGTAAGTACCAGAGAGAGAAGCAAGATTGAGATTAAGATTAGTGTTTTCTTTTTCATGAGTAATTCCTCCTTTAAAGATTTAACTCCTACTCTGTTTTTAGTATAGCCAAGGAATGTTGATATAGTTTCGGGGAAATATCAAGAAATTGTTAAGATTGTGGTGAAACCCCTTTTGCTATAGTAAACTAAGGATAGCACATACTATATAGGTGGTGATTTTGGATGGATAAAACTAAAGTTCTGGTTGTGGATGACGAAAAAAAAATCAGAGAAACTCTTGCCGATTTTTTATTAAATCAAGGCTATCAGGTAGAAATAGCGGAAGATGGGAAAACCACTCTGGAATTATTTAAAATGAAACATTTCGACCTTATTCTTTTGGACCTCATGCTACCTAAAATAAACGGGATAGAAGTATGTAAAGAAATTAGAAAGGAATCCGAGATTCCGATTATCATGGTAACAGCTAAAGATGAAGAAATTGATAAACTAATCGGCTTAGAACTAGGAGCAGATGATTATATTACAAAACCTTTCAGTTTAAGAGAAGTAGAAGCTAGGATGAAGGCGGTTTTAAGACGTACAAAAGGTACTGCTATAAAGGAAAAAGAAATTATCCTTAAATTCAGAGATTTAGAAATCCGTCCTGATACTAGGGAAGTACTAATTAAAGAACAACTGATAGAATTGACACCTTCTGAATATGCTATTCTTTTGACCCTCGCCCAAAGCCCTGGCCGACCTTTTAGCAGGCTGCAGTTGTTAAACTCCACCTGGGGAGAAAGCTATGCCGGATATGAACGAGCGATTGATACCCACGTCAGTAATTTAAGAAAAAAAATAGAGGAAAAACCTCAAGAACCATCCTATATTCAGACAGTATATGGCATTGGCTATAAATTTGGAGTAATCCCATGAAGCTATCCAGTAAACTAAGTTTAGTTTTGATTGTTACTGTTTTAACTGCCGGGATTCTCATTAGTGTCTTTTCTTTAAAAGCCACTAAAAGCTTCTTTGATCAATATATTTTTAAAGTACGGGAGGCTCAACTGGACCAGTGGGAAGATATTTATCAGGAATATTATTTATATCAAGGTAGCTGGCAGGGTGTAGAAAATCTTAGAATTATGGGCGGCGGCGGTATGATGATGCATGGTCATGGGCGAGGCATGAATTCTATGATGAATAGGCAAAATGTAGTCTTAGCCGATAAAGATGGAATTATATTAACTCATCCTTACCCCGAACAAATAGGTAAAACTTTAGACCAAAACTTACTCTATAAAGGTAGAACAATCAGAGTTGATAATAAAATAGTAGGATATCTTTTTCCAGAAGAACTTTTTGTTCCCGGCACACGTGAATTAGAACAAAAGTTTATTACATCCGTACTTTTTGCTGTAATCCTCGGCTCATTATTAGCAAGCTTAATAGCCATTCTTTTTGGCTTATGGTGGTCAAAGAAACTAACAAAGCCTCTTGAGGAATTGGTCAATGCTTCCGAGAAAATCGCCAAAGGTGATTTCCAATATAGTTTAAATTTCCACACTAAGGATGAATTCGGTAGCTTAGCTCAAGCCTTTAATAAAATGACCCGAGAATTAAATCACTCTCTAGAAGTTCGTCAGCAAATGTTTGCCGATATTAGTCATGAATTGCGCACACCCCTAACTATTCTAGGCAGTAAGTTAGAAGCAAGTTTAGAAGCTAATGAGACTTTAGATGCTCCTCAATTATCATCACTTTATGATGAAGTAATCCGCCTTCAGGGCTTGGTCAAAGAATTGCAGGATTTAAGCAAACTTCAAACTGGACAGGTTAAATTAAATATTAAAAAAATAGATCCCCGGCAATTTACCTATGATCTTGGCATTTTAGTTGCAGCAGAAGCCAAGGCTCGAGGAATTAAATTTGAGTTAGATGTTTCACCAGAACTTACCTATCTTAAAGCTGATCTGGAAAAATTAAAACAAATTCTCTTAAACTTATTAAGTAACGCTTTTCGCCATACTCAATCAGGGGGATTAGTAACATTAAGATTTAGAAAGATACAGGGCAATGCAGTGATCGAAGTCATAGATACCGGGACAGGCATTAGCCCAGAGGAACTAACTAATATTTTTGAAAGGTTTTATCGGATTGATAAGTCACGAACCCGAGCCACTGGCGGCACAGGTTTGGGGCTGGCTATAACCCAAGGCTATATTAAAGCTCATAAGGGAGAAATTAAAGTAGAAAGTGACCTAGGTAAAGGAACTCGATTTATTATTACTTTACCTCTAAATGAGGAAAATGAATGTAATTAATTTCTATAAAAAAACATCCCCGAAATATGTCTTTTTATGCTAAAATTACATATGTAATTTATTCAATGAAGTTGTCAGGGAAATTTTACATAAAGGAAACCGAGAAACTTAACATAAGGTGTGTGAATGATGAGACGAAAAAAGAAGCTTGCTGTTTTTTTTGTTGTTTTGGCTGTAATTGTTGGGATTTTAGCTTTTCCTAGTATCAAAACTTTTGCTGATTCTTTAAAGAAAGTAACCGCATATCAATTTTTCGTGGAAGATGAGCTGTGGTTTACTGTTTCCGAGAAGGAAAAGTTAGATACTCTTTTACAAGAATATAAGGATGAGTACCTAAAAAATATCGATGAAAATGCACAGATTAAGAAACTTGATTTTGTCCAGGAAATAAAAATAACCGAAGTGGAAGTAAAACCAGAGGAAATAGATACCTGGGAAGAAGCCAAAGCTAAAATTTATGCCAAAGAAGATGAAGCTACAATAATCGAAGTTCAACAAGGGGATAACCTTTGGAATATAGCCAAAGTCAATGAAATAAGTGTAAGTGAACTTGAAGGACTAAATCCGGAAATAGACCCTGATAAGATTTTCCCTGGGGACAAGCTGGTAGTTAAACCCTTTAAACCTATCCTTGATGTTATCATCGAATTAGAAAATACGGTAGTAAAAACTATACCTTTTAAGGTAACTCAAGAAAAAGATAGTTCCATGTACAAAAATCAGAGGAAAACTATCAAAGAAGGCCAAGAAGGGGAAAAAGAGGTTACATATAGTATTGTTCTAACTAATGGCTACCAATCATCTATACAGGTCATTGATGAAAAAATATTAAAAGAGCCGGTAAATGCTGTTATTAAAGTAGGAACTAAAACAACAGTTTCCAGGGGTGGCAGCGTCAATTACGGGGTTGTTCAGGGTAAAAGAATATCTAGTTCTTATGGTTCCCGTATTCACCCTATTACCGGTAAAAGAACCTTCCATGACGGAGTTGATATTGCAGCTACTCATGGTAGCGGGGTTTATGCCTATAGCAGCGGAAGAGTTGTTCAAGCCGGTTGGAGCGGTGGTTATGGCTATAATATTGTCCTTGACCATGGCGGTGGTCTAAGAACCCGCTATGCTCACCTTTCCAAGATAAGTGTTAAAGCTGGCCAAAAAGTAGATACCGGGCAAAGGATTGGCTCTGTTGGTTCCACAGGGACAAGTACCGGTCCTCATCTACACTTTGAAGTTATAATAAATGGCCAGACTAAGAATCCATTGAATTATATTTAAGGCCCGCTTTTTCGTGGGCGAGTAGGCGCGAAAATTAGTAGGAGGGTAGCATGATAATCTCTAGACCGAGATTGCTAGCAACCCTCTTTTTTCATTAAAAAATAAGCCACGGATAAACACGGATAAATTGAATGCCATCCATGTGCATCTGTGGCTAAATATTTATTTTATAAAAAATTTTAAAACCCAATAAATGACATGCAATCCGTGTTTATCCGTGGTTAAAAATTAAGGCCGTGTAAGTTGACATGCATCCCTAGCATCTGTGGTGAATATTTTTTATATGTTTAATTTTTGCAAACACTCGGGGTTTTTCTTAAAAAACTTTATAAGGACTTCTATTCTTTTTAGTGTAGCATCATTTATAAAATGCTCTATTTTCTCCGTTTGTTCCAGAACATTTTCCTTAACCCCGATTATTTTTAAAAAACTTTCAATAATTACATGTCTATTTATTAAATATTCCCCAAGTTCATGCCCAATTTTTGTTAATTGAATTATGCCATACTTTTCAAAAATGAGATAATCCATATCCGCTAGTTTACTAACCATTTTACTGGCGGAAGGTGGTTGCACATTTAAAGCATTAGCCAAATCAGTAATTCTTGTAAAACCCCTTTCAACTGATAGACGATAAGACATCTCCAGATAATCCTCCATACTGGGAGTAAGGTTATTATCCTCTTGGTTTAAAATAGCATATCCTCTTACTGTATAAAATTCCTTTTCCAGATTACTCAACCCTATCCCCCTCCTTATACTAAACCTAATGCCATTATTGTTTGAGCAACAACAATACAGATACCTATAGCAATGGAAGTAGGAATTAAGAAGGCAAGCAATGTCCACTTAATACTTTTTGTTTCCTTAAAAATAGTCCACAAAGTAGTTCCACAGGGATAATGAAGTAGAGAAAATAGCATTGTACAAAGGGCTGTTAGCCAAGTCCAACCATTATTAATAAATAAAGTGCCCATTTCCTGTAAACTACCCAATTCTAGCATTGCTCCCGTGGATAGGTAGGACATAATGAGGATGGGTAATACAATCTCATTTGCAGGTAATCCCACAATAAAAGCTGTTAAAATAAACCCGTCTAGACCCATCAATTTGGCAAAGGGATCCAGAAAACCAGCAAATTTGGCTAATAGACTTACCTCACCTGCATAGGTGTTAGCTAAAAACCAAATTATTAAACCCGCAGGAGCGGCAATTAGAATAGCTCTAGTCAACACAAATATTGTTCTATCAAAGATGGAGCGGACGATTACCTTTCCAATCTGTGGTTTGCGAAAAGGCGGTAGCTCCAAGGTAAAAGTTGAGGGTATTCCTTTTAAAATGGTTTTAGAAAGAAACAAAGAAGTTAATAGGGTTATTGCAATCCCTATTAGAATCAAACCCATTACTACTGTGGTAGCGATTAATAGGCTACTACCTGGGAAAATTCCCCCCATAAAAACTATCGCTAGGGCAATTAAAGTGGGAAACCGACCATTACAAGGAACGAAATTATTGGTCAGAATAGCAATAAGTTTTTCCCTTGGTGACTCAATTATTCTACAGGAAATAATCCCCGCGGCGTTACAACCAAAACCCATGCACATTGTTAAAACTTGCTTGCC
>JBMNUR010000162.1:0-6660 GCA_050946395.1 Peptococcales bacterium
GCGTATATACGGGTTCCTGCAGTCAAGATTTTAATTGTCTAAGTTAAATCAAAAATTAAAGCACCAATTTTTACATTTTGGTGCTAATAATTTGATGTTTTTGAGACATTTTCAAAAACACTTGACAGATGAGGTTCGTCTATTCGCTAATTTGCCTATTCGTCTGTCGTCAAATCGTTTATTCGTTTATGATATTATTATGAGCAATTCCCTCTAAAGCAGACTGCTACGCCTAGCAGTCGCAATTTCCATGCGCATCCGCACTACGATAAACGAAAGTTCCTTGTCAATAAGCGTTGGTGAAGCTATCCCGCCCTTACACGATTATCTCCACAACCGGGATCGCCACGTCGCTATCGCTCCTCGCGATGACAAATCTAGCGACTTCTTTCATATCAATAACATTTAGATCACAATCTATGGTTTATCAACTATTGGACATAGACACTTTGAGCATTTTCGCACACTTGTCATTGACCCAATTACTAGCCACTAGCCACTAAATCATATATGTCCAATATGCTCTAAGCCTTGGTCTAAGATTTTGAAAATATGCTCATCATCCAGAGAATAAAATACATTTTTGCCTTCTTTGCGATGCTTAACAAGTCTTAGATTACGCAGGACTCTCAACTGATGAGAAATAGCCGATTGAGACATATCCAAAACAGAACTTAAATCACAAACACACATTTCTTTATCTTTCAAAGAATGCAATATTTTTAGCCGGGTAGGGTCACCAAAAGCTTTGAAAATATCGGAAAGGGTTTGGATTTGTTCTTGTGTCAACATATTTTCTTTAACTTTTTTCACTGTTTCCTCATGAATACAGTTGTCTTCACAAACATACTCTTCTTTATTCATTTTATCACCTCAAACTCCATTAACCCTCATTCTTCTGTATTATACCTTCAAATCCTAATTTTTAGAACCCTCATAGCATTTAATACTGCGATTAGAGCCACACCCACATCAGCAAACACAGCTGCCCACATGGTAGCTATACCAACTGCGCCTAATAGAAGAACAAAACCTTTAATACCTAAAGCAAAGATGATATTTTGCCAAACAATTGCCTTTGTCCTTTTGGCTATTTTTATAGCAGTAACTAATTTGCTTGGCTCATCAGTCATTAATACTACATCACTGGCTTCGATAGCAGCATCAGACCCAAGGCCGCCCATGGCTATACCAATATCAGCTCTGGCCAATACAGGGGCGTCATTAATACCATCACCAACAAATATCACTTTTTCATCTTTACCTTTTGCTTTAATTAATTCTTCTAATTTTTCAACCTTATTTTCCGGTAACAATTCAGCGTAAGTATAGTCCACTCCTAAATCATTAGCCACATCTTCTGCAACCTTTTTATTATCCCCGGTTAACATAACAATTTTTTTTACACCCATTTTGCGAAGATTTGTAATAGTATCGGAGGCATCATCTTTAATTTCATCAGAAATTAGAATACTTCCGGCATAAACTTTATTTACTGCAATATACACAATGGTACCAACACTAACATGTTGTACTTTGGCTACATTTTCGGTTTCCATCAATTTCATATTCCCTGCTAAAATTTCTTTACCTAAAATGTTAGCCTTAACCCCTAAACCAGCCAGTTCCTCGTACGCTTCAATTACGCTTAAGTCTACCTCTTTACCATAGGCTTCTAAAACTGATTTCCCAATAGGATGATTAGAGTGAGCTTCAGCGAAGGCAGCCAACTCCAATAATTCTTCTTTGGTAAATCCCTGAACTGGTTTAATTTTCGTAACCTTAAACACACCTTTTGTTAATGTGCCGGTCTTATCGAAAACAACTGTGGAAACAGAATTTAAAGCTTCTAAATAATTGCCGCCTTTGATTAATACCCCATTTCTAGATGCTCCCCCAATACCACCGAAGAACCCCAGAGGAATAGATACAACTAACGCACATGGACAAGAAATAACTAAAAATATTAAAGCCCGATAAACCCAATCGGAAAAGAGTGCCCCTTCTAAGAATAAGGGTGGAATCACCGCTAACCCTAGAGCTAAAAAGACAACTACAGGAGTATAGACCCGAGCAAATGTAGTAATAAAGTTTTCGGTGGGAGCTTTACGGCTACTTGCATTTTCCACCAATTCAATAATTCTATTCACTGTTGATTCTTTAAAAACTTTAGTAACTTGTACTTTTAAAAGACCGGTTGTACTAATCGAACCACTTAATAATTCTTTACCAACTTCAACTTTACGGGGCACAGCCTCGCCAGTAAGAGCAGCTGTATCCACCATACTCAAACCTTCTACCACTATTCCATCTAAAGGAACCCGTTCACCTGGTTTGATTATAATAATTTCACCTGGTTTTACATCTTCAGGGTCAACTTGTTCTTCATGACCATTATAAAGAATATTGGCGTAATCAGGTTTTATATCCATTAGGGCTTTTATTGATTTTCTTGAATTATTAATCGCATGATCCTGAAATGCTTCACCTATTTGATAAAAAAGCATTACGGCCACAGCTTCCGGGTATTCTCCTACTAGGAATGCACCGATGGTAGCAATACTCATGAGAAAATTTTCATCAAAAATCTGACCTCGTAAAATATTATTACCAGCCCTGATTAATACTTCACCACCAACTAAAAAATAGCTGATTAGGAAAATCCCCAAATTTACCGGGGAGGAAAAGTTTGTAAATATGGCTATTGCAAAAGCAAATACACCAAGACCTAATATAATAAATTCCTTCTTTATAAAAAAATCCTCTTGGTTCTTGACAATATTTCTCGCTTGGCCTTTATTCATAATCGCTACTTCTACGTGGGGCTCGAATTTTTTGATGATTTTTACAATTTCTTCTGTTACTATATCTTTTAATTCAGAACTTGGTGCCTTAGCTACCAACTTATTATTAACAAAATCTAAGCTAACATCGTGAACACCTTCTATATTCTTTACTCCATTTTCAATTTTAGCTGCACAGTTAGCACAGTGTAAGCCTTTCATATAAACAACTATCTCTTTACCCATAACAACTCCTCCTAATTTGCATGAACACCTATTCATGTGTTCATGCAAATTATAACTCTATCCGGAAAAGTTGTAAAGAAAAATTAATGAATTTGATTAATCAGCAATATCAATGCCGGTGCAGCAAAAAACATTACCAGGCAAAATTTTAAATTATGTTTAAAGGCAATGTTTAAAGGTTTTTCTTTTATTGTTTCAGCTACAATCAGGGTAAAAGGTACAAAGGGAGAAACACACATAGCCATATACCAACATGTAAGTAAGGTTAGGGCAAAAGCCGTATTTGTTAATCCAATAAGAGCTGGTGTCACAGTCAGTGCTAAAGTTGTGACAGTAATCATCATATGGATACCAACCAGACATAAAAGTATGGATATTAGTAAAAATACCTGGATTATTAGATACAAAGGCAAATAATTTAGCAATAATAAAACACTCTCAATACTACTTTTCAAAGGCGTATAGGATACTAATGCTCCCAAAAAACTCGCGGAGATTAAAATGGTAAAAAACTCTTGTAATTAAGTAAATTTGTACTATAATCACACATTTCTTTTTTATATTGATTTAATACTTTTAAAGATAACCCCCAGATTAAAGCGTAGATAATTATCATAAGAGCAATGGTATAAAGAGCATTGGAAAAATGAATAAACTTATCACCTATAAAGGCTAAAAATATCAAAGCACAAATATGAAAAAGTAGTTCATAAACTTTTTTATTACTGCCATCCTTTTTAGAAGAAGATAAGTTTTCATTTATTTCTGTTAATAATTTTGCATCAGTTTTTAAAAGTAAGGTGCAAACAAAAACAATTAATATAACCATCGTTAATCCACTGAAAAAATACTCGGAATAACTTACTGCCGTAAACAAAAGAACCATATTTACTACACCATCATAAGGTGAAAAGGACACATATGAAGAATACCCGGCAGTATATAATAAAGCCAAATATTTCGTAGGGAATTTTACCTTTTCCAAAAGTTTTTGCATGGTAGGAATAGAACCAATATTTAAAGCAATGGTTAGAGCTAAATGCATAAGAGCCAGAAAAGAAAAAAGAAAACCCGGTTTCCCCCTTTTGCTTGCCACATAATTTTCAATGGCTTCTAAATATTGCCCATATTTAATGGGAAAAGAAATTAAGGGTATGGCAACGAACAAGACAGGCATACCTAGTCCTTTCATTATGCTACTATACCAAATATCCAATCCCAAGCTATATTTAAATAAAATAATATGGCCGACTACAAGTGACCCTACAGATACATAAAGCTGAAATCCTCTCGTCATGTAAAGGGAGGTTACTAAAAAAATAATCAAACCTGAAGAACTCAAAATCATAAAAACCTGAGCATTAACGCTAAAAACCTCATTTAAAAAAACTAATAGAAAAAGAAAGTACATGCTGTAATAATAGGTGCGCTTCATTCTTGTTAAGTGCCTCTTTTCTGTCGCTAAATTTAATAGGATTATTACCGGCCGTAAGACTCCAACTATGTTATGACCTTAGCTAAAATGTTAGCATAGAAAAAAGGATTTGACATCTATTCGTCGAAATATATCCTAAAATGCCGAATTAAAGGAGCTATAGTTGTGAGAAAAATCATAATAGGATTAATACTTATCTTAGCTGTTCTATTTACAATCTTTAGTTTTGGACAAGAAGAAGTTTTGAGTACTACAAATATCGAACCAGAGGTCATAGAAAAAGAACCAGAGAATAAAATAGAAGAAAACCCTGTTATCGATCAAGCTCCGCCAAAGGAACCGGTAATGGAAAAACCCGAAAGGGATGTACATAAAGTGGATTTAACTTATGATGAGGTTGTACAACTAATTAATACTAATGATAAAAAATTCGTAGATAATCCTAATGACATTTTGGTCTTAGTAAATAAAGAAAATAATTTGCAATCTACATATGTTCCCGAGGACCTTGTTATCCCTAATGTGCCTTTTTCTTTTCAAGGTGAAGACCAGAAAAAATATATGAGACAAGATGCAGCTTCCGCTTTAGAAGCTCTCATCACTAAAGCGGAAGAGGAAGGACATAAGATTAACGCAGTATCAGGATACCGTTCCTATGAAAGACAAAAGTCTATTTTTTTAGGTAATGTAAAAAAACATGGTTTTAAAAAAGCTAACACATTTAGTGCTATGCCCGGCCAAAGCGAACACCAAACCGGACTAGCTATGGATGTAAGCTGTGCCTCGGTTAATTACCGTTTGGTGGAGAATTTTGGTGATACTCCGGAAGGCCGGTGGCTAAATGAAAATGCCCATCACTATGGTTTCATCATAAGATATTCCCGCGAAAAAGTAGCTATAACCGGGTATCAATACGAGCCCTGGCATATAAGATATGTAGGAGTAGAAGCCGCTACTGAAATAGTGATGAATGATTTGACATTAGAAGAATATTTACAGTAGGAAAAGTTCTTGGCTAGGGTTAATTTTCAGGGAGTACTTTTCCGTGCCTTCTACAGAAGCTACAGTAGCTACAGAACCTACAGAAAAAAGAATTAGGTTGAGGTTATCAATAAGATTAAGAAGGGCAGGCACTAGGCCTGCCCCTACAAACTATCGACCATCGACTTACTAGCCGCTAGCCACTAACCTCAATATATCCCCAAAATTGTCAAAGTGGGTAGCTTTTATTCCCTTCTCTTGACAATACTTATATAAGGTACCTTTAGCAAAAACTATGTCCGCCTTAGAGGCAGGGCAGGTGTCGGAATACCCATCCCCAATATAAACGATCTGTCTTGCATTTTTTCTTAATTTCTCCATCAATGTAGACTTACATGTCCCACATATACCACATTCCGAATTATGATAGGGACATTCGATAGAAAATTGTCCATCATACAGAAGTTTATTGGCATAATAAGGTATGTTGATATTGTATTTTTTTAGGACTCTTTCAATTATTAAATCATACCCATCACTCAATATATATATAGGATAACCCCATGCTTGACACATAGATACAAACTCCGGAAAATAAGTATCGATTTCGATTGTTTCTATTAGCTTCTCGAGTTCTTCTAAATTTGCATCAAAAAGCTGAAAAGTCCGATTAGCACACTCTCTAGTCGAAAGTTTTTTTTCTTCCCAAAGCTTATTAAGCTCTACCCACCCATCTCGGGCAAAAGTTTTCACCATTTTTTGACAGGTATCAACTTTGGTAATCGTCCCATCAAAATCAACGAAAATTACTTTTTCCATTCTTCCCTCCAGATATTGAGCAAATCTCCGGTGACCTCCTTAATATTTGGATTTCCTAAAATTGCTGAAATTAGTGATATCCCATCAATACCTGTTGACTTTACTTCTCTGATGTTAGTAATACCGATTCCACCAATACCTACCACAGGGATATTTACATTTTCTTTAATTTTCTTTAAGTTATTCAGACCAATGGGATTTCCGGCATCGGCTTTACTGCCTGTTGGAAAAACTGACCCTGCCCCAAGATAGTCTGCACCATTTTGTTCACCATAAACTGCCTGTTGGATATTTGATACTGAATAGCCTAATATTTTGGATGGACCTAATAATTTTCTAGCAATCTTTAATGGTAGATCCTCTTGCCCAATGTGCAGCCCATCTGCATCAACAGCT